>CAZNWB010000063.1:0-15829 GCA_964576535.1 uncultured bacterium | reverse complement strand
GAGGATGGCGGGAGAGTTTGATTTGAGTGGGAAGGTGGCCATCGTCACGGGGGCCAGCCGGGGGCTGGGCCAATACTTTGCGCGGGCCCTGGCCCGGGCCGGTGCGGATGTTGCCATCACCAGCCGGACGCTGGGGTCCCTGGCGCAGACGCAGGCGGATATCGAAGCGGTGGGCCGGAAGGCCCTACCCTGTGTGCTGGATGTCCGAAAGCTGGAAACCATCCAGCCGATGGTGGATCGGGTGCAGCAGGCTTTCGGCAAGATTGATATCCTGGTGAACAACGCCGGCTGCAACGTCCGCAAGGCCAGCGTGGACGTCACCCCCGAGGACTGGGCCTTCGTGGTGGACACCATCCTCAGGGGAGGCTTCTTCGTGGCCGCGGCAGTGGCCCGAGCAGCCATGATCCCTCAGAAGAAAGGCCGCATCATCAACGTCGGATCCGGGACGTCGCTCTTCGGGATGCCCGGCATCGTCCCCTACTGCGCCAGCCGGGGCGGCATCACCCAGATGACCAAGGCCCTGGCCGCAGAGTGGGCGCCCTTCGGGATCACGGTGAACGTTCTGGCGCCGGGATGGTTCCAAACGGCGCAGAACGACATCCTCTTCCAGAACCCGGAATGGGTGGCGTATGTCACGGACAAGATCCCTGCCGGCCGCACGGGGCAGCCCAATGACATGGACGGGACGGTGGTCTTCCTGGCCTCGGATGCCTCGGCCTACGTGACGGGGCAGCTCATGTTCGTGGACGGCGGCTTCACCATCGGCGCGATGAGCGCCATGCCCTCGAAGCGCTGAGAACTCCATCCCGCGAAACACGGCGGCCCGCCTCCCCGGGGACCGGGGGGCGCGGGCCGTTGTCGCTTGACAGCAAATTTCGAAAGCAGACCCGGAAGAGCGGGACGGAAGAGAGGGGTGTTATTGACTACGTTGACTTACCGCCGGTGTGGATTAATCCCGTGACAGCCCCGGTCTAATCCCCAGGAATCCCGGTCAGTTTGCAGGGTGCGGTGATCGCGACCGGTCCGGTGGCTCTCCCGGGCGAGGCGGCCGGTCGCCAACTCGAGAGCCTGCCCGGTGCCTGCCTGCCCGCATCTCAACGCACGCAGCCGACCCTCGGGTGTTCCGCTTTCCTCTGGAACTGTTACTGGCGGGAGCGGGATGGGCTCGGAAGCCGGCTCTTCGCGGGACGACTGCTGGAGAGTTCACGGCGGCAGCGCTGGCCGACCAAGGTCCAGCATCCGTACAGGAAGACCTGGAACATGGGGCCGGCGAGGGCGACGACCTGGGAGTAGTCAGCACTGAACAGGGATGCGGCGGCGCCGGCGATGGACGCGGCCTGGGCATACAGAAGGGAAAGGTTGGTCAGCGTGGCAAAGAAGGCGAGGATGGTTCCGGCGAAGAGTGCTTCGAGGATTGCACTGCCCGAACCCGTAGCGGTGGCGCCGATCCATAGCCCACCGACGGCCGTGAGCAGTAAGGTTTGGATGAGCAGGAGGGCTACGACCTGCGATGCGGTGACCACCAACAGGTCCCCGCGGAGGAATCGGCCGAAAAGGCCGTCCTCCCATCTCCCGAATAGCGCCTGAAAGGGCAGGCCGGATTTCTGGTAAAAGGTGTAGAGGAAGAGTCCCTCCATACCAAACTTCAGTGCCAGGCTGAGGGTAACGGCCGTGAGGACTCTCCGGAGGGACCGCATCTCGGAAAAGCGGAGAGAGAACTGCTTCCCCCAGAAGGAAGCGGGCGAGGAAGCTCTTGCCGCCTCGCCGTCAGTATTTCTGTGCAGGACCCTGAAGAAGAGCGGAAAGATGACAGGGAGCATGGGGAGGGCCAGGCTCAAGGTCTCGCTGAACTCAAAATAGACCGCCCCCCTTGTCAGGGCAATCCCCGCACCGAGGGAGAGCCCCAGGGAGGTCAAGAGAGGCAGCAAGCCCGAAATTCCGTTTTTCATCATGATGTCCGATTCTGCTTGGTTTGCCCTAACCTCCGGGAAGGCATAGCATGTTTTGTTCCACTCATTGGTCGAATTTACGACGGTGAGCAGAATGTCCATCGCCCACTGGACGCTGTAAACCCGCGGGGTTACGTTCTCCCATCCTTCGGCCCCCCGCAGACGTTGCAAGGAGGAAAGACGTTCAGCCAAGAAAGGCCAGGTGGTGACCAAGAAGGACACACTCACTGCTTTTTCATCACCTCGGTAGATGTGCCTTTTTGGCTCAAGAGAGTGTCGCAGGCTCGTGTGTAATAGGCCTGTAGCAGTGGCGAGAAAGCCACGCCCTCAGCGGGCTCAGGCGCGCGATGTCGGCGGTGTTGCATGGCGGTGAGCGCGCCGCCTCAAAAGAAAGCGGCCCGCCTCTGCGTCATCGGAGGCGGGCCGTTCATATCCTGGAGGACTTGGTCGAATGCTTGTAGGTTTTCTCTTGTGAGGATAGAGTTCCCGGAAGTTGATGGGTGCGCCCGAAGCTCCACGCGTGGCGCAGGAAGACAGGCCAGAGGGTGCTGTTGTGGGCTTGGAGCACGTTGTCCGATTCCCAGGCGAGACCTCGCTGGATCTGCGCCGGGTGCTGGCGCTCCTCACGGAGCACAACTTCCCCGTCCAGGTGCGGATGGTGGACGGGGAGTTGACCATGCCCGACGAGGTGCCTCCGGTCGGATGGAAGGAGGTCCGTGTGGGGACGCCCTCGGGGATGGTGACGCTCGTGCGCCGGGGGCAGGAACTCCACGTCGTCACGTGGGGAAATGCCGACGACCCGATGCAGCGCGCCTGGAACGCGGTGGCCTGGGCCGTCGCCAAAGCAGGCGAGGGCGAAGTCCTTCGTCCGGAAGGACCCATGAGTCCGGGCGATTTTCGCGCCTCGGCGCCTTTCCCGGAGACCTTGACGAGGTGAGGGCAGTCGGGCTGTGACCGGCCATGCGGCACTGGTGGATGCCGAGAGGCGCCCCTGGTACACGAGCGCCATAACGGCCGCCTCGGGGTGATTGAGTAGGGGAGGAAGCGGACGGTTCGCCGCCCGTTCCCATAGGAACTGGAGCAAGACAATGCCAAGCATTCACCGCACAGGAAGCGGCCGCAAGCTGGCCGTGTTTTACGAACATCCCGAATGGTTCAAGCCTCTCTTTGCCGAGCTGGATCGGCGAGGTGTGGCGTATGACCGGCTCCTGGCTCACGCACACCGGTTTGACCCGGCCGAGCGGGTGTGCCCGTACGCCCTGGTCGTCAACCGGATGAGCCCATCGGCCTACACCCGGGGCCACGGCAACGCGATTCTCTACGCGCTCCAGTATCTGGCGTACCTGAAAGAGATCGGCGCCAATGTCCTTCACGGCTACGACACATACGAGTACGAGTTCTCCAAGGCGCGGCAGATCAGCCTCCTGCACCGGCTTGGCCTCCGGTATCCGCGGGCACGCGTGATCAACCACGCGTCGCAGGCGCCGGCGGCCGCGGGGGGCCTGGCGTATCCGGTCATCCTGAAGCCAAATATCGGAGGAAGCGGCGCGAAGATCATCCGGTTCGACACGCCCGACACCCTGCGAACGGCGGCCGGGGCCGGGACAATGGACCTGGGCATTGACGGGACCGCGCTTGTCCAGGAGTACCTACCGGCCGAGGGCAACAGCATCGTTCGCGTGGAAGTCCTGAATGGGGAGTACCTGTATGCGATCCGCCTTTTCCTGATGGCCGACGAGTTCAATCTCTGTCCGGCCGATTACTGCCGTGTACCGGAGGATGGCGGGCAGCCCGAGGCGAAGGGACTTGCCGATGGCGTTTCCGGCCGCGGAGTGCCGATCGTCGGATACACACCGCCGCCGGAGGTCATCCAGGACGTCAAGCGGATCACCCGGGCCGCGAAGATCGAGGTGGGAGGTGTGGAGTACCTGGTCAACAGCCGCGATGGGCAGATGTACTATTACGACATCAACGCCCTGTCCAATTTCGTGGCCGACGCGCCAAACGTCATCGGCTTCGATCCCTTCCCCCGCCTGGTGGATTTCCTGCTGGCCCGGGCTGGCCTGGCCCAAGCAGCGATCATATAGGTGCTGCCCCACCCTGCCCTGCAGAGCGATGGCGCCTTGCGTAAGGCGTTCGTGCCCGGCGTGGGGGTGTGGCCAGGAGGGTATGGCACCCTGCGACTCGGGGTGTCCGAGGATGGGGGGCCGCATCAATCCTATCCACGTTCAAGTGAGGGGAGAAAATGAAAGCCATCCGAGTGCACGAATTCGGCGGCCCCACCGTGATGCGGCTGGACGAGGTGCCCGACCCCAAGCCTGGCCCGGGACAGGTCCTGGTGCGGGTGCGGGCCGCCGGGGTGAATCCGGTAGATACCTACATCCGATCCGGCGGGTATGCCCAGAAGCCGCCGCTGCCGTACACGCCTGGCTTCGATGCCGGCGGTGTGGTGGAGGCGGTGGGAACGGGGGTCACGGCAGTCGCACCCGGCGACCGGGTGTACACCGTCCGGACGCTGACGGGGGCCTACGCCGAGCTGGCCGTGTGCGACCAGTCGCAGGTCAAGCCCCTGCCCGGTAACGCGTCCTTCGCCCAGGGGGCCGCCATCTGCGTGCCCTACGGGACGGCCTCCCGGTCCCTCTTTCAGCGGGCGCACGCCCTTCCCGGAGAGACCGCCCTGATCCACGGGGCCAGCGGAGGCGTCGGCATTGCCGGGGTGCAATTGGCGCGGGCGCACGGCATGACGGTCATCGGTACGGCGGGGACCGACCGCGGGAGGCAACTCGTCAAGGAGCAGGGTGCCCATCACGTCCTGGATCACGGCGCCCCGGGCTATCTGGAGCAGGTCATGGCGCTGACCGGCGGGCGCGGGGTTGACGTGATCCTGGAGATGCTTTCCAACGTCAATCTCGGGAAGGATCTGACCGTCCTGGCCAAGTACGGCCGGGTCGTCGTCATCGGCTCGCGCGGCACGATCGAGATCAACCCCCGGGACGCCATGGCGCGGGAGGCGAGTATCCTGGGGATGATGCTCTGGAACGCCTCCCCGCAGGAGATGGACAGCATCCACGCCGGCCTGTTCGCCGGGCTGGCCAACGGGACGCTGCGGCCCGTCATCGGCCAGGAGCTGCCGCTGAAGGATGCGCCCCGCGCCCACGAGGCCGTCATGGCGCCCGGGGCCTATGGCAAGATCGTCCTCGTGCCCTAGCATCCGGAGTCAGAAATACGACCGACGGTGCTCCCGGTCCAGGAGGATCCCAGGGCACCCGACCGGACCCCCCGAGAGTAGCCTGGGCCGCCTTCACTGCGTGGGACAAATTCGCTTGAGCCCATTCAAGGGCATCTGGTACGATCCCGCGGCCCAGGAGGCGAGATCAAACCCGTCAAAAGCGCCGGAACGGCCGCCACTGCACTGGCGATGGGCGGCCTGTCTTCTCGGCAGGAGAGGGAGAGTCATGATCACCCGTCCAGCGCTGAAGTTGAACTGGGAAGGAACGGGCCGGATCCTTCAGGCGGCCGTGAAGAAGGTCCAGGCGATGGGCATCCCCATGAGCATCGCCGTGGTGGACGAAGGGGGTCACCTTTTGGGCTTTGCAAGGACAGATGACGGAAAGCCCCACAACATCCGGATCGCCCAGACCAAGGCCCGTGCCGCGGCCTCGAACCGGATGCCCACGGGAAAGATCAACTCCAGCGGCCAGCCCGTCAACGACCACATGGCCATCGCCCTCCCCCTGGCGGCCGGCACGGACATGTACCTCACCTTTGGGGGCGGGCTGCCCATCATTCTGAGCGGCCACTGTGTCGGGGGAGTTGGCGTGAGCGGGGGGACCGGGGAGCAGGACACCGAGGTGGCGCAGGCGGGCATCGCCGCCCTCAGCATCGCGGGGTGAAATCGCGAAGAGAGTACCACGCATGCTGCGGATCAATTTCGCCCGGCTGAAGCAAGATCTGGAAGAGCTGGGTCGCATCGGTCGGACCCCGCAGGGCGGGGTGTCGCGCCCGTCCTTCAGCGATGCCGATATGCAGGCGCGCCGCTGGCTCACGGATCGGATCACGGCCGCGGGGATGGAAGCCCGCGTGGACGCGGCCGGAAACATCTTCGGCCGGTGGCAGACGGGGAGCCCCGTGGTCCTGGCGGGCTCCCACATCGATTCGGTTCCCAACGGGGGACAACTTGACGGGGCCCTGGGGGTCCTGGCCGGCCTGGAATGCCTGCGGCGGATCAAGGAAGAGGGAATCCGGCTTCGCCATCCGTTGGAGCTCGTGGCCTTCACGGACGAGGAGGGGGCCTTCGGCGGGTTCTTCGGCAGCTATGCATTCACGGGGGTCTTGAAGGCTGAAGATATCCCCAAGGCCAGGGATTCGACGGGACTGCGCATCGCGGATGCCATGGGCCGTCACGGGCTGGATGCGATGCAGGCGCCCACGGCCAGGCGGGATCCCGGACAGATTCGCGCCTACGTCGAGCTGCATATCGAACAGGGGCCTGTGCTGGAGGCTCGGCAGACTCCCATCGGTGTCGTTGATGCCATCGTGGGGATTCACCGGTACGGCATCACGTTCCGCGGTCGGGCCGACCACGCGGGCCCTACCCCGATGCGGGACCGGAAGGACGCCCTCCTTGGGGCGAGTGACCTGGCCTTGAAGGGTCGAGACCTGGCCATCACGGCAGGCAGTCCGGCTAGCCGTATCACGGTGGGGGTCGTGCGGCTCAACCCCGGGGTGGCCAACATCGTCCCGGCCGAGGCGTACCTGACGTACGAGATTCGGGAGCAGTCGGCCGAGTTGCTGAGGCTCCTGGCCGAGAAATCGCAGGGGCTTGCGGCGGACATCGCCAGGGCGTGGGGCTTGGAGGTTTCCATTGAGACAATCCTCCAGATTGATCCTGTGCCTCTCGCGGAAGAGGTGAAGGCCGCCATCGCGGCGGCTGCGGGGGAGGTCGGCCTCCCGCACCTCAGGCTGCCCGCCATGGCGGGCCACGATGCCCAGGTGGTGGGCCGCGTGGCGCCGGCGGGGATGATCTTCGTCCCCAGCCAGGACGGGCGCAGCCATTCCCCGCTGGAGTGCACGGCCGACGAGGACGTGGGGCGGGGCGCAAACGTGCTGCTTCTGACGCTGCTGAAGCTGGCCGCTGAATAACGAGGGGGGTACCCTTACAGCCATGCGGGATCAGGCCCGGGTCGTGATCATTGGTGGCGGCATTGCCGGGTGCAGCATCGCCTACCATCTCACGCAGATGGGATGGACGGACGTGCTGCTTCTCGACAAAGGGGAGTTGACCAGCGGCTCGACCTGGCACGCCGCCGGCCTGGTCACGCAGTTTCATACCTCGCCGACGATCATGCAGATGCGCCTGTACAGTGTCAGCCTCTACCGCCAGCTCCAGGCAGAGGCCGGTGACAGCGTGGGCTGGCATGCGGTGGGGAGCCTCCGCCTCGCCTCGAGCCCGGATCATTTCAAGCACCTCCAGCGACAGATCAGCACGGCCAAGGCGCTGGGCATGGACGTGGAGATGATCTCGCCGGCCGAGGCGCTGCGCCTGTATCCATACATGAGCGGGGATGACCTCTACGGCGCCCTGTACATACCCGGTGACGGGTATCTCGATCCCTACGGGGCCACGATGGAGCTGGCCCGCCGCGCGAAGCAGATGGGCGTGACCATCCAGACAGGCGTCCGGGTGACCGGCATTGACCTGTCACCGGCCGGTGCGGTGACCCAGGTCCGGACCGATCACGGCAGCGTCAGAACCGAGATCGTCGTCAATGCCGCGGGGATGTGGGCCCCCCAGATCGGGGCGATGGTCGGTAGGCATCTGCCCATGGTGCCCCTCATGCACCAGCACCTGACCACCAAGCCGATCCCCGGCCATGAGCTGCCCCGCGAGACCCCTGTCCTGCGCGATCCCCACAACCTGGTCTACATCCGCGAGGAGGTCCGTGGGTTCCTCATCGGGGGATTCGAGCGCAACCCCAAAGCCTGGTCGGTTGACGGGGTGCCGTGGGAGTTCAACCGGCAGCTCTTGAATCCGGATTGGGACCTGTTCAATGAAGTCATGGAAGGGGCGATCCGGCGCATCCCCCTGCTTGCCCAGGCGGAGATCCACCGGTTGCTCAACGGACCGGAGGCCATCACCCCCGACAGCCGTCCGCTGCTGGGTCCGGTTCCTGGCCGTCGCGGCTTCTACCTGGCTGCTGGCCTGTCCCACACCGGATTCGGCGCGGGGGGCGCGTTGGGGCGGATCATGGCGGAGTGGATCATCGAAGGGACGCCCAACATTGATACCTCGGAGCTGAGCGTCCAGCGCTTCGGGGCAAACTACGCCGACCGGGAATTCACCAGCGAGCGGGCGCGCGAATCGTATCGCTACTATTACTTCCTGCGGTATCCCCACGACGAGAACGAATGGGGCCGTCCGCAGCGCCGGAGTCCCATCGAGTCTCGCCTGCAGGCGCTGGGTGTGGTCTTTGGCGAGAAGAACGGCTGGGAGCGTCCGAACTATTTCGACCCGGGCCGACCCTGGCGGCGGGCCGGGGCCGATCAGCGGACGTGGGGCTGGGGGCGTCCCCCCTTCTTCGAGCAGGTCGGCCAGGAACACCAGGCGGTGCGCGAGCGGGCCGGCCTGTTCGAGATGAGTTCCTTCGGCAAGATAGACGTGCGCGGTCCCGGGGCCTTGGCCTTGCTGCAGCGCCTCACCGACAATGATGTGGGGAAGCCCGTCGGGAGCGTCATCTACTCGCAGTTCCTCAACGAACGCGGGGGCATCGAAAGCGACCTGACCGTCACCCGCCTCACAGAGGATCATTTCCGGGTCACCACCGGCAGCGCGTTCGTGGCCAATGATCTCGGCCGGATCCGTATGGTCATGCCGGACGATGGCTCGGTGCAGGCGACCGAGGTCACGGAGGAGTGGGTCTGCTTGGGGATGTGGGGGCCATCGGCCCGCCAGATCCTGCACGCCGCGACTCCCGATGACGTCTCCTCGGCCGCCATCCCCTACATGACCGCCCGGACGATCGCCATCGCCGGTGTCGAGACCTTGGCCCAGCGCGTGACCTACGTGGGCGAGCTCGGGTGGGAGTTATACATGGCCCCCCACCAGGCCGGCCAGGTCTGGGATACCCTGATGGCGGCGGGGCGGTCCTTTGACCTGCGCCCGGCCGGGTACAAGGCCCTGGATTCTTTGCGGCTGGAAAAGGGGTATCGCTACTGGAGCGCTGACATCACGCCCTCGGAGAACCCCTACGAGGCCGGGCTCGGCTTTTGCGTTCGCCTGAACAAGGGGGATTTCATCGGTCGCGAGGCCCTGCTGAAAAGCAAGAGCCAGGGGCTCACGCGCCGGCTGTGCACGCTGACTCTGGGTGATGCTGCCTGCGTGCTGTACGGTGGAGAGGCGGTGTACGCGGGGGGCCGTGACAACGGCCGCATCGTCAGCCGGCTTCGAAGCGGGGGCTACGGGTACACCGTGGGCAAAAACATCGGCTACGCCTATCTGCCCCCGGGGTTGGCCACGGAAGGCACCCTCCTGGAGGTCGAGGTCTTCGGCCAGCGAGTCAAGGCCGAGGTTGCCCCCGATGTCCTGTTCGATCCCAAAGGCGAGCGGATCCGGGCATAGAGGCAACCCTAGTCTTCTGTCGGGATCCTGGCAGATGGGGCCGACTCATCATTCTCAGTGCATGATGGTTCCGCCGGAGACGTTGATGGCCTGCCCGGTGATGTATCCGGCGGCATCCGAGGCGAGGAAGGCGGCGACCTCGGCAACGTCCTGCGGCGTCGCGAGGCGGCCGAGGGGGACCGCGGCGCCAAGCTGCCGGATCCGTTCAATCCGCTTGGCCTCATCGTAGCTCCCATCCTCGCGCCGTCCGAAATAATCGACGCGCTCGGTATCTATCGCTCCCGGGCAGATGGCATTCACGGTGATCCCCGCGGGTCCCAGCTCCATGGCGAGCGCCTGCGTAAAGCCGACCAGGCCGAACTTCGAGACACAGTAGGCCGCCAGGTTTGGACTTCCCACCTTGGCCTTGTCGGAGGCGATGTTAATGATCCGCCCCCGGATTTTCTGGCGGAGCATCTCGGTCGCCACCGCCTTCGAGACAAGGAAGGTGCCCGTCAGGTTGACGTCCAGGACACCATTCCAGGCTTCCTCCGAAAGCTCCACGACCGGGACGCGGTCGGCCCCCGGCGGGGCGGCCGCGTTGTTCACCAGGATGTCAATCCGCCCGTAGGTTTCGACTGCCTTGGCAATGACGTCGTGAATCTGACGGCTTGACCGGATATCAAGGAGCGCGGTCACCGCGCGTTGCCCGGCCGCACGGATCTCCGCCGCCACCGCCTCCAGACCACCCCACTGACTCACCGGCTTGGAGCCGACGACCCGCGTGCCCGTAGGCGCCACGTCGGTCAACACCAGGTCGGCGCCGTCGGCCGCCAGACGGCGGGCAATGGCACGCCCGACGCCCCGCTCGCCCCCGCATCCGGTCACCATTGCCACCTTGCCGCTGAGCGTCCCCATTCCCACCTCCTTGACCGAGAAAAATTCACCGCCAATCCCGCCAAGACTTCCCAAAGGTACTCTCGATGCAACCTCAGAGCCAGGATGAATGAGATTCTTGTCCCGCCGCAGGCGGGATTGGCGGTTCAATTCAGCCTTACCGCCCGCCCGCGAGGCGGCGCACCGCGTGGATGATCCCATGGGCGGCCCGGGCGAACTCCCGCGCGTTGATCTGCTCCGGGAGGTCACGGCTGCCGTGGTACTCGGGGTACCGGAAGGGGGCGGTGTCGGTGAGCATCAGGGCGGGATACCCTTCTTTCCAGAAGGACCAGTGATCGGACCAGGTGATCCCGGGGATCCACTCGAAGGCGGCGATCGCCTCCACGGGAAAATCGCTGACGGACGTGAAGTGGCGGAGGAACTCCACCACCAATCTGCGGGACGGCAGATTACCTACCACCCCCAGGAAGTTTCCGGTTGAGGGGTACAGGAATCCCAGAGGCGGTGGATAGCTCTGGGTCCCGCGGGCGTCGGCGTAGTACCCCAGGGTCTCCAGCGAAAGCATGGCCACGATGTCTTCTCCCCGGCGCCGGGCCAGGCGGGCATGGACGCGGCTCCCCATCTGCTCGGTGAGGAAGTAGGGGGGCTCCTCATTGACGAAGGCCACGAACCGGACGGTCCTGGACAGCGATTCCTGTTTCAGGGCCAGGGACATCTCCAGGAGGAGTGCGACGCCCGTCCCATTGTCGTTCGCTCCGGGTGATCCGAACACGGAGTCATAATGGGCGCCTACCACCACGATCTCCCTTGCCCGGTCCGAACCCTTCAGCTCCGCCACCAGGTTGGCGCAGGGCTGCCCGGCGGCCTCGTAGGTTTCCTCCGACACCACGAACCCTTGCGCGGTCCAGACCTGCCGGATGTACTCGGCGGCCGCGCGCAAGGCCCGAGGCCGATGCAGGTTTCGCTCGCCAATGGTGGACCCGAGGACACCCACGTGATTCATGAGACGGCGCTCCAGCGCCTGGATTTCGGTCCGGACGGACCCGTCCATCGTCGGCCGGGTCGCCCTGGGCTTCAGGCCGATCATCATCCGATACCCGATGACTGCCGCCAGCGCCAGGCCCAGCAGGATGCCAACGGACACCCACATGCGCGCCGTCACAGTATCCCAAACGTTTCACCGCCGGTACCAACGGCATCGCCGTTGGTGCGCAAAGATCGCAACGGCTCAGCAGCTCTCAACCGCCTGGCCCCCTGCCCCCGCTCGCTGCCCGCCCGGATGCTGGCGGACGGGCGAAGCGGGGCAGGCGGGCAGCGCCTCGGCCAAAATGTTCCGGGCTGCGTCGCGTTTCGTCTCCGGCCGTTCCTGAGGGAGTGGGAGAGGTGCCCCGGGGTGGCTCGTCAGGCCGCGGGGCGTCACGACAACGGGGCAGGTGCGACTGATGGCCATGGGATGACCGGGGAACGTCCGGGACAGAAAGGAGAGGAACTGGCCCGCAAGGAAACGGCCGCCCATGGAGAGGACGGGATCATTCGCTCAGGTTTGCTGGTGCTCGGGCCGGAACAGATGGCCGATGACGTTGTCCAGCCTCGGCCCAAGTTTGTCTGGCGTAGCGTCCAGCCCTTTGTTGAGATACCGGGCAGGCCGGCAGTGGCTGAGACGCCTATACGTGGCATCTTCAAGTCGAGCAGCCGAGAGGAAGAGAACCGGGGTCGGCTGTGTGATATTCATCCCCTGTTCTATGGCCCTGAGGGCCAGAGCGGTCGTGACCCCGTCCAGGGGCTGCATGATGATGTCGAGAATGGCCAGCTTGATCGGGAGGTTCTTCCGGAAGCGTTCGACCGCCATCGCCAGGAAATGCGCACCGCTTTCCGCGGCGATCACGTCGGTCGCCATCCCGCGCTCGCTCAAGAGATCGGTCAGGACGGACCGGAAGAACATGTCGTCATCAGCGATCATGATACACGCCAGGCCCCGGAGAGGTGGGCTCGCCTCCAGGCTCAAGGGCAGTCCGCATGGGGCGCAACGGATCTCGACCCCTCCCGCTCGCGGGACGGTGTAGGTGGGAACCTTCTCGCCACAGCTTGGACAGTAGTGCGTCGCCTCATTCGCGTCCACTGTCAGGTCCTTTCAGAAGAGGACAGCAGGCTGCCGCCACTTCTCTCCGAGGAACGATGGGCCATTTCGGCTCTTCCGGAAGGTTCCCCTCCGCCCCGGGCCGCCCCCGCAGCGCAGAGCCCCGGTGAGCCGGAACTACCTCGCCGCAGCACGTGCTCGCCGAATCTGTTCGGCATGATTGTGGGCGTGTTGGGCGTATATCTCGAGCCACTGCTGGACCGTATACTGTCCACTCTCGCTGTGCGTTCCCTCACGCATCCACTGGGCCTCGGTCATTTTCTCGAGGATCTGGCCCGTCGTCTCCCGGGCGAACCGGAAGGCCTCAAGCGACGCGTGGATTGCCCGGTCGTAGTACAGGCGACGGGCAAATTCATCCTGATCATACCCCTGGATCTGCGGGCGCTCCTCCGCGATCAGTCGTCGTAATCGGATGGCCGAGGTCATCTCGCTGTCTGCGAGATGGTGGACGATCTCCCGTGCCGACCATTTGCCGGGAGCGGGGCGGGCGTCAAGCTCCTTCTTCGAGATGCCCTGCAATGCGTCGGAAACCGCCCGGTAGCCGTCCTTATATTGCGCGATCAAGGTCCGCCGAGTCTTGGCGTCCATTGTAAATGCCTCTTGCAACGTCCGTACCGGAAATGTGGCTGCGGTGCGCGGCTGCGTGGCCACCGGCCTCGTGGGGCCTAGCTTCACCCGATTCCGTCGGCTGTGGCTCCGCAGCCGCCCCGTGAGCTGGCTTGAGTCGCAAAGGTGGACCAGAGTCGCTCGACACGGGTCTTCCTGCACCGCGGGCAGGCGGGCTGACCCGGCGGACAAGCACCTCGAACACCTGCCCACACGCATGGCAGTGGTACTCGTACATTGGCAAGCTTCCGACCTCCCGTCTGGCCGCAGGACATCCGGCTGGCTCTCGAGGCAGCCCTTTCTGGCCAGAGGTGCTGGTGGCTCTCCTCCTGCTTCGCCCCCAGACCGGCAAGAATATAGCAGACTATGCATGAAAGCCCAATACTCATGTAGAGCCGAGTACCCCGCCGGGTACCCTTTGGGTGGGCGGGGTGGCCGAGAGCCGCGAACTGAGAGCCGGGAGGGGAAAACAGAGGGGCAGAGGAGCAGGGGAGCACGGGAGACAAGGGGCGCGGGAGACACGGAGAGGGGGAAACGGAGAATCGGGGAAACGGGGGGACGGAGATTAGAGGTCAGGGGTAGGGAGAATCCAGCAGAGGGAACGTTGCGGCCTTAGTGGCTGTACGGGGTGATGGGGACCGCATCAGGGGACGAGTTGGTTGCCGGCGGCGTCCAGGACGATCAGCGCGTCCACCGGGCATACATGACAGGCCTCGATCAGCCGGTCCGGCTCGATGTCTCCCGGGGGATCCGTGAAGGTGCAGATCGTCTCGGCATCGAACGTAAAGACCTCCGGCGCAAGCTTCATGCAGTTGCCGGTGCTGATGCAGCCCTCAGGTTTGATGCGAATCGTCAAGTCACCAATCTTGCGCTCGACGAGATTTCCCACAGGCGTTCCTCCTGAATTCGCCCGCCGGCCATCCAGGATGTGAACGAGTTCATGGATGCAGACGGAAGCCCCCCAGGGGATGGCCGGCCCCGTAATGGCATTGGTTCCCCAGGCTCCAGACACCCTGGCGAAGAGGCCCGTGCAACCCGTCAGCTGTCAAGCTGCGGCCTCACCATTCGCTCCGGCCGGACGTGCCGGTCGAATTCCTCGGCCGTCAGATAGCCCAGGGCCAGTACCGCTTCCTTGAGCGTCAACCCATCCCGGTGCGCCTTCTTGGCAATCTCCGCGGCCCGGTCGTAGCCGAGGACCGGCGTCAGCGCCGTCACCAGCATCAGGGACCGCTCCAGGTGCTCGCGGATCCGGTCCCGGTTCGGCTCAATCCCGCGGGCGCAGTGCTCCTCGAACGATTCGCAGGCGTCGGCCAGCAGCCGCACCGAGTGGAGGACATTGTGAATGATGAGAGGCTTGAAGACGTTCAGCTCGAAGTTCCCCGAGGACCCGCCCACATTCACCGCCACGTCGTTACCGAAGACTTGGGCACACACCATGGTGAGGGCCTCGGACTGCGTCGGGTTCACCTTTCCGGGCATGATGGAGCTGCCGGGCTCGTTCTCCGGGATCGTGATCTCCCCGATGCCGCAGCGCGGTCCCGAGGCAAGCCAGCGAATGTCATTGGCAATCTTCATGAGGCTAACCGCCAGCGTCTTGAGCGCCCCGTGGGCCGCCACCAGGGCGTCGTGGGCGGCCAGCGCCTCGAACTTGTTCTCGGCCGACACGAAGGGGTACCCCGTCAGCTCCGCGATCTTCTTGGCCGCGCGCTCGGGGAACTCTGGATGGGCATTCAGCCCCGTCCCCACCGCCGTCCCCCCGATAGCCAGCTCGTAGAGATGGGGCATAGCCGCCTCCAGGCGCGCAAGGGCGTGGTCGAGCTGGCTCACCCACCCGGAGATCTCCTGTTCCAGTGTCAGGGGCACCGCATCCTGGAGGTGCGTCCGCCCGATCTTGACGATCTCGCCGAACTCTCGGGCCTTCCGGTCCAACGTGTCGCGGAGCCGACGGACCGCCGGGACAAGTCTGCCCCGGACTTGCTCGGCGGCGGCGATGTGCATGGCGGTGGGGAAGGTGTCGTTTGACGACTGGCACTTGTTGACGTCGTCGTTGGGGTGAACCGGTGTTTTGGCGCCCCGCTGGCCGCCCAGCAACTCGATGGCCCGGTTGGCGATGACCTCGTTGGCGTTCATGTTGGTCTGCGTCCCGCTGCCGGTCTGCCAGACCACCAGGGGAAAGTGGTCGTCGAGCTTCCCCTCGATCACCTCGTCGGCGGCTTGAACGATGGCCCGGGCCTTGTCCTCGGGGAGGAGACCGAGGTCCCGGTTCACCAGGGCACAGGCCTTCTTCAGGAGCCCGAAGGCGCGGATCATCTCCCTGGGGAAACGGTCGGCACCGATCCGGAAGTGCTGGAGGGACCGCTGAGTCTGCGCCCCCCAGTAGCGATCGGCAGGCACGTCGATCGGTCCCATGGTATCGGTCTCGACTCGCATCGTCATGGCCACACCCCCGCGACGCGCCACATCAGGCGCTTCATTGCCCCCGCTCTTCAAGCCCGGAGCCGTGCGGCACTTGCCTGACGACTCATGGCCATATCGTGCCCGCTTCCCCAACCTGCATGCCCCGGACTATCTCCTCACCTCCGCCGCACAAACTCCCGGTGGAAAGGGTGGACACCGGCTGCCCGGTCAGCCCTTGGAGCCTAG
>CAZNWB010000062.1:0-18633 GCA_964576535.1 uncultured bacterium | reverse complement strand
ATCTATTCCATCGAGGACCTGAAGCAGCTCATCCACGACCTGAAGAACGGGAACCCGAAGGCACGGATCCACGTGAAACTGGTCGCCGAGGTCGGGGTGGGGACCGTCGCCGCGGGCGTGGCGAAGGCCTATTCCGACGTTGTCCTCATCTCCGGTCACGATGGGGGGACTGGCGCCTCCCCGCTCGGCAGCATCAAGCATGCCGGCCTGCCGTGGGAACTGGGGCTGGCCGAGACCCAGCAGGTCCTTGTGCTCAACAAGCTCCGCGACCGAATCACCGTCCAGGTGGACGGCCAGATGAAGACCGGACGTGACGTGGCGATCGCCGCCCTCATGGGGGCCGAAGAGTACGGCTTTGCCACCGCCCCCCTGGTGGTCATGGGCTGCGTCATGATGCGGGTCTGCCACCTCAACACGTGCCCGGTGGGCGTCGCCACCCAGGACCCCGAGCTGCGCAAGCGATTCACCGGCAAGCCCGAGCTCGTCGAGAACTTCTTCCGCTTCATCGCGGAAGAGCTGCGGGAGTACATGGCGAAGCTCGGGTTCCGGACGATGGAGGAGATGATCGGGCGGGTGGACCGTCTCGACGTCAAGACGGCCGTGGACCACTGGAAGGCCCGCGGCCTGGATTACTCCGCCATCTTGTACCGGCCCCAGGTCGGGCCGGAGGTGGCCATTCGCAAGGTGCGGGAGCAGGACCACGGGCTGGAGAAGTCGCTGGACATGACCACCATCCTCCCGCTCTGCCGGCCGGCGCTGGAACGGCGCGAGCCGGTGCATCTGCGCCTCCCCATCCGGAACCTGCACCGGACGGTCGGCACGATCCTCGGCTACGAGGTGACGAGCCGCTACGGCGCCGAGGGGTTGCCGGAGGACACGATCCATCTCCACTTCACCGGATCGGCGGGGCAGAGCTTCGGCGCCTTCATCCCCAAAGGCATCACCCTGGTCCTGGAGGGGGATTCCAACGACTACCTGGGCAAGGGGCTTTCCGGCGGAAAGATCATCGTCTATCCTCCCCGCCGGGCGACCTTCGTCCCCGAGGAGAATATCCTCGTCGGCAACGTGGTCCTCTACGGCGCCACCTCCGGCGAGGCCTACTTCCGGGGCGTCGCCGGGGAGCGTTTTGCGGTGCGGAACAGCGGCGCCCTGGCCGTGGTGGAGGGGGTTGGCGACCACGGCTGCGAGTACATGACCGGCGGCCGGGTGGTGATCCTGGGCCGGACGGGGCGCAATTTCGCGGCGGGGATGAGCGGGGGCATTGCCTACCTTCTGGACGAGGAGGGGGACTTCGAGCGCCGCTGCAACAAGGGCATGGTGGATCTGGAGCCCCTCGAGGCAGCGGAGGACATCAAGCTGGTCCAGGACCTCATTCGGAAGCATGCCGAGTACACGCAGAGCACCCGGGCCACAAAGGTGCTGGCGAACTGGGATCGAATGCTGCCGAAGTTCGTGAGGGTGGTGCCGCGCGATTACAAGCGGGCGCTGAACGCGATGAAGATCGCCCAGGAGCAAGGAATCCCCTGGGAGCAGGCGGTCATGGTGGGGGCCCATGGGTAAGCCGACCGGCTTTCTCGAATACCAGCGGGTCAAGCAACCCTACCGGCCGGTTGCGGAGCGGGTCCGGGACTGGAACCAAGTCATGCTCCCGTGGCCGGTGGAGCCGTTGCAGAAGCAGGGCGCCCGCTGTATGGACTGCGCCGTGCCCTTCTGCCACCAGGGCTGTCCTTTGGGGAACATCATTCCGGACTGGAACGACCTGGTGTACCGGGACCGCTGGCGCGAGGCCATTGACCGCCTGCACGCCACCAACAACTTCCCTGAGTTTACCGGAACGCTGTGCCCGGCCCCCTGCGAGGGCTCGTGCGTCCTGGGGATCAACGATGATCCGGTTACCATCAAGGCCATCGAGCTCACGATCATCGACCGGGCCTTCGAGGCCGGATGGATCAAGCCCGACCCGCCGGTGTTTCGCACCGGGAAGAAGGTGGCGGTGGTCGGCTCGGGCCCGGCCGGGCTCGCCGCCGCCCAGCAGCTCAACCGGGCCGGCCACCTGGTCACCGTCTTCGAGCGGGCGGACCAGATCGGCGGTCTCCTGCGCTACGGGATCCCCGAGTTCAAGATGGAGAAGTGGGTCCTGGACCGCCGGGTGGACCTGATGCGCAAGGAGGGGATCCGTTTCGAGGTCAACGCCAACGTCGGGGTGAACGTCCCGGTGGAGAAACTCCGGAAAGAGTTCGACGCCATCCTGCTGGCCGGAGGTGCGACGCTGCCCCGCGACCTGAAGGTCCCCGGCCGCGGTCTTCGCGGGATCCACTTCGCTATGGACTACCTGACCCTCCAGAACCGGCGCTGCCAGGGCGAAGGGATTCCGGACGACGAATTCATCACGGCGCAGGGGAAGCGGGTCGTCATCATCGGCGGGGGGGACACGGGGGCCGACTGCCTGGGGACCGTCCACCGACAGGGGGCCCTGTCGGTGCACCAGTTCGAGATCCTGCCGATGCCCCCGCAGGAGCGGGCCGAGGACAACCCCTGGCCCCTCTGGCCCAACATCTTCCGGACCTCGGCGGCCCACGAAGAGGGTGGGATCCGCGACTACAGTATCTCCACAACACACGTGTCGGGCAAGGACGGCCAGGTGGAGCGCCTGCACGCGGTGCGGGTGGAATTCGTCTCGGACGGCAATGGCCGCCGGACGATGCGGGAGGTCCCCGGGAGCGAATTCGCAATGGACGTGGACCTCGTTCTGCTGGCCATGGGGTTCCTGGGGCCGGAGCGGGACGGGATGCTGAGTCAACTCGGCGTGAACCTCACTGAGCGGGGCAACGTCTGGCGGGACGAGCACTGGATGACCAGCGTGCCGGGTATCTTCACCGCCGGGGACATGCAGCGCGGCCAGTCCCTGATCGTCTGGGCCATCGCCGAGGGCCGCCAAGCCGCCAAGGGCATCGACACCTACCTGATGGGCTCCAGCCAGTTGCCGTAACTTGCTCCCCGGGCAAGAACATCACTCTCCCTGCTCGACTCCCTGTCCCCCCGCCCCTGTACGGATCTTGTCTGCGTACCTCCCAGGCAGAAAGAAGTGAGGAAAGTGAAACACGTCTCCTTGCCTTCGAAGGCGAAGGGCCAGATGACCCGGCGGGTTACGATCTAACGTGCTGGAAAAGCGAAGAATTCTTGACGCTTCGCCAGCCAAGGGGATACATTACTGCGCCGAGGTTCCGTCGTATGTTGCAGGACTCTCCGGCGCACTAGGCTTGTCGCCCGAAATGATGGTTACGGTGCGGGTCTTTTTTTGGCAATCTGGCAATCCCGCCTGAGGCGGGACAACCCGGGGCTCGCGGTCGGCTAGTTGCCAGATCGCCTGATTGCCAGGGTTGATATGACTGAGACCGCGGACATCGTCATTATCGGTGCCGGAATCGTGGGCTGTAGCATCGCCTACCACCTGGCGGTTCAAGGCGCCGGCACGGTGGTCATGGTGGAGAAGGACCTCATCTGCTCCGGCTCCACCGGAAAGTCGGCGGGGGGGATCCGTCAGCAGTTTGCCACCGAGCTGAACATCCAGCTCTCCCTCGAAAGCCTCCAGATGTTCCACCGGATGCGGGAGGAGCTGGGCGTGGATCCCGAGTTCCGGCCGGTGGGGTACCTGTTTATGGCCACGACGCCGGCCGAGCTGGCCCTGTTCCAGCGGCAAGCCGAGTTCCAGCAACACCACCGGATCCCGGTGCAGATCGTCTCCACGGCCGACATCCGGCGCCTCGTCCCCTATGTCCGGGTGGATGACATCATCGGCGGCGCCTATTGTCCGACCGACGGCTATGCGGCTCCCTACGAGGTCACCATGGGGTACGCGACGGCGGCCCGCCGGCTGGGGGTGAAGATCTATGAGCAGCGGGCAGTTACTCGTGTCCTGCGCACAGGTGACCGGGTGACCGGGGTCGAGACCAGCCAGGGGCCCATCCACGCACCCGTCGTGGTCAACGCGGCCGGGGCGGAGGGAGGGCTCGTCGGCGCTATGGCTGGTGTAGACGTCCCGGTGAAGCCGTACCGCCGCCAGATCTTCATCACGGGCCCCTTACCGGACTTCAGCCAGGAGCCGCCCCTCACGATTGACTATCACCGAAGCTGGTACTTCCGCGGAGAGATGGGCGGCTGCCTCTTCTCGGGACCCAAGGACGAGGAGAGCACCTTCAACACGAACGTGGACTGGGAGCACCTGGCCGAGAGCGTGGCCAAGGCTGTCGCCCGGGTCCCCATTCTGGAGAAGGCGGAGATCAAGCGCGGCTGGGCCGGGTCCTATGATATCTCGCCGGACAACAACGCCATCCTGGGGGCGGTCCCGGAGGTTCCCGGGTTCTTTGTGGCGACGGGACATAGTGGACACGGTTTCATGCACGGCCCCGCCACGGGGAAGCTCATGGCCGAGTTGATCCTGACTGGGAAGACCTCCCTCGACATCAGCCCCTATGGCCTCGGCCGGTTCCGGATGGGCAGGACTGTCCGAGAGCCGATGACGATGCACGAGGCGTGAAGCCAATGCGGAATGCGGAATTCGGAATGCGGAATGCCGCGGAAGAGCCGAGGGAGGGGGAGGCGCTCCTGATCATTGCGGCCAGCGAGGCGGATGCGAACCTGTACTATGCGACGCGGTTCCTCGCCGGGGACCCGTTCGTGTTCCTCTGGCACGGGGCCGAGAAAATCCTGCTGATGTCGGACCTCGAAGTGGACCGCGCTCGGACCCAGGCTCGCGTGAATACGGTTCTGGCGATCCGCAAGTACGAAGAGCGCGCAAAGGCTGCGGGAATCGAACGGCCGGGGATGGCCGATTCCCTGTATGAGCTCCTTACTGAAAGACACATCCAGTACCTCACGGTGCCCGGCAGCTTCCCCGTTGAGCATGCCGACCGCCTGCGGGAGCGGGGCATAACCCTCCGGGTTCGCCCCGAGCCGTTCTTCGAAGCGCGGATGGTGAAGTCCCCGGAGGAAGTTGAGGCCATCACGCGAGCCATGCGCCGGACCGAGGCCTCCATGGATTTCGCCATTGCGTCGATCCGTGAGGCGGAGGTGCGGGACAACCTCCTCTGGCGGCGAGGCGAGGTCCTTACGGCTGAGGTCGTCAGGCGCCTCATTGCCGGCAAGCTCTTGGAGGACGGACTGGTTGCCGAGAACACCATCGTGGCCTGTGGTCAGGACGGCTGCGATCCCCACAATCGAGGAAGCGGGCCTCTGCGGCCGGGGCAGTCCATTATCCTGGACATCTTTCCCCGGGATTCGGAGAGCCGATATCACGCCGACCTCACCCGGACTGTGGTCAAGGGCCGGGCTCCGGAGGCCCTGCGACGCATGTACGATGCCGTCCTGGCGGGGCAGGAATGCGCCTTCCGCCTCATCCGTGATGGCGCCGACGGCGAGTCGGTTCATCGGGAGGTGCAGCAGACATTGGAGGCGCACGGTTTCAAGACCGGCGAGGTGAACGGACGGATGCAGGGCTTCTTCCACGGGACGGGCCATGGTCTGGGCCTGGATATCCACGAACCCCCGAGGGTGTCCAAGATGAAGGCTACGCTCCGCACCGGGAACGTGGTCACGGTCGAGCCCGGCTTGTATTATCCCGATGTGGGAGGGGTTCGAATCGAGGACGTCGTGGTGGTAACCGAGACGGGTTGCCGGAACCTGACGCAATGCCCCAAGACGCTGGAGGTCTAGATGCCGGATCTTCGCTACCGAACATTTCGCATGAAGGTGTACGCGCGGCTCTGCCCCCCGGATCTCCCCCCGCAGGAGCGCGAGCGGTTCGTGGCGCTGCTGGATCCGCTGGACGAGGACGGGATGGAAGCCTTTTTCAGCGAGCGGCCACTCGACCCCCAGATCAAGGGGGCCGTGCAGATCCTCAAGGAAGCTCGGGACCTGGGGGAGCGGATCAACGTTTTGGACCGGACCTTGCCAGTGCTCCCCCACGTGGAGATCACCGAGTGCTACAATCGACTCCGCGCCCTGGGGAGCGTGATCGGGGATCTTGAGGCCGCCGGGGTCTTGAAGTAGGGGAGCGCCGATGGCGAAAGTGTACCAGGGGCCGAGCGTCTACGCCGTCTGCCTCGGCACCGTCTGGATCGCCATCCTGCTCGGTCTGTTCGGGACGATGATGGCTGGATACGCTCGCCTCTGGGGCGTGCCTGGCCTGGCATTCGGGATGGCGCTGCTTCCCGTTTCGGCTCCGGCCTACCCGATCATCACGTGGTACACGGGGAACGGGTTTCCCTGGATCTGGACCGTAGGTCTCGTCGTGGCCGTTGCCCTTGGAAATGTTTTGCTTCGGGATTGAGCTTCTCAGCTTCAAACCTGTGATCTCTCCTCAAGCGTTGCCAAGTGGGACAAAGTTTGCGCGGGAAATTTTCCTGTGATATAAACTATGTAGATTAGTGTTTTCAATATGTTGCGATATTTTCCTGAGGTGATTTGGTCGAGATGGTTTTCTCGATGAGGGTCAATCCAAAACACCTTGACGTGAACGTGAAGTTTGGTTATATTCGAGATGGCTTTGATCGGAATTCAAGGGACGGGCCGTTCCAGATGGCTGAAGGGAACGAAAAGGGGAAAAACGGGCACCTGATGCGCATTGGCGATCTGGCCAGGAAGGCCGGGACGACGATGCGCACGATCCGGTACTATGAGCAACTGGGGCTGATCGCGCCGGTGGCGCGGACCAAGGGAGGATTCCGGCTGTACGAGGAGGACGATCTCCGGAAGCTCCGCGTCATCAAGAACCTCCAACACCTGGACACGCCCCTGGCACAGGTCAAGGCTCTCCTCGACGAGAGACACCAGGGGCGCATCGCCTCGGAGATCGCGCCGGGCATTGCCAGCTTGCTCCAGCGACAACTCCAAGAGATGGAGGGTCGCATTGCCCAGTATCGGGCGATGCAAGCCTCGCTACGCGAGACGATCGAGATCCTGCAGTGCTGTTCCGAATGTTCGCTGGAGCCTGGCCCGGACGTGTGTTCCCGATGCCCGGTGATCACCTCACGCGGGAAGATCCCCCTGCACATGCAGGCGGTGATCGAAGCGGCTTGACGGCCACCCGTGGAATGACCAATGACCAATGACCAACTCCCAAGAGTGGGAAGCGCGAGAGTCAACCGACCCTCGAGCCAACGCAACAAAAGGAGGACATCGTGATCACTGTAAGTACATTGGCCGTCGAGAAGATCAAGGGGATCAAGACCGCCCAGCAGGCCCCCGAGGAAGTGGGGCTCCGGATCCAGGTGGTGGGCGGCGGCTGTTCGGGTTTCCAGTACCAAATGATTTTCGACGCGCCCAAGCCCGGCGACCAGGTCTTCGAGCAGGACGGCGTCAAGGTGGTGGTGGACCCGAAGTCCTTCCTCTACCTTGTAGGGACCGAGATCGACTACGTGGACGGGCTCACCGGGGCCGGCTTCACCCTGAAGAACCCCAACGCGAAGGGCTCCTGCGGCTGTGGGTCCAGCTTTACGGCGTAGGAGGAGGGGGAGGCGGGCATTAGGGTAGGGAGGGGGCTGCACCCCGCGTGTCGCGGGGTACCCGCTTCCGAACCCGGAGGGCCTGGGACCCACCACGGGTGGGTGGGGCCCTCCCTACATCAGGCCGGTCCAGGGATTTTCTTGACAGGCCCTGTGAAAGGGGGCGGATGATGACCACCGAGCTGGCGCCTCCGCCGGGCGTCACGAAAGAAGAGGCCGCCGAAATCGAGCGGGGGATTCTCCTCACCTCGCTGGAGAAGATGGTCAATTGGGCCCGACGGTCCTCGATCTGGCCGGCCACCTTCGGCCTGGCTTGTTGTGCCATCGAGATGATGGCGACGGGCGCCTCCCGCTTTGACCTGGCGCGCTTCGGGGCGGAGGTCTTCCGCGCCTCACCTCGCCAGGCGGACCTGATGATCGTGGCCGGGCGGGTGAGCCGGAAGATGGCGCCGGTCCTGCGCAAGATCTACGATCAAATGCCCGATCCCAAGTGGGTGATCGCCATGGGGGCCTGCGCGTCCTGTGGCGGGGTCTTCAACACCTACACGATCGTCCAGGGAGTGGACCAGGTGGTCCCGGTGGACGTCTATGTGCCGGGCTGCCCGCCGCGGCCCGAGCAGCTCATCCACGGGATCATGCTCCTGCAGGAACAGATCAAGAACGAGCGGCACACCCGGAAGGACCTGATCAATTTTCCCTGGGAAAAGCAGACTAGCTGACGGGGGACGAAGGGCAGGGACCTGTTCGCAGGGTGAACCGGTCCCCCGGGGAGCGGGGGCGGCCGGGGGAATCGCTTCGGGGTGGGGGGCGGCCGTGGTAGCCGTGTCTCCGGGGTGAATTGCGGGGTGGAGAGGAGCGCAGGGGACCGATGACAGTTCCAGCAGAGACGGCGGAGGCGGCACCCGTCAAGCGTCGTGAGCAGCGGGAGAGCGTCGTCATCCGGTTCGCCGGGGACTCGGGTGACGGGATGCAGCTCACCGGAATGCAGTTCACGACCGAGTCGGCGCTGGCGGGGAATGACATCGGGACGCTGCCGGACTTCCCGGCAGAGATCCGGGCGCCGGCGGGCACGCTGGCGGGCGTGAGCGGGTTCCAGCTGAACTTCAGCAGTCTGGAAGTCTACACCCCGGGGGACAACCCGGATGTCCTGGTGGCGATGAACCCGGCGGCCCTGAGGGTGAACATCTGGGATCTCAAACCCGAGGGCATTCTGCTGGCCGACCAGGACGGTTTCGATGCCGGCAACCTGAAGAAGGCTGGCTACGCCACCAATCCCCTCGAGGACGGATCCCTCAGCAAGTACCAGGTCATCGTGGTGGACATGACCGGGATGACCCTGAAGGTGCTGGAGGACCTCAAGCTGTCCAACAAGGTCGCCAGCCGGTGCAAGAATTTCTTCTCCCTCGGCCTCTGTTCGTGGCTCTATTCTCGCCCGATCGAGCCAACCCTGAAATGGATCCAGGACAAGTTCAAGAAGACCCCCGAGCTGGTCGAGGCGAACGCCCGTGTGCTCAAGGCGGGCTACCACTACGGCGAAACCACCGAGCTGTTCGCGATCCAGTACGAGGTGAAGCCGGCCCGGATCGCCCCGGGCACCTACCGCAACGTGACGGGAAACACGGCCCTGGCCCTGGGCCTCCTGGCGGCCGCGGAGAAGGCGGGCCTGCCCTTGTTCCTTGGGAGCTACCCGATTACCCCGGCCAGCGACATCCTGCACGAATTGTCGCTGTACAAGAACTTTGGGGTGTACACCTTCCAGGCCGAGGACGAGATTGCCGGCGTCTGCTCGGCCCTGGGCGCCTCCTTCGGCGGGGCGGTGGGGGTGACGACCAGTAGCGGCCCGGGGATCGCCCTGAAGCAAGAAGCCATCAACCTGGCCGTCATGGTCGAGCTGCCGCTGGTCATCTGCAACATCCAACGCGGCGGGCCCAGCACCGGGCTCCCCACCAAGACGGAGCAGGCGGACCTGTACCAGGCGATCTTCGGCCGGAACAGCGACTCACCGCTGCCCGTGATAGCGGCCGCCACCCCCTCCGACTGCTTCGCCATGGCCTACGAGGCGGTCCGAATCGCCATCAAGTACATGACCCCGGTGATCCTGCTGTCGGATGGCTACCTGGCCAACGGGGCGGAGCCCTGGAACATCCCGCGGTACGAGGAGCTGCCGCCGATCCCCGTCCAGTTCCGGACGGAGACGGAGGGGTTCTTCCCGTACCTGCGGGACGCGGAGACGCTGGCCCGTCCCTGGGTGAGACCCGGGACCCCCGGCCTGGAGCACCGGATCGGCGGCATCGAGAAGGAGGACGTCACCGGGCACATCAGCTACGCGCCGGCCAACCACGAGTTGATGACCCGGGCCCGGACACGCAAGGTCGCCACGGTGGCCCAGGACATCCCGCCGACCGCCATCCGCGGCGACCAGGCGGGTGACCTGCTGGTGGTGGGGTGGGGAAGCACCTACGGCGCCATCGCCGCCGCCGTGGACGAGGTGCGGGCCCGCGGGAAGAAGGTGTCCCACGTGCACCTGCGCTACCTGAACCCACTACCGCCCGACCTGGGTGACATCCTGCGGCGATTCAAGACGGTCCTCGTCCCCGAAATGAACATGGGCCAGCTCCTGACGATCCTCCGGGCGACGTACCTGGTGGATGCCGTGGGGCTGAACAAGATCCAGGGCCAGCCGTTCAAGGTGTCCGAGATGACGGGCGAGATTCTGAGGCTTCTGGAGGGCTAGCATGAGCGACACGGAGGTAGCCACGGCGGCACCCAAGCTGACCCGGAAAGATTTTGTCACCGACCAGGACGTTCGCTGGTGCCCGGGCTGCGGGGATTACTCCATCCTGGCCCAGGTGCAGAAGGTGATGCCGGAGCTGGGCCTGCCCCGGGAAAAGTTTGTCTTTATTTCAGGCATCGGATGTGCCAGCCGGTTCCCGTATTACATGAACACCTACGGGTTTCACTCCATTCACGGCCGGGCTCCGGCCGTTGCCACCGGATTGAAGATCTCCCGGCCGGACCTGTCGGTCTGGGTGGTCACCGGGGACGGCGACGGGCTGAGCATCGGCGGCAACCACCTGATCCACACCCTGCGCCGGAACGTGGGGATCAAGATCCTGCTGTTCAACAACCGGATCTACGGGTTGACCAAGGGGCAGTACTCGCCGACGTCGGAGCTGGGAAAGATGACCAAGTCCACCCCCATGGGTTCGGTGGACTACCCCTTCAATCCGATTGCCGTCGCCATGGGCGTGGACGCCGCCTTCGTCGCGCGGAGCGTTGACGTCGAGGCCAAGCACCTGCAAGATATCCTCCGCCGGGCGTACGAGCACCAGGGCGGCGCCTTCATCGAAATCCTGCAGAACTGCAATATCTTCAACGACGGGGCCTGGGAGCCACTCACCGACAAGGCGACCAAGGCGGACACCGTGCTTCTTCTGGAGCATGGCAAGCCTCTCATCTTCGGCAAGAACCGGGACAAGGGGATCAAGCTGGGCAGCGATACCCGCCTCCAGGTGGTGTCGCTGGGGAACGGCACCCAGGAGAAGGACATCCTGGTCCACGACGAGACGAACCGGGCGCTGGCCTACATGCTGGCCCACCTGGAGAACCCAACGCCCCTCGGCGTCTTCCACGCAACCAGCCGCCCAAGCTACGAGGATTCCATGGGCAAGCAGCTCGAGGCCGCGCGGCAGCGGTCGGGCGTGGGGGACGTCAACGCACTCTTCAACCGGGGGGAGACCTGGGTCGTCCAGTGACGCCCTTCCCTTCGACGTTCCCCCGGACCGCACGAACCCGGTGACCAGTACCGCTCCACGGGGAACCGTCCACCCATGAACGGCAACGGCCTGGCGCCGGAGACGCCCGCCCGCCTCATCCAGGCCTGCGGGACCATCGTCGGCCGCCGGGTCGTCATCACGGCCCCGGACGAACTCCGGGTGTACGAGTGCGACGCCCTGACCTTCTCCTATTGATTCTCGCCGGACGGTGAACCGTAAACCAGTCAACCCTCATCACAAAGGAGCGGACGTCATGGCAGCGGATGTGGGACAGAAGGCACCGCAATTCATCCTGGTAAACACCGACCTCAAGACGGTAAGCCTCTCCGAGCACTCGGGCAAGAACGTCGTCCTGGCGTTTTACCCCGCTGCCTTCACCGGGGTCTGCCAGAAGGAGATGTGCACGTTCCGGGACGCCCTGAACGACTTCACCAGCGCCAACGCCGCTGTGCTGGGGGTCAGCGTGGATTCTCCCTTTGCCAACAAAGAGTTTGCGGCGAAAAACGGCCTGACCTTCCCGCTCCTGTCGGACATCACCCGGGACGTCATCAAGCAGTACGATGTGGTCTTCAACGACCTGGCCGGGGTCAAGGGTTTCACCGTGGCGAAGCGGGCGGTTTTCGTGATTGACCGGCAGGGCGTGATCCGCTACAAGTGGGTAGCCCCCGAGCCCAAGGTAGAGCCGAATTACGCCGAGGTCACGGCTGCGGTGAAGAAGCTGGGCTGAAATCGCGGCGCGGCAGCCATTCGTCGGAGGGTGAGGAGTCGCTATGTTCACCGAGCTGGCCAAGGGATTGGCCACCACCTTCAAGCACATCTTCCGGAAGGCGGTCACCGTGCCCTACCCGGAGCAGCGGCTGCCGCTGGCCCCGCGGTATCGCGGGCGGCATTTCCTGGTCAAGGACGAGGACGGGCTAGAGCGCTGCGTGGGCTGCGAGCTGTGTGCGGTGGCCTGCCCGGCCGACGCGATCTACATCGAGGCGGCCGAAAACACCGACGAACAGCGGGTGTCCCACGGGGAACGCTACGCCCAGGTCTACAAGATCCACATGCTGCGCTGCATCTTTTGCGGGTTCTGCGAGGAAGCCTGCCCGGAGGACGCCATCTTCATGGGCAAGGAGTTCGAGCTGGCCTCGTATCACCGGGACGACTTCATCTACAGCAAGGAACGGCTGCTGCTCCCACTGCGGGAGGCCGCCAAGCAGCGACCGGAGCTCCTACAACCCGGCACCGGCCTGGGGATGGGTCAGCACTACGAGCCTGCGAGCCCGGCGGCCGGTTCCCGTACCTAACGAAGACTTGTCGGACACTTTTTCGAGAGGGGAGGATTTGAGATGGCGTACGAGTGGAAGTTGAAGTCTCGGCCGTATTCTGACGAAGAGGCCAAGAAGCTCCTGGCCAACGTCGTCAGCCCGGAGACCACGGACTGGCATTACAACACGCACCACAAGGGGTACGTCACCGGTCTCAACAACATCGAGAAGGGACTGGAGACGGCCGACCGGGCGACGGCGAACGGGAACTACAGCATCATCGGTGAGCTCAAGCGGCGCTTCACCTGGAACCACGCGGGGACGCTGCTCCACGATGTGTACTGGGAGGTCCTGGGCGGCGACGGGGATCCAAAGAAGGGCGGAGAGATCTACCAGGCCATTGAGCGGAACTTCGGATCCTTCGACGCCTGGAGGGCCGACTTCAAAGCCACGTGCGTCTCGGCCAAGCTGAGCGGGTGGGGCCTATTGGCGTACGACGCGTTGGAGTCTCAGCGTCTGCTGAACGTGCTGGTGGACGAGCACCATTACGGCGCCATCTGGGGCGGAATTCCCCTGGTGGCCTGCGACGTCTTCGAGCACGCCTACTACCACAAGGACGGCCCGGGTCGCGCCAAGTACATCGACAACTTCATCGCCAGCCTGCACTGGGGCCGGGTCAACGAGCGGTTCAAGAAGTACTGCAAGTAGCTCAGCGTACCGGGAGGAGTGCCTCCGTCACGGCCGCGCCGATGCCCTGGTCGGCGCGGCCGTGCTGTTTGACGTGAGGTCCCTCCGCGATTGGGGAGATTCCCTATGAGGTCCTTCGCCCGACTCTCCAGTGAATGTGATCACACCCGTCGGAGATTCATCACGGGATCGTTGCGCTTGGTGTACGCTCCTGCGGTCATTGCGGTGTCAGGGGCAGATCCGGCCTCGGCGGGCGAGAAGCTACCGGAGATCCTTCAACCCGGCAGCGCCGATCGAGAACAGTTCATGAAACGGGCGTTCGAGATGCGGCGGATTGCCCACCAGCGCGGCGACCAGGCCTACGGGGCGGTCATCGCCAAGGAAGGGAAGATCGTCGGCGAAGGTGTAAGCGGCGTGTTGGTCAAGCCTGACCCGACGGCCCACGGCGAAGTCGAGGCCATTCGCGATGCCGCGCGCAGGCTGGGCACCCACGATCTCAGCGGGTGCGAGATCTACAGTACCGCGAAGCCCTGCCCCATGTGCGAGACGGCGTGCTACTGGGCGAGAATATTCAGGATCTATTATGGAGCGGCGATCATCGACGGCGGTGCCCCGCGATATCCCTCCTGCTAATTCACGGTCAGAAGCCGCAGAAGGTCTGACAGAACCTCCTTGGCCTCACGGGCAAGTTCTGTTGCGGTGGCGCTGGCCAGGGGGTGTGGGACGAGGGCAAAGGGATAGTCCGGCGCGCCGTGGGCTTCCGCGATGGCCTTCCCGTTCGGCACGAAGAGGTCGGTGCAGATGGCTGCGACCGGAATGCCGCGCCGCTCCAGGAGGATGCCGTCGAGCACACTGCTCGATGAGCAGGAGCTTCAGTCACCGATCCCTGCCACGACGGCGTCCACTCGCCGGGCCAGATCGTCCAACTCTTCAGCCGGTGCCGGGCGGTAGGCGGATGCCTTTCGCACCACCACGAAATCCTTGACACCCGCCTCCGACCGGAGCAACTCCTGCACCTCACGCAGCAACACATCGGACTTGTGCTTGCCGTTATCGAGTATGCCGACCACCTTGCCCGCCAGGCTGGTCAGGCGATGAGCGGGCGCAAACGCCTTGACGATCGGTCCATCCGTCGGGTCAAATACCGTGAAGCTCATGCTCACTCCCTCCGATATCCCGCATTCCGAATTCCGCAGTCCGCATTTCCATTACACCTTGCACGACGCACACGGCGGGATAATCTTCGTGACCGCCTGCGAGTGCAGCTTGCCCGACCACCCAGGGATGACCACCGAGTACCCGCCCGTATCTCCACCCGCGGCGAGTACCAGGATGTCCTCTGGATCGGTGACTGCGCTGTAGTTCAATGATGGCCCCGTCGCCTCGGAGGGCTCGAGGCGGCCCGCCCGCACCCATTCCTCCTTCGACCGAACGGCATGCGTCTGAAGCCACATCCGGACCTCTTTCTTGGTCCGTCCCCGATTGGTGAGGTACCGCCGGTGCTGTCCACCGACAATGACCACGAACTGCTGTCCGGAGAGGCTCAGTCGCCCTCCCGCCACCATGACGTCCGCGATGGTGGATAGGATCGCCTCGGGATCTGAGGCGGTCTGGTTCGCGACCTGGTGGGGCGACTCCCCCGCGAAGAGGGTGACGGCGCTCTCCTCCGGCGGGATCCCGCGCTCGGTGTGGAGCGGCGGCCAGGGGCTGTGGGTCTCATCCTCGGCGATGCAATAGGTGAACTTACCCGGGTGCCCGAAGCAGCTCCGGTCCAGGACGCCCGGCATGGCCCCACAGACGTTTCGGAGCAACAGGCGCAAGGCCCGACCGATGGTCGCATTGGCGCGCCAGCCCGGGCCGAACAGGTTCTCACCCGCGTTGAGGCCGATCTGGGACGCGATCGGGCCGTTGACAATGATCAGGACGCCCATCCCGGACGTGCTGGCCGTCGGCCCGTGGACCGAAAACGCGGGGTCACACAGCGCTTCGGTCATGGCCAGGAGGACTGGGGCGTACGCCGGCAGACATCCCGCCATCACTGCGTTGATCGCCAGCTTCTCTGCGGTGATCATCCGCGCGCGCGCCGGGATTTCTCCGAGAATGTCCTCCGGCTGTTTTCCCATGCCATCGAGCATTCCCCAGATGTGTTCCTCGGTGGGGGGACTCACAGGCAGACCGTCCGTCCAGCCCTTCCCGAAGTAGGTCTCGATGGCCGCCAGGGGATCGGCCACCTCGATCCTCCTGGAGCGTAATGTCCCTCGGAGCATCGTCAGACTCCTTTTCAAGAGGCGTTTGAGCCTAGCATTGGAATAAGGGACTGTCCATCGCTTTGCCGCGCCAGAGTTCTTTTGCAGAGCACACGGAAAGGTCGAAGGGAAGGGGAACCGCTCCCATCCCTCGATGAGACGCCGTTTTATCCATGCTCCGAAAAATCGAGAGAAAACGCATTTTTTTCTTGCAGACCCCAGGATCGCTGGCTATATTGTCGAGGTTTTTTGCCCGGATCCGGCGAACCCTTTCCCGGGTCTGGCGATCGAAGGAACGAGGGGCGAGGAAGGCCCCCCAACGCTGCCACGCGCAGCAGGAAGGAGCAGCTAGACATGGCTGAGAGCAAAGTACAAAAGGTGGCTCGCCAGAACGTGGTGCGCCAGTCCGTCGGGACGTGCCAGTGCGGTGGCGAGCTGATCTGGGCCCAGGTGGTCATGACCCGCCCCCGCATGATGAAGGTCTGCGAGAAGTGCGGCGCCTTCCACGAGAAGGATCAGTCCTAGCGGCCCGCCTCACCTGATCCCCCTTCTTGCCCATCCAAGCACCCTGTTCAAGTCGGAGAGATTCCGGCGATGCAGGTGTGGTTGGACTCGTCTTTTCCGCAGCGTCCTCCCCGCCATTTCAAATCGCTTGACGCCCCTCCCGCTTTCCTGATACGAAAGTCCTTGCCGAGGCGTGGTAGGGAGGGGGCTGCACCCACGCTTCGCGCGGGTACCCGCCCTCCGCTATCGGAGGGCCACAAGGGCCCTCCCTACAGGAATCCGAATGAAGCGAATCGTCCGGAATCGGCTCGGTGATCTGCTGCTCGAGGCCTTTGAAAAGCCGGAGAAACGGGCGGCGATCGCGTGGCTGGCCTTATTCTGCGAACTGGCAGCCCAACGGAATCGCCCCGAGGTGCCTCTCACCGATCTGTTGGCCGCACCGCGGGCTGTCTTCCCGGATATGGATCAAACCGTGGATGTTGCCCTGGCACATCTGATCGGGCCGGAGAAGCTCCTTCGCCTCCGGCGAGCCGACACGGGCGAGGTCCTCACCATGGAGATGCCCAGGGTGGTGGAGGGCGTGCCATGGATGGTCGAGCCAGTGCCGGATGCGCGCGCCGCCTTCGCCGCGGTCAGGGAGCGGGTCCGCCTCTACACCGGGTTGATAGCCCGCCTCGGCCGACGCGCCCCCTCTGGCCCCACGGAGCCGCTGCGACAGGCCATGGCCGAGGCGGCCCTGTGCTTCAACGCCGGGCTGTTCTTCGAGGCCCACGAGCATCTGGAACACCAGTGGGCGGCTCAGCCAAGGGGGACGACACGGCGGTTCCTGCAGGGAATCATCCAGATCAGCGTGGGCTTTCACCACGCCCATGAGGGCAACTACGATGGGGCGGTGAACCAGCTCGCCAAGGGTCTGGAAAAAGTGGCCGGAACGACTGGCGAGATGTTGGGGCTTGACTGCACCGACTTCCTGCCGAAGGTTGCGGCGGCACGGGAAGCCATCGTGAAACGAGGGCGCGCCGAGATGCCCCCGGTCCCCCTGTCGGACATTCCCCGGATGTCCGTTCGAGAGTGACGGGGCCGTCGGTTGCCGGCGGCGGTCCTGCAGGCGTCGCCGCAGGGCGACGGTGGCTTGGGGCGGCGCACGGCCCCGCTGGGGATTCCCCGCAGGGGAGCGAGGAAGGCGTGGCGTACCAGCCGGTTCTTTTCCAGGTCGAACGAGACTTCCCCCTTCCCTCCGCCGAGTTGTGGGATCTCCTGGCCAACACGGATCAGCTCAACCAAGAGATCGGGATGCCCCACGTTGCCTACGGGCCCGTGACGGTGACGGCGGACGGCATGTACCGCCAGGCGGCCGCCCGATTCTGGGGTGTCCGTGCGGCGCGCTGGCGTGAGTATCCCTTTGAATGGGTGCGGGGCAACCGGTACGCCGTCCTGCGCGTCTTCGAGGCGGGATCCCTCGACACCTTTTATGGGGGAGCGGAGCTGCGCCCGCAGGCAGAGGGGACCTCTGCCCGGGTCTTCGCGGAGGTGACGCCGCGCACGCTCTTGGGCGTGGGGCTGTCCCGGCTGATGGGATGGAAAGGGGTCCGCGACACCCTGGCCTACTGTGAGGAGTTCGGTGCGCGCCGCCGGTCGGCTTCAGATCTTCAGCCGCCCCCACCCGGCCGCCCGAGCCCCGCGGATCGCGCCCAGCTCGGTCGGCTGTTGGCCGGCCTCCGAGAGGCTGGGATTCCGGAGCCACTGGTGGCGCGATTTGGCCGCCACCTGGCGATGGCGCCTGACCGGGAAGTGCTGCGGATGCAGCCCTTGGCGCTGGCCGACGGCTGGGGCGCGGAGCGTGCGGACGCCCTGCGACTCTTCGTCACGGCGGCCCGGCTGGGGGGAGTATTCTTCACCTGGGAGGTCATGTGCCCCAACTGCCGGGTTCCCCAGGAGGGGGCAACAACCATTGCAGGTCTCGCCGGTCGGTACCACTGTGACGTCTGTGCCGTGGATTACGACGCGGACCTGGCCCGAAACGTGGAGCTGCGGTACTCTGTGCATCCGTCGTTGCGCCCGGCCAAGGAAGAGATCTACTGCATCGGTGGGCCCGCCAACTTCCCCCATGTGTGGGTCCAGCAGTATCTGCTCCCGGGCACGGAGCGCACCATCTCGATCGGCCTGAAGGATGAGGCCTTTCGCGTGCGAGCGCTTCGAACGAATCTGGCCTGCCCACTCGACCCGGTACCGGGAGGCCCACAGGAGGTTGCGTTCACGTACCGGGACGACGGATGGTATCAAATCCGGCAGGCATTCTCGCCGGGGCCCGTGACCGTGCGATTCCGGAACGAGACATCGCATGTGGTCGTTGCGATCATCGAGCAGGTCCAATGGAATCCGCGAGCCATCACCGCCGCCCAAGTCATGGCCCTGCCGGAGTACCAGGAGCTCGCGCAACTTGCCGCACATCGAGAGCCGAGCTCGACGTTGAAAGAAGGAGCCAGGGTGCAGCCGAGTGGCACGCTGGAGGGGCAGAGGGGATCCCAGCGGGGGACCGGCAAGGGATGACGGCAGCAGGCAGCCGGCAGAATGTGATCCTGACCGGGTTTATGGCCACGGGCAAGTCGTCCGTCGGGAAAGAGCTGGCGGCGCGCCTGGGATATGCGTTCCTGGACCTCGACAG
>CAZNWB010000061.1:0-19092 GCA_964576535.1 uncultured bacterium | reverse complement strand
CGAACCGGTCCCCGTTGTAGGTGCAGAGGGTGTCAACCCCCTCCAGGGCCTGCCATACGGCGACGTCGGTGATCTCCCCACCGACGAGCTGGTGGAACCCGCGGTCCTCGCGGTAGATGCCGACCACCGTCACCTGTCCGCCTGCACAGGTCTCGATGTCGAGGTAGGCTTTCATGTGCCAAGAAAACCTAACGCAACCGCAAATGGACGCCAGGGGGCCAAGGAAGACCTACAGTCCTATGGGCGGTGAGGATAACACATGAGACCACGAGTGCAACGCGTAAAACCGACTTGAACCTTTCACCCTCCCACTGGGCCAATCACCGCGGACGAGGAGATCGTGTGGGTGGAGGGGGTGGTCTCCGCCAAGCGGATGACCCTGTGTGGGGTGAGCATGCGAGGATGCCGGAAATGCTCCACCGTCCGAAGGCTTGCGGGCAGCGGACCAAACCCGCAAGCCCCAGGTTCCACGAAACGGAGGGAACCTCCGTCGAAAAGATATGGGCCAAGTAGTGAACCTACCAACGATTGTCCGGAGCCCTGACCCTTCCGCCCCGGAAGAAGTCTGAACGCTGCCGCCACGTGTCTCCCGGCATCCATCTTGCTCCTAAGTGCTGGAGATACGAGGCCCTGTAGCGTCCTCGACCAGCATTTCGGTGGAGGAGACTGCCATGCCGTGGAACTGGATGATCCTGATTGGCGCGTTCATCCTGGGCATGAACCTGGGTGTCGTGTTGATGGGGGTCCTGGCGGCCGATCGGCGCGACTAGCAAAGTCACCAGCGCGGCCAACTGCCCCGGCCAAGAACGTCAGGACCCTCCAGCCAATACCGGGAGAACCGACCGGATGTTGAGGCGTTTCCCCGGTAGGTATCGCTTGGATCCATCCCCGCCAGACAAACCCCGTAGCGCTCTGGTAACGCGGAAGATGGTGGAACCGAAATCACGACAGCGGATGCATCACTTGGCCGGTCGGCCTGATCCCCGACTCCACCTCCGGTATTCCATTCACCTCCCGCTGGTGCATCGGGCCAAGTCTCGCTCGGCGATCAGCGCCGGGATGGGTTGGACCCGGAACCTCAGCGAAGCGGGTGCGTGTCTCGAGCTGTCCGACCGCCTTCAACCCAAGGATCCGGTCCGCCTCCGCCTCCAGACGGAACAGGGCGCCATCGAGGTGGAGGCGCGGGTCATCTGGACCGGGGAACCGGACGCGCCTGCGGAGTGCATCCCGCACGGCGTCGTGTTCATCAAGATTGCCCCCGATCAGCGCCAGACCCTCCGGGGACTCCTCCGGTCCATGGGGCCGGTCCGCCACGCCGGGACTCGGCTGCCCCTGGATGTCTCCGTGACGTGCAGGCGAAAAGATCGAGAGGGTCCGTCCTTTCCGGGACGCACGGGCAATATCGGCCGCGGCGGGCTCTTGCTTCAGCTCTCCAAGGCGTTGCCGCCCGGAACCCCGCTGGAGGTCACCCTGCACACGGCTGAAGAACTGCTGACAGTGCAGGGAACGATTGCCTGGAGTGACCCACCCCAACGGCGAAACCCCGGCGGACCGATCCGGCACGGGTTTCGATTCACCGCCCTGGACCAAGCTGTCTCCCTGCTCCTGGGATTCTTGCTCTCCGATCCGCTGTAAGGACTCCGTGCCGCCCGCCTCCCCGACAAAGAACGAACCTGCCGTGTCCCCCGCTTCCGAGATCCGCAGGGCCTTCCTGAGTTCCCGCTAGACCGCGATCTACCCGTGTCACCTTGGCCTTCCGAGACATTGCGGGCCCTTGCGGTCTTTTCAAGCTCTGTCAAGAAAATCCCTGGCACGATGGGTTGTAGGGAGGGGACTGGTCCCCCTCCGTCCGGCGAAGCGGAGGGCCACAAGGGCCCTCCCTACCGGGAACGTGGCGTATCGATTTTCATCCGTCGTGGTGAATCTCGTTGCATGCCCACTGCGGTGAAATCTTTGAGATGAATGCAGGCGAGAAGAACCGGCTTGACATCGGCGGGACCTCGCTGGGACAATCGTTTGCACATCCTTGCGCCTGCCCACGGAGCTTCCCCAATGCGCATCGGGATCATCGGCCTGCCGGCCACGGGAAAAACGACCCTCTTCAACCTCCTCTGCGCGGCCGGCGGCGGGCACGTCAGCTCGCACGGTGTGAACGAACCGAGCGTGGCCTCGGTGAAAATCCCCGACCCGTGTCTCGACCGGCTGGCCTCTCTGATCTTCAAGCCCAAGAAGGTTACCCATGCCACCCTGGAGTTCGTGGACTTTGTCGCCCTGACCCGGGGGGCCGGAAAGGGAGAGGGCTTGGGCAGCCATTTCATGAGCCAGATGCGGCAGGTGGATGCCCTCCTGCACATTCTCCGGGATTTCGAGGATCCGAACATCGCCCACGTCGAGGGCAAGATTGACCCCGCGCGGGACGCCGTCCTCGTCAACACCGAACTGCTGCTGGCGGACCTGGATACGGTAGAGAAGCGCATCACCCGGCTGGAGGCGGACCTCAAGAAGATCAAGAAGGAGGAGGCGATCAAGGAACTGGAACTCCTGAAGCGGTGCCGGGCCTGGCTCGCGGACGAGAAGCCGGTTCGAGAACTCCCCCTCGCCGCCGGCGAGGAGAAGGCCCTCCGGGGCTTCGCCCTGCTGACGGCCAAGCCGATGCTCCTGCTCCTCAACATCGGCGAGGCCAAGCTCGGCAAGCCGAATCCGACGCAGGAGCACCTGCGACGCGGCCTGGGGGGGAAGGGCATCGCCATCACCCAGCTCTGTGTCAAGGTGGAGTGGGAGCTGGCGCAGCTCCCGCCGCAGGACGCGGAGGCCTTCCGCAAGGATCTCGCACTGGAGGCCAGCGGGTTCAGCCAGGTGGTACGGGCCTGCATGGATCTCCTGGGCCTCATCACCTTCTACACCGGGGAAGGCGGCGAGGAGACCCGGGCCTGGACGGTCCCCGCGGGGGCCACGGCCCTCCGGGCCGCCGGCACCATCCACAGCGACCTGGAACGGGGCTTCATCCGGGCCGAGGTCATTACCTTCGCAGAGCTGGAGGCCTGCGGGTCCCTGGCGGCGGCGAAGAAGAAGGGGCTGCTCCGGCTGGAAGGGAAGGAGTATCGGGTGGCCGATGGTGACGTCATCGCCATCCGGTTCAATGTGTAGCTGAAGCGAACAGCTCTCAGCAATCAGCGGTCAGCAGGCGGCGTGGGCGAGAAGGCTGAGTGCTGAACGCTGACGGCTGACGCTCTTCCCCGAGTGGAGGGCTTGATGAAAGGTCTGGTGCTGTTTTCCGATGGATCCTACGCCCTGCGGGACGTGCCCGAGCCCGTCCTTGGCGGAAACGTCTATGCCCCCCGGGATGTCTTGATCGAGGTGGCCTACTGCGGCATCTGTGGGAGCGACGTCCACAAGTGGAAGGACTCGGACAAGCAGGGAGTGAGCAGTCCGACCTCCGCCGTCGTGACGGGACACGAGATCGTCGGAACGGTCAAGGCGGTCGGCTCCGAGGTGACTGACGTCAAGGCCGGCGACCGGGTGGTGTGCGAACTGGTGACCTTTTACTGTGGGCGCTGCATCAACTGCCAGACGGGTCGCATCAACATCTGCTGCAACATGCCGTCCATGCAGCAGCGGGCCCATTACGTCACCGGCGGCGGATACGCCCGCTACACGGTCTGGCCGGCCAGGCACGTGCACGTCTTGCCTCCGGAGGTCTCCCTGGAAGAGGGAACAATGATCGAACCGACGGCGGGATCGGTCCATAGTCTGATCGAACGCATGCAGGTCCGGGCCGGCGAATCCGTCATCATCCTGGGTCCGGGGGCCAGGGGTCTGATTTTGCTCCAGATCGCCAAGGCCTGCGGGGCCTCTCCGGTGGCCATCACCGGCCTCGCCCGCGACGAGAAGACGCGTCTCGCCTTGGCCAAGCAGCTCGGCGCCGACGCGGTCATCAACGTGGAGAAGGAGGACTTGCCACAGCGGGTCAGAGAACTCACCGGCGGGATCGGCTTTGACGTGGTGGTCGAGAACACGGGGGCGGCCAGCGCCGTTGAGCAGACGCTGGACATCGCACGGAACGGCGGCCGCATCCTGATCTCCGGCGGCGGCATCCGGGGCGGGATCATGGCCCGGCTCGACACCCGGAAGATCATCGTGAAGGAGCTGGAACTCTACGGCGAGATCTCCCACGTCTGGACCTCGTGGAAGACCGCCATCCAGCTGGTGGCCGAGGGCAAAGTCAAGGTGCGGCCTCTGGTATCCCACGTCTTCCCGCTGGAGCAGTGGGAGCAAGCCTTTGACCTCGCCGCCACGAGCCCCGACGCCTTGCGGGTGGCAATCAACCCAAGAATCTGAGAACCAATAGCGTTCGGTCGTTCGGCGGTTCGGTGGTTCGGTGGTTCCCGTAGGCCATGAACAACCGAACCACCGAACGCTCGAACAATCGAACGGTCGAACAGCCGAACGCTTTTCGAGTGTCCGAACTACCGTGGTGTCCCCGGCGGCGGTGGCGGCGTCGGGGCCGGTGGAAGCGCGGTAGGCCCTCCGGGGGAGGGGCCCGGCCCTCCCGGTGATGTGGCCGGCGATCCGGCAGGCGGAGGGGTCGCATCGCCCGAGCCCCCACTTGAGGGCCCGGGTGCAGTGCCGGGCGGCAAATAATGCGGAACAAGACTGGAGCGCGACCGCTCGATCCTGCTCACCTTGGCTTTCGGGATCTTCACCTCTCCTCCAGGACGAACGACGATGACCGAGTCCCCTTCCTCGTAGGTGTCCGTCCCCCAGATGCTCTGACCGTCCTTGAGAAACACCGTGTCGGCCCGGGCGCCGGCCGCCATGACGACCCACGCCAAAGCCACCACAGCCGCGACCCAGATTCTACGCATGCCCCTGTCCTCCTCTCTCCCAACGGGAGCGCTGGCACCTGATGCCGGTCCCTCTGAAAGCCGCGGCCCGCCGGCTCGGGTCGGTCACCTGAGGACGTGGCTCCAGAGGACCGCCGCCACGCCATCCTCGTCGTTGCTGGGGGCCACCACCCGCGCCGCCCGCTTCAGGTCGGCGTGGGCATTCCCCATCGCCACCCCCAGGCCGGCAGCCTGGATCATCTCCAAATCGTTCAGGTTGTCGCCAAAGGCCATCGCGGCTGACGGTGGGATCGCCAGGATCTCGCACAAGCGGATCAATCCCGCGCCCTTGGTGACATCTCGCGACTGGATCTCCAGGTACGTGGCTTCCGACCGCACGAGGTGGGGGAGATCCTCGGCGCCGGAGCCGCCGGCGCGGTACGCGGCCGCCAGAGCCTCCAGACGCTCGCCCGGGCCGATCAACAGGATCTTGACCGGGTCCTCTGCCTGCCCCTCGAGGAACCGCACGAGGTCGCCCACGGGCACCTGCTCCACCCCATCCTTCCGCGCGGACTCCCGCGAGACCTCGCTCAGCCGCTCGATGTAGATGCTCTCACCCAGGTAGAGATTGGCATGCACGTCGAACTGCTGGGCCAGCCGCAGTCCCCGCGCAGCCTGGGCCCGTGGCAGGTGGGACGAGTACAGGATCGCCCCGCCGGCAGGATCCTGGATCCGGGCACCATTACAAAGGATGAGGGGCGCGTCCGCCTTGATCCGCTGGGCATAGGGCAGGGCCGAAGCATACATGCGCCCTGTCGCCAGCGTCACCCGGATGCCGCGCGCCTGGGCCGCCGCCAGCGCCCGGAGGGTGTCGGACGAGACGCGCCGCTCCCGGTCCACCAGCGTTCCATCGACATCCAGGACGATCAGGCGAAAGTGCGTGTGGTTGGACCCCATCCCGTTCCTTCTCGTGGGCCGGCCGTCGGGTGAGCGCGCGTTACGCGGTCCCTTCCCGGCGAAGCAGGTGCAGGCTGGCCTCGTCCAGGACGACAGCCACCGGGTCTCCCGTCCGCAGGACGGTCGCTCCCTGGGGATGCCCCACCTTGACCAGCAGGTTCTGTCCGGCCACCGTCACCTCGTAGAAGATCTCGCTGCCGAGGTAGGTCGCGGCCGCGATCCGGCCCTGCCATCGGCCGGTTCCCGGCGGACCCAGCCCGATGGTCTCCGGCCGAAGGAGCAGCCACACCGGCTCGCCCGGGCGAAAGCCTTCGACCGGAACCCGGACGGAGCCCTGGGCGATCTCGACCTCGGCCCGATTGCCCTCCACGCCCCGCACGGTGCCGGCCAGGAAGTTCCCCTTGCCGATGAAATCGGCCACGAACAGCGTCCGCGGTCGGCTGTAGATCTCCTGGGGGGTTCCCACCTGCTGGATCCGTCCTTGGTGCATGACCACGACTTGGTCCGAGAGGGTCATCGCCTCGTCCTGGTCATGGGTGACGTAGACGCTGGTGATCTGGAGGCGCTGCTGGAGCCGCCGGATCTCCAGGCGCATCTGCACCCGGAGCTTCGCATCCAGGTTGCTCAGGGGTTCGTCGAACAGGAGGACCCGCGGCTCGGTGATGAGCGCCCGGGCCAGGGCCACCCGCTGCTGCTGGCCGCCCGAGAGTTGCGAGGGGAGTCGTCCCTCCGTCCCCGCGAGGCCCACCAACTCCAGCATGGTGAGGACCCGCGTCCGGATCTCCGCCGCCGCGACCCTGCGGATGCGCAGGCCGTAGCCGACGTTGTCGAAGACCGTCATGTGGGGGAACAGGCCGTAGGTCTGGAAGACCATGGAGGTCCGCCGCTTGTTCGGCGGAATGTCGGTGATCCGTTCGTCCCCGACGAAGACGTCCCCCGCCGTGGGGGTCTCGAAGCCCGCAATCATCCGGAGGACCGTGGTCTTCCCGCACCCGGACGGGCCCAGGAGGGTCACGAGGCTCCCGTCCTTGACCTCCAGGGACACCCCGTCCACGGCGACGACCGGGCCGCTGCGCCCTCGCCCCTCGAATACCTTTCTCAGTCTGTCAACTCGGACGGCGTTGGCCATAGTCCATCATTGGCAATCAGGCAACCTGGCAACCTGGCAATCAGGCGTTCCAAATTGCCTGATTGCCCGATTGCCAAGTTGCCAGGTAGTCCCAGTTACCCCGACGGCTCGTAGGTCATCTGGGACGTCGCCACCCGTCCCACGCCCACCTGGATCAGCCCCAGGACCAGCAGCACGATGGTGATCAGGACCAGGCTGAAGGCGGCCGCCTGGCTCATGTCGGCATTCTCGACCAGCCCCAGGATGGCCACGGTGATCAGGTTCCACCTGCCCGAGACGACGAAGATCACGGCGCTGATGGCGGTCATGCTCCGGACGAAGCTGTAGGCCAGCCCCGAGAAGAACGCGGGGGTGATGAGGGGCAATGTGATCGTGGCGAAGGTCCGGGCGCTGCCGGCCCCCAGGTTCGTGGCGGCCTCCTCGATGGATTTGTCCACCTGCTGCAGGGCGGCCACCCCCGCCCGGATTCCCACCGGGACGTTGCGGAAGATGAACAGCAGGACGATGATGGCGCCCGTACCCGTGAGCAGAAGCGGCCGCTCGTTGAAGGCCAGGATGTACCCGATGCCGACGACGGTGCCGGGCACGGCAAAGGTCAGCATGGAGGTCAGGTCCATGAGGCCCTTCCCCACGAACTGCTTCCGCACCACCAGGAACGCGATGATCATGCCCAGGATCCCGGTGATGGGGGTGGCCACGCCGGCCAGGATCAGGGTGTCCCGGAGATACCGGGTGCCGATGTTGAAGACGTAGACGTAGTGCTTGAGCGTGAAGGTATAGTTGGCGCCCCACAGGGTCACGAAGGAGCCGAAGACCACCGTCCCGTAGAGCAGCAGGATCACCCCGGTGACGGCCAGGCACAGGATGAAGAGCAGGCGGCGGGTCATGGGTTCCGCGCTGAGCCGGGCCGGCGAGGGCTTGCCGGTCACGGTGACGTAGGATTTCCGGCCCACCCAGTACTTCTGGAGCAGGAACGCCGCCAGGGTGGGAAGCAGCAGGATGACAGCCAGGGCCGCGCCTCCCGCGAAATCCACCATCCCCGTGATGTGCAGGTAGGCCTGCACCGACAGGACATGGAAGTTCCCCGACAGGATGATGGGGTTGCCGAAGTCCGCCAGGGACTCGACGAACACCACCAGGAGGGAGCTGGCCAAACCCGGGATGCTCAGGGGCAGCGTCACCGTCCGGAAGACCTGCCACCGGTTCGCCCCCAGGTTCAGGGACGACTCTTCCAGCGCCGGATCAATGGCCTGCAGGACTCCCAGCATGATGAGGAACGCCGTCGGGAAGAAGGCGATGGTCTCCACCAGGACCAGCCCCCGTAACCCGTAGATGTGGGGGTCCCACTGGCCCTGAAAGACGGTCCGGGTGATGAATCCTTGCCGTCCCAAGAGCAGGATGCTCGCCAGGGACAGGACGAACGGGGGGGAGATGATGGGGAAGGTGGCGATGACCCGGAAAAAGCCCTTCCAGGGGACGTCGGCGCGGGCGATGGCGAACGCAAAGAGGTACCCCACCGCCGTCCCCGCCACCGCCACCAGCGCCCCCAGGATCAGGCTGTTCCAGACCGGGCGCCGCTCGAAGGGCTTGCTCAGGAGATCCGTGTAGACGTGAAGGCTCAGCCGGCCGTCCTCCACCACGCTCATCTGGAAAACCTTGAAGAGCGGGTAGATGACGAAGAGGAAGAGACTGGCCGCGATCACCGCGATGGTCGCGGCCAGCACCGGTTCCCGCAGGATCTTCTTCAGGTCACCCATGAAGGAGCGCACAGCGATCAGCGGTCAGCGTTCAGCTTTGTCAACCCACAGAGCCCGTGCTCCCCTCGCAGTCCTCATAGAGTGATAGCTGACGGCTGACCGCTGAAAGCTTCCCCTGCTACTGGCCGATCTCCGAGCGCCAGCGCTTGATCAGTCGGTCCCGATCCTCGCCCGCCTTCACCGCATCGAAGTTGATCAGCTTGACCTGATCGGCCTTGACCGCACCCTTTGCCACCTCGGCCTTCGGGTTCAGCGGGATGCGGAACCACTGCTGCATCAGGTTCTGCGCCCGCACGGACAGGGCCCAATCAACGAACTTCTTGGCCAGCTCCGGCTCTGGCCCGCCCTTGACCAGGGACATGGCCCCGATTTCGTAGCCCGTCCCCTCCTTGGGGAAGGATATGGTGATCGGATAGCCCTTCGCGCTTCCCTTGGCGATGATGTCATGGGAAAACGAGACGGCAACCCCGACCTCGCCCAGCCCCGCCTGGGTGACGGGGGCCGATCCGGACTTGTCGTAGTGATGGATGCTGGGGTGGAGCTTTCTCCAGTACTCGAAGGCCTTGTCCTCGCCCATCATCTGGACCAGGGTCGCCAGCACCGTGTACGAGGTCCCCGAGGTGTACGGGAAGGCGATGGCGATCTGACCCTTATAGGCCGGCTTCAGCAGATCCTCCCACGAGGCCGGCGCGGGCACCCCGGCCTTTTTCAGGAAGTCCGAGTTGCTGCCAAAGCCGATGGCCCCGAAGTAATAGCCCACCCAGTGCCAGTCCGCATCGTGGCCGTTTGCCTGCAGGGTCCAGTCCAGGGGCGGCTTGTACGGCATGGAGGTGCCCGCCTTCTTCCCCGCGATGTGGTCTTGCGACGGGCCGCCGAACCAGATGCTCACCTGGGGGTTCTTGGCCTCGGCCCGGAGGCGCGCCAGGACCTCGCCGGAGGACAGGCGCACCCACTCCACCTTGATCCCGGTATCCTTCTCGAATTCGGGAATGTACAGTTGCGTCTCCGCGGTATCCAGGGCCGAGTACATGTGGAGCACCTGACCCGCAAGAACCGGGGTCCCCCACAGCAAGGCCAATCCAAACGTGAGCACCGTCAGGATGCGTCCCATGGCTTGTGCCCTCCTCCCCTCCACTCGCCGATACCTGGTTCAGGTTCCGCAGTGTCCCGACACGTCCACCGCCAATCTAGTCGGCCCTGGCGGACCCGTCAAGGGCTTTCCCCGCCTCAGCCGCACGCTGGGGCGTATTGACTTTGCCCGGGAAATGGACTACAGGTCTATCAACAAGTGGACGCGACATCGTTCACGGAGGTGGAGCGTGGCTCTATCACGGGGAAAGTCCGGCACTGGGAAAGGACGCAGCGGTCGGCGCGCAATGAGCGTGGGAGACCGGCGGCACTCGCGGTTCGCCATGAATCTCCCGGTCCGCGTCATGCGGGTGACGGGGGGGCCTGCGCAGGCCTGGCGCGGGCACACGGCGAATGTGAGCGGCGGCGGACTGGCCGTCGAGCTGCCCACCCGCTTTCCGCCGGGGAGCCGGGTGGCCATAGAGGTCCGGACGGCGATCGGCCCCCTGCGGATGGAGGCGGACGTCCTCTGGACACAGCGGATTCCCGGCGGCGACGACCTCACACGTCACGGGCTGTGCCTTGCAGAGCACTCCGAGGTCATGGACCTGCCCATCTACGCCCTGCTCGGGCAATGGCTCGTGGGTGTGGCCAGACGCGAAGAGGCCGGAATGGCCAAGGGCCGGTCCAGGCCGACACGCCGCTCCCGGACTCGCCGACGATGACCCGGCGTGGTCCGAGAAGCAGTAGCATTTCTCGCACGGGTCTATTTTGTTTGCCTCCTGTCCTCGTCGTGGCCCTCTGTCTTCCGCTCTTCCCCGCGTCCCCGACGAACGCAGAGGGGTTGCCAAACAACGTTGCCCTCCACGTCGTTTCCCGTGAGGTCCTCTTCTTCAGCGCCCAAGCGGGGGTGTGGACTTCGGTCCGGCTGGACGCGGGCGAACGTATCCTCCAGCGGGGCGCGGATACCAACGTGGCGGCCGTGATCACCAACCAGCGCGCCATCGGCTTCAGCGCGGTGCTGAACCTCACCCACGAGATCCGCCTGCCGGACGACGAGACTCTGGAAAGCTTCAAGGTCGAGGGCAACGTCGCCACGGCCCTGACCCGGCGCCGGGCCCTCGGCTTCAGCGCCGCCACCGGCAAGTGGGCCGACGTTGAGCGGTTCCAGCCCGGCCGCTAAAAGCTGGCAACTTGGCGACCAGGCAATTCGGCAATCAGGGGTACTTGGCGTCCAGTTTCCTGATTGCCAAATTGCCCGATTGCCAGATTGCCTAGTTGCCTTTCAGTTGTTTGACCGGATTGCTGAGCCGGCCGATCCCCTGAATCTCGATGTCCACCTGGTCGCCGTCCCGCAGGCCGAACTCGTTCGGGACCATGATCCCGGTGCCCGTGCTCAGAACGGTCCCCGGGGGAACCACGTTGTCCCGGAGCAGCCAGGACACCAGGTCCTCCAGCCGGCGATGGAGCTGAGCCGTGTTGACGGCTTCGGAGAAGACGGTCTTGCCGCCCCGCAGGATGCTGCAGCGAATCTGCAGGGCGTAAGGATCGCCGACCTCGTCCGGCGTCACCAGGCAGGGCCCCAGCGCGCAGCAGCCCAGATAGATCTTCGACTGCGGCAGAAACAGGGGATTCTCCCGCTCGATGTCCCAAGCCGACACGTCGTTGCACGCCGTGAAGCCGACGATCGCCCCCCGGGCGCCCAGGACGACGGCCAGCTCGGGCTCCGCGGCCGTGAGGCGCGAATCGCTCCGCACCAGGATCGGCGCGTTGGGACCCACGCAGCGTGCTGCCGTCGCCTTGAAGAACAGCTCCGGCCTCGGGCTCTCATAGACGTAGTCGTAGATTCCCTTCTGTCCCTTCGCCGCGGCCGCATCCTCGTCCCGGAACTCCGCGCTCCGCTTGTACGTGACGCCCGCGCCCCAGACTTCGGGTGGGTCGATGGGAATCGTCAGGTGCGGCGCCCGACGCGACGGGGACCGCTGGAGCGCCGGCCAGTCCAGCGCCTTCCGCCGAAGACGGCGGGCCAGCCACTCAGCCCGCTTCGCGAGACCCGCCGCCGTCTTCCCCTGCGCGACCAGGTCCAGGACGGAGCGGACGCCTTCCTCAGGCGCGGTAATGTCCAGGATACGGTCACCGCGCACCAGACCGACGCGCTGACCCTTCCCCGGCAGGAAGAACTGCACCAGTTTCATCGCCGCTCCTCACATCATGCGGCCACTCGCCGCCCGCCCAAACCCGTTGCGCAATACGCGCTCTAGCGCACCTAGGCGGCGGCCACATCCACCTTCATCTTGAGCCCTGTCTCATCCACTAACTCTTGGAGCGCCAACCTCACGAATTGCTGCTGGGACCGCCTCAGGATCGTGGCAAATCGAGCAGCTCGCCCGGGGCTGACGACCTTCCTGCCCTTCTCAATGTCGCAGAGATGGGAAGGGGAAAGCCGCAATTTCTTCGCAAAGGCAGCCTGCGACATCTCCTCGCTCAGTCGGATCGACTGTAGCAATCCGCCCAAAGTGAGGGGACGCCCCGAGAGGTGCTCCAAGAACCTCATCGCGTCGCTCTTCTTCCTAGTAGTCACGCTTTGAAACCTCCTCACTCGAGAGGAAATCGGCCGCGCCCTGACTCTTCACAACGTAAACGGCGCGATATGAACGGCTCAGGCGAATGGATCGCTGTCCGTGTCGTTCACCATGGAGGAGCTCGTCGTGATAGCCGGGAACCTTCCGTGCTTCCTCAAGCCCGCGCGTTTCCACGTCATCCACCCACGCCGCCAGGTTCTCCACAATGTGACGGGGCAACCTTTGAAGCTGCTTCCGAGCGAGCTTACTTAGGATTACCCGGCGTGTCATGAGGGCCGAAGTTACACCTATGAGGTGAAGTGCGCAATGGGAAAATGCTTCGGTGAGCGGAGGTCATGGCCGTATCTACCGAAGGGTGAGTGGGGGTGGGGCGGGCGATGATGGGTAAGGGGATGGGTGATGGGGTAAGGGAAGGGCCGGCCGCCAGGAGCGGTGCGAGAGCAGCGCTCAACCCACGCGTCGTTATGTCGCCGAGATGCCCGGCCACTGGAAGATACCGATCGCGCTGTCCAGCACCGTGGACCGGCTAATCATCCCATATAGGCGGGGGAGCGGCCTGCAGCCCCGCGGCCGCTCCCCCATGGGAAATGGCGCTGGCTACTTCTGATACGGCGCCAGCACTTTCTCCATCTCCGCCTGGGCCTTTTTCATCCCATCTTCTGGGGTGTACTTCTCGTCCAGTACCTCCTGGAAGTGGGTTCGGAAGATTTCCCGGACCTTCTGGTTGTCATGGGTGCTCATTTCCGGCAGGGCGTAGGGAAGTTGGTCCCGGGCCACCAACACCTGGGGCAACTTCGCGGAGTAGTCCTTCATCAGGGGCAGCTCAAAGGAGGACTTCCGTGTGGCGATGTACCCGGACCCGATGTTCCAGCGCGCCTGGGTCTCCGCCGAAGCCAGGAACTTGGCGAACTGCCACGCCGCCTCCTGCTTGTCCCGGGGCGCCTTCTTGAAGATGAAGAACCCGGCCCCACCGATGGCTACCGCCTGCCGCTTGTTTTTCGGGAGGAACGCCGCCCCCCATTCGAACTTTGCCGAGTCGCGAATGAACCGCAGGTTCCCTGTGGAATGAATGAGCATGGCCGTCTTGCCCGCGGCGAAGTCCTGGACCGACTCCGGGAAGGTCCGGTGTCGCGGTATCACCTTGTGCTTGTTCGCCAGATCCGTCCAGAATTGCAGCGCCTCCACCGCCGGCTTCTCCGCGAGGTAGACCTTCTTGAAGTCTGCGCTGTGGGTCCGGCCCCCGTTCTGCAGGATGAAGGACATCAGCAGCCACGGGTCGTCCGGGATCGTCAGGCCCCACTGGGTGGCCTGTCCGGAAGGATCCCGCACCGTGGCCTTCTGCGCCGTGGCCAGAAGCTCCTCCCACGTCGTAGGGGGCTTGTTGGGATCGAGGCCGGCCTTCTTGAAGAGGTCCTTGTTGTAGTAGAGGATGGGGGTGCTCCGCTGGAAGGGGATGGCCCAGACCTTGCCGTCCGCCTTCAGGTCGTTGACGAACCCCGGGAAGAAATCCGCCAGGAATTTGTCGCCGCCCTCTCGCTGGACGAACTCGTCCAGGGGAATCACAGCATCCAGGTCCCGCAGCGTCACAACGTCAATGGCCAGGTGCACCGCGATGTCCGGCGGACTCCCCGCCTGCAAAGCGGCCACCGTCTTCTGCATGTTCTGCCAGTAGTTGCCACCCCAAACCGGTTCCACCCGGATGGTGGGGTGGGCCGTGTGGAAGTCGGCCACGTACGCCTCGATTTCCTTGACCAGGGGTCCCGTCAGGTGGACGGGATAGTAGAACTTGATCTCCGTCGCGGCCCAGGCCGGCAGGGCCACCACGGCACACAGCAGGACGAGGATCCAGGGACTCCGTCTCATGGCTTCTCCTCCCCTCAAGGTAGGGACGCCTTGGCGTCCCGGTTGATTACCCACCAAGACCCGACTGCATGAAGCTATTGATGAAGCGTCGCTGGAAGATCAGGAAACACACCAGCGGCACGGCGATGACCATCAGGGTCGCCGCCATGAGCATGGTCCAGTCGGCAGCCCCCTCGGCCGTCTGGGCAAAGATGCCGAGGCCGAGGGTCAGGGTGCGGGCCTTGTTCGTCTCCGTGATCACCAGCGGCCAGAAGAACTCGTTCCAGTGATAGGTCAGGCTCACCAGGGCAAAGGCCAGGTACCCGGGAAGGGCCAGGGGGACCGCAATGTGAAGCAGGAATCGAAGGCCGCCACACCCGTCCAGGGCCGCCGCCTCTTCCAGCTCCTTCGGGATGCCCTTGAACGTCTGCCGGAGCAGGAACGTCCCGAAGGCTGAGGCCAGGTACGGCGCCATGATGGCCAGCCGGGTGTCCAGGAGCCCTAGGTTCACTATGGTGACATAGTTCTGAATGGCCGTGCTCTGGGGGGCGATCATCAACTGCACCAGTAAGAGAACAAAGAGGACGTCGCGTCCCCGGAACTCCATCCGGGCGAAGGCATACGCGGCCAGGGTGATGGTCACCAGTTGGATCGCCAGAAGGCCGAAGGACACCACCAGTGTGTTCCAGTAATACCGCCAGAACGGCATAGCCTCCAGAACGCCCTCAAAGTTCTTGAGCGTGGGATGGGCCGGCAGCCACTGGGGAACCAGGGAGAAAATCTCGCTCCGATCCTTGAAGGCCGTCAGGGTGATCCAAAGGAACGGGATCACGAGCACCAGGGCCGCCAGGAGCAGCAGCGCGTGGACCATGAGACGCCAGAGTGGTCGGCTAGCCATAATGCACCCTCCGGTGCAGCATGCGGAATGCCAGCACCGTCAACCCGAGGAGGATGAGAAACAGGATGCCGGACACCGCCGACGCATACCCGAAGTCGAAGAAGCGGAAGGCGTGCTGGTAGATATAAAAGATGAAGAGGTTGGTGGCATTCCCCGGTCCTCCTGCCGTCATCAGGTACACCTGGTCAATGGCCTGGAACGAGTCGATGACGGCCATGATGGCCACGAAGAAAGTCGTCGGCGACAACAGGGGAAAGGTTATGCGCCAGAACCGCTTCCATGGCCCGGCCCCCTCGAGGATCGCCGCCTCATAGAGATGCTCCGGGATCATCTGGAGCCCCGCCAGGAATATCACCATGTAGTAGCCGAGTCGCTTCCAGATCCCGACAAGGACCAGGGCCCAGAGCGCGAAGCGGCTGTGACCCAACCAGTGGACGTCGGGTAGACCCAGCGCCTTTCCATAGAAGTTCACCAACCCATAGCTGGGCGTGAGTATCCAGAGCCAGATCATCGCGGCCGCGGCCATGGGGAAGAGGGTCGGGTAGAAGAGGGCTGCCCGGTAGATCGCCAGCCCCTGTATCTTCTGATTGATCAGCAGCGCCAGCCCCAGGGCCAGGGCCAGACTGATAGGGATTGTCCCCAGCGCGAACACAACATTGTTCTGCAGAACCTGCCAGAACAGGGGCGTGGACCAGGCCTGAACGTAATTGGCAAGCCCGACAAACTCCTTCTTTGGCGTGGCCAGGTTCCACTTGAACAGGCTCAGGTAAAATGTCTTCAGGATCGGATAGTGGGTGAAGATGAACAGGAAGAAGAACGTGGGCAGGATGTACAGGTACGGCCGGGCTGCCGCCAGCGCCCGGCGCCGGGTTCGCAGCCGTTCGCGAGCACCCACAACCCGGTTCGCGGCTACGACGCTCGCGGAAACCTTGGGTTCAGCCGTGCGATTCATGCCGAGATCCTGTGGGTCCGCGCGACCGATGACGCGCTCACATCCGCGTCGGATCCCCGACGATCGCCACGGCGCGGATCGGCGAGCCGTCCAGTCCCTTCAGGGGGAGGGGCAGGCCCACGAAGAATACCTCACCCTGTGGCAGGCGCGATAAGTTGATCAACCCTTCAGTCACCGCCACCCTCCCCCGGAACAGCAACTCGTGAATGGCCTTGTATTCCTTGGGATGCACCGACGGCAGATCCATGCCGAGCATGGTGACGTTCCTCCGGATCAACCACCGGGCGGCCCCGGCCTCGATGCCGGGAAAATCCTTGAAGTAGGCGGGACCCTTCACCCGGTCCCCCCAGCCGGTATTGACCAGGACCCGCCGCGCCCGGGAACCGGCCGGCCACGCCGTCTCCAGATCGCGCCGCGTCACACGGGCCGGGTTGGGCCGCTTGCGGACATCCAGGACCACGGCCGGACCCACGTACTGGGCCGGCGGCATCCGGTCCATGGGCAGCCCATCCGGCAGGAAATGACTGTAGGCGTCGGTGTGGGTGCCGAAGTGGGTGGGCATCAGGATTTGATTGCAGCGGAAGCCAATATCCCCGAGGCCCCCAAAGTGGATGAACCCCGGCCGCGGCTCGCCCGGGAAGTTCAGCATCTCGTGCGTGATCTTCCGTGTCAGGTCAATGATCCGAACCCGCCCTCTCTTCCCCATTCCTCCTCCGTCAAAGCAACCACAAAGATTCACGGGAAACCACAGATTTCACAGATTACGCAGATTGCTCCCGGCATTATTCCCCTCGTGAAATCTGCGAAATCTGCGTAATCTGCGGATTCATTTCGTCTTTCAGATCTCCAGCATGACCTTGATGGCGTCGCCGCGGTTGCCCCGCGCCGTCTCGTACGCCTCGGCAAACTCTGCCAGGGGGAAGGTGTGGGTGATGACCGCCTCGGTGTTCACCCGCCCGTCGGCGATCAGCGCCACCGCCGCGTCCCAGGTGCCCGTCGGGCAGACCGCCCCCAGCACCTCCAGGTCACGCATCATGATGTCACTGGGCCGGATCGCGGCCAGGTCGTCGGCGTAGTACCCCAGGACACCCACCCGGCCACCGGATCGGACGGCCTTGATCGCCTGGACGAAGGCGCTCGGGCTCCCGGAGCACTCCATGACCACGTCGGGCTCGTAGCCCGCCTCGAGCACGGCATCGGTCAGCGAGGCCTTCGACAGATCCAGCGTCCTCGTCGCCCCGAGAACCCGGGCCAACCGCAACCGTTCCGGCCGCAGGTCCGCCTGCCAGACCTCAGCCGCGCCCACTGCCCGGCAGGCCTGCGTGGCGAACAGACCGATGGGTCCCGCGCCCACGACCAGGACCCGGTCGCCCAGGGCCACCCGTGAGCGCCGCACCCCATACAGGGCCACCCCCACCGGCTCTGCCAGGGCCGCTGCCTTCAAGGAGAGGCCCGGGGGCAACAGCCGGACGCTGCGCGCCAGCGTCACGAGGTACTCGGCATGGGACCCATCCAGGCTGAATCCCAACTCATCCATCTTCCGGCAGAGATTCGGCCGCCCGGCGAGGCAGGCGGGACAGATTCCGCAGGTGACCAGGTTGTCCGCCACAACCCCCTTGCCCACGAGCGCGGCATACTCCGGCGGGGCCTGGACCACCTCACCGCTCCACTCGTGGCCCAGGATGATGGGGTACTTGGCCTGATCCGGCATGGTCCCATCGATCAGGTCGAAGTCCGTGGCACAACAGGCGCTGTAGCGAACCCGGACGAGGACCTGATCCGACCGGGGAACCGGCCGGGGCAGCTCCTGCAGGCTCATCTGATGCGGGCCGCGCAACAGGACTCCGCGCATGAGCTGGCTCATAGCCGGTGTCTCCACCGAAGAGGCAAGACCGCAGGGATGGGGCGTCAATCCAACAAGTTGATCTGCAAGTGAGAGGTGACGCTGCCGTTTACCACATGGCAAGACCGAATACAATTGATTTCAAGAACGGAAAGACGGCAACCAACAGGTCCTGATTTCATAAATCCGTATCGGGTTTCCCTCGATACGGATCGCCCTTTGCAAAGGGCGTTTCGTGGAGGGTTGGCTGGCCCCTACCCTACACGAACATATGAAATCAAGTACTAAGCGCCCTTGAGGTACTGATCGAACCAGGCCAGCGCGCGGATCCACGCGGCCTTGCTCGCGGCGTCGTTGTACCTCTCCTCCATGGTGTCAATGGATTCTTCACCTCATCGCTCTTCGCCCTTCACCGTCCGCTCCTACCCGCCACCAGAACCCGGACGCCGCGCCGCCGGATCCGCTCCAGCATGGGGCGCGGGGCGCCGGCGTCGGTGACGAGGACGTGCGCCGCCTGGATGGGCGCGATGGTCGCCAACGTCACCCGACCGAACTTGCTGTGGTCCGCCACCAGGACAACGCGTGACGCCTTGCGCATCATGGCGACGTTGACCTCGACCTCCTCCAGGATGGGCGTGGTATAGCCGGCCTTCAGGTCGATTCCGTTGGCCCCCAGGAAGAGGACGTCGATCTGGAGCCGCTCCAGCGTCCACAGGGCCGGCGGGCCCACCAGGGCATCCGCCGGGGTGCGCAGGTGCCCGCCGGTCAGGATGACATTCTGTTGGCCCCGGTCCAGCTCCATCGCAATGTTGGGCGAATTGGTGACGAAGGTCAGGTCGGTTCGCTCCGTGAGGGCCCGGGCCACGTGCCACGTGGTCGTCCCGGCGCCCAGGGCCACGACGCTGCCGGGAGAGACCAGGGCCGCCGCCTCCTTGGCGATGGCCCGCTTTTCCTCCACGTGTTCCTGGCGGGTCCTGGAGAAGTGGGACTCCTCCGTTTTGGCGACCTCCAGGACGGCCCCGCCGTGGAGCTTCCGAACCATCCCCCCGTCCCGCAGCGCCGCCAGGTCGCGGCGAACCGTCATCTCGGATGCACGGACCGACCGGGCCAGCCGCCCCACCGAAAGGACCCCGCGCTGCTTCAGCAGGATGAGAATTCGCTGTTGCCGGATCAACGAGTGCATGCTCGACCCCTCAGCACAAGCACCTCACCACCAAGTGGTCATGACCGCTCACGGTCAC
>CAZNWB010000060.1:0-19518 GCA_964576535.1 uncultured bacterium | reverse complement strand
AGCCGGGAAGCTTGCCGCAGAGGCGGCAGATCAGACCCGTGGAGGGATCGAGCCGCACCCAGTCATGATGCCGGCAGAGGGCCTGGCGGTTCAGTCGAACCTCCTGGGCGTCACGCTGGTTGAGGTAGATCAGACTCTGCATCACGAGGATGGCCCCAAGGCTGATGACCATGGTAAGCAAGCTAATGTCAATCCAGGTGAGGGGCATTTCAGATCGCTCCAAACATCATGGCAGATGGGGCTGGGGGTGGTTGAAATCCTTCAAGATTTCAAAGAGCAATCTCCATGCCAGATTCCATACTCCATGCGGTGTTTTGGGTTCTCCTTTCCGCCTCCAATAAGACGTTGAAATTGCCTAAATATTTTGATGATGGAGGTAACTCACCGAATTCGGGATGCCCCCTCTCCCGTGATGAGAATGCTCCTGGTGGGGATTTTTGAGACAGGTCGCATCCATTCGTGGACGCCTTGCGGTCAGTCCTATCCGGTCTGGGATGGAAAGAACACTTCCCCCCTGGCTTGATCAAAACAACGTTCCGACTCCTCGGGAGCGGCGTGCGGCGAGAACGGGATGGCCTCAGGGGACCTCTCGCCCGGTGTCGCTTGTCGGCAACCACCGAGGGTCCTGGGGCCCGGCGAGGGTCGTCGCTTACGACGGCTTGAGCTGGAGCGGGGGTTGCTCGAAGCCTGCGGCAGCCAGGTCCTTCAGGATGGGCTGAGGGTTCATGGTCTTCAAGCGGATGATGGCCAGGCGCTTGCCCTTTTCCCAATGGGGCAGGGTGACGATGCTACTGATGTTGACCTCGTGGGCCTTGATGATCCGGGTGATCTCCGCCAGCGCGCCCGGTCGGTCCGGCAGGGTGAGCTCGATCCGCGCGCTGGGCTCGCGGATGCCCATAACGTCCACCAGCACGCCTAGAATGTCGGTTTCGGTGATGATGCCCACCAACCGGTCGGCCTCGGTGACCGGGAGACACCCGATCTTGTGCTCGATCATCAGCTTGGCCGCCTCCTCGATGGTGGTGAAGGGGCTCACCGTGCGGACGTTCCGGACCATGGCCTCGGTCACGGGGATCTGCGACAGGAAGGCGGCAATCTGGTCAGGGTTGAACGCCGCGGCGCTGCTGGGGGCGGCCTGTCGGATGTCCCGGTCCGTCAGGATACCGAGCAGCCGATCCCCCTCTATCACCGGCAGGTGGCGGATCCGGTGGCTATGGAGCAGGTCGCGCGCCTGCGCCAGCGTTGCCGTCTTGCTCACGGTGATCAGGGACGTCCGCATCCGTCGGCCGACCAGCATGATCGCCTCCCTGGAAAATCTCTGATCCCGGCGCCCGCCCTCCGGCAGACGCCACGCCCCCTCAACCCAAACATTTCACCGCAGAGCCCGCAAAGACCGCAAAGGCCCGCGGGATCTCAAAAAGCCGAGGGGACCCGGCTCTTCAGAATATTCCGGACCTTGTCCCGCATATCCCCTTCGCTGGCTCTGGAAATACCGGTGGATTCTTTGTGCACCAACGGCGAGGCCGTTGGTACCGGCGCCCTTTGCGGTTCAATTGCATTATCTGGGCTCAATATACCGGGTTCGGGAACGTGGGCATGGCCATGGCCTGCCCGATGATCTTGTACAGTCGGGGGACTCGCCAGGGTTCCCCCAGGATCCCGTCGTGAATGGCCCAGCTCCGGCCGCGGACTGTCCCAGCAGCTTCGGGCATCCGGAATGGGGTGGACCCATCCAGGCGGCGGGCGAGCGGCCCGCCGGGCTGGAACCCCTGATGGATCTCCTCCAGCCGGTCGCGGCCAGTGAGGTAGCCGAAGCCGTAGCGCTCGTACAGGATCGCATGGTGGTAGAAGAGCGCCTCGGCGGAGATCTGCTGTTTCCCCAGCTCGGCGGCGAAGGACTCGACCAGGGGAAGGACCTGCCGGAACATCCGCAGGCCCCGGCGCACCTGCCCGGGTGCCAGTCCCGCCCGCATGGCGCGCAGCTCCTCCTCCGGATTCCGGACGCCGGACAGGATCCCAACGGGTTTGCCCGCGGGATCGCGATCCACGTTGAACCGTTCCGCCTGGGGGTCGTTCACGATGAGGAAGGCGACCTCCAGGAACTCGCCGGTCGGCTGGGTCAGCTTCAGGAGGAAGACACAGTCCTCATCGCGGGGACGGCGACGCACCTCGATTCGGACAAACCCCTGGTCCGGGGGGCAGATGTAGGTGACCAGGCGGTTCCCCTCGAGATCGCGCCCCGTGGCAGGATCGACGGTAAGCAGTTCGACCACCCGCGGGGGGATCAGGCGCCGGAGGATGGCCTCCTGTTCCTCGGTGGGAAGCTGGTTCATCTGGCGGATGGCCGTGAGCCCGCTGCCGAGATATGCTTGCTGCCGGGTGGCTTCCGATGGCTTCACCAGGGGTGCGGTCTCGGTGAGAAGACTTCGGAAGGCCTGGTACAGATCGGGTGGGGCCTTCTCCCCGACACGTACCAGCAGGAAGTTCTTCGGGTTGGCCGCCACCGTCGGCTCGTCGGTCACAAAGTCCGCGAACCCGTGCCGGCGGAACAGGCGAAGGATCAGATCGCGATACTCCCGCCCGGTGAGTCCCGACGCCTCAACGTCCCAGTCCGCGGCATACTGGGGGGCCAGGACGACGGACCGATCCAGCTCACCCTCGGCGAACGTTGCCTTGAGCAGGGCTCGGGCCAGGCCGCACCGCCGCCAGGCGCGGTCCACCTCCAGGGCCCCCAGCTCCAGCAGGCCGGCCGTAGGCCGCCGACCCCACCGTTCCTCCGGGCCCGGCTGAAACAGCGCCAGGTAGCCGACGAGGGTGTTTCCCGCCAGCGCCGCCACCACCCGGCCCTCGGGTGCCTTGAGCACCCGGCCGAGCATCCGCGGGGTTTCCCCGACCCGGTACCGGCAGTACGCCCCCAGCCCCTCGCCAACGGCAAGCCGTTCCAGCTCCCCTGCGGCCGTCAGGATTCGGAGGGAAACGGAGCTGGCCGCGGCCGCCGTGCCTGGCAGGTTCTGGGCAGGCTGGGGAGTCAGTGACATGGGTCGGATCCTTCAGGACCTGGGGGACCCCGTCATGGCGGGGTCAGGAATGCTTCAGGCTGATCTCTTCCAGGAGGTTGGCCACGTCCTCGCACCGATCGGTGGCGGTCTCCATCGTCTCGTAGATCTCCTTCCACTTGATGACCTCGATGGGCGGGGCCTCTCCCAGGAAGAGGCTAGCGATCGCAGTCCGCGCGACTTCATCCGCTTCGTTTTCCAGGCGGTTGATCTCGATGCAGTGCTCCTGAATGAGCTCGAACCGGGGCAGGGCCGTCACGCCCCGCACGATCTGGTCCGTGCAGCGAACGATGATCCCGGCCAGACGCTGGGATTCGGGGGTCGGCTTGCTCACCCGGTACATGGCCATCCGTGCCGCGGAGGCCTCGATGAGATCGATCACGTCGTCCAGCGTCGAGGTCAGCTTGTGGATGTCCTCGCGGTCCACGGGGGTGATGAACGTCTGGTGGAGCGTCCGGAGGATGCGGTGGGTGATCTTGTCCCCTTCGTGCTCGTACTCCTCCACCGCGCGCCACTGCTCGTCCGTCCCGCGGAAGTCCTCCAGCATCTGCTGGAAGGCGCGTGCCCCCTGGTGGATGTTGCGGGCGGCCTCGTTGAACATGTCGAAGAACTTGTCAGTGCGGCGGAACATTCGCAAGCCAAACATGGCGTCACCCTACTCCTCTTCCGGTTGGGGGACTCGTCGCGGCCAATGGCGCCAGAGGAACCAGGCCACCCCCGCGACGAGGACCAGCACGATGACAACATCCAGGGAGTGGAGCATCCCACCCACGCGATCCCAGTGTTCGCCCAGCAGCATCCCGATGTAGGCGAGCACCCAACTCCACGGCAGGGAACCGAGGAAGGCGTACGCCAGGAACGGAATGAAGGGGACCCGTGCGATGCCGGCCGGCAGCGAGATGAATGTCCGGATCACCGGCAGCAGGCGGCTGATGAAGGTGGCGGCCATTCCGTAGCGGGCGAACCAGCGATCCGCGCGATCCAGCTCGTGCGCGCTGATCAGGAAGTACCGGCCGTACTGTACGATGAAGGGTCGCCCGCCGTAGGCGCCCGCGGCGTAGGCCACCGCTGACCCCAGGGTGCAGCCCAGGGCCCCGGCTACGGAGACGCCCCACAGGCTGAAACGCCCCTGGCTCACCAGGTACCCGGAAAACGGCATGATCACCTCGCTGGGCAGGGGAATGCACGCGCTCTCGATCGCCATGGCGACCACGATCCCCGTGTAGCCGAGGGTGCCGATGATCCAGATGACAAAGGTGGCGAGCAGGACGAGAATCTGGCGGAAGACATCCATGGGTGCCCTTGCATCGAGGGACGCCTCTACGGGCGCCCGGAACTGGACGGACGGGCCGTGATCATCCCCACGGTTTCGATGCCCGCGGCCTTGAGCGCATCCATCACCTCGATCACCAGGCCGTAGGGGACCTGGGCGTCGCCCCGGAAGTGCACCATCCGTTCGCGGCCGCGCACCAGGGTGGAGAGCTGCTCCCGCAGGCTGGCCCGGGGGACCTCCTGCTGGTTGAGGAACAGCCGCCCCTCGCGCGTGAGGGTCAGGGTGATCCGCTCTTCTTCCTTCGCCTCGGACTGCTGGGCCTGGGGGAGTTGGACGTCGGTCCCCCGCTGGAGCATCGGCGTGGTGACCATGAAAATGATCAGGAGGACCAGCGTCACGTCCACCAGCGGGGTGACGTTGATCTCGGACAGCACGCGCCGATCCGATGCGCGCGACGGCAGGGACATGGCCATCCAGGTGCCTCCCGCAATCAGGCGTCCCGCCCGCCCCAAGCGGCCCGCTGGGCCCGGCTCAGCAGTTCAGAGGCCGCGGCATCCATCTCGGTGGCACAGGCCTTGACCCGCGAGACGAAGTAGTTGTAGCCCATGACGGCCGGAATGGCGACGAAGAGCCCGGCGGCCGTGGCCACCAGGGCCTCGGCGATCCCGGCCGAGACGGTTCCCAGGCCGCCGCTGCCCGTCCGGGAAATCGCCTCGAAGGCCCGCATCACCCCGATCACCGTTCCGAAGAGCCCGACAAAAGGACTGATGTTTCCCAAAGTGGCCAGGGAGATGAGGCGGTGTTCCAGCCGCCCGATTTCGGTCCCGGTCACGCGCAGCATCGCCTCCCGCGCCGAGGCCACGCCTCGGTCGAGATTGGGACCGGGATGTAGCCCGGGATTCTCCGACGCCAGCGGGACCAGCTCGCCCACGCCGGCGGCCAGGACCGGGGCCAGGTGACCGCCCTTTCCGGCGTCGCAGGTGAGAAGCGCTTCCCGGAGGTTTCCCCGGTCCACAGCTTCCAACACCCGCCGGAGAAGGCCGGTGGAGGCCCGGCGGCACTGGCGGAATGTCCACCACCGCTCGCCGATGACCGCCAGCGAGTAGACCGAGAACACGGCCAGGGTCCCCATGGTCAGGGACACCAAGAAGCGCCCGGCATGCATCAGGGTCGGGATGATGGCTTGATCTAACATGGACGGCTCGCGTGCCTGCGGTTCTGGGCCCCGGGACGATGTACTATACCACCGCCGTGATGGAGCGGCCAGGGCAAAGAGAAATTTCCTTGCCGGAGGAACCGGGATTTGCTATCGTGTGTCTCCTAACCGTGATTGTGCCCACCGATGATTCCTGGACTCAACAGCAACGTCACGCACGCCGGCGTCGAATACCACATCCAGACCGAGGATCTGGGCCGGAAGAATCCGTACGTGCTGACCCTGGTGTTCCGGGCGGGGGCCATCGTTGCCCGGGAGAAGATCAACTACCGTGACGCCCTGGGAGACAAGGCCCCGGAAGCCGAGATCAAGACCTTCATGGACCAGCAGCACCACCGGATCATGCGCCAGGTCATGGCCGGCCAGTTCCTGGCAGCCGACGGCCTGCCGCAGGCGGAGGTCCAGCCGCCACCCCCTCCACCACCCCCTCCGGCCAAGCCGGTCGTTCTGCCGGCCGCCGACAAGAGCCTGGACGAACTCATCGCGGAGTACCTGCGGACCCGCAGCACCACCAAGGCCCGCTAGCCACCCGGCCTCGGAACCTCTCCCCGGCGGTCTCACCGCCTGCCTGACTCCTCCCGGTTGTCGCGATCCATGGTCCCTGCATGTGTCTCCGGTGGACGACCGGTGTGTCTTCCTGGCGAGAATTCTGGTCGAGGGCGCACACCCGGCAGAGCGAGGCCGGCCTGGGAGAGTGTGGTGCGGAGGGAACGCGGAGAACTCCGGTTGCTCTCGCGGAAATGGATGGACGGCTAAGACGGCGCCTCGAGCCGAGGCGGACGGAGGTCGTCCCGTTCACGGGGCAAGGGTTTCAGGGCATCCTGGAGCCGCAGATCCGCCTGCCGCGTGAGCTCCAGGACCCGGCCGAACAGTTTGCTTTTGCCGGCATCCTGGCTCTTGTATTTCTGGTAGATGCCATCCAGCTCGGCGAACAGGCCCTGGGGGCGGTACTCAACCGCCCCGGCGTACCCTTCCAACGCAGCTTGCCGCTCGCCGCAGAAGCTCGCCAGCGTTTCGAACTCCTCCATGATGCGGGCCTCGGCCAACTGCTCCAGGAGCTTCTGCTGCTCCTTCAGGTAGCGCCCGAAGGGTTCCAGCTTCTCCTCCAGGTCGCGGAAGATGTGCTCCAGGGCACGCTGCTGGTCATCCAGGTACTCGGCCAGCGGGCGCGGTTGCTCCTCCAGGTAGCGTTGCGCGCGTTCCAGGATCTGTCGCTGCTCGCCCAGGAACTTCTCGAAGGTCTCGAACTGATCCCGGAGCTCGTTGTTCAAGTGCATCCCGATCCGCTCCAGGTTGTGCTCCTGCCCCTCGATGTACTGGCGCAGGGGCTTGATGCGGCCCTCGAGCTGTTTCAGGGCCATGTCCACGCTGCGGCGCTGCTCCCACAGGTGCCGCTGGAAGGGGCTCAGCCGGTCCTCCAGCAGGCGCTTGGCGCTTTCGATGGTCCGGATCTGATCGTCCAATTCGCGGTGGATGCGTTCCAGGGAGGGTGAGGCGGACCACGCCAGGCCCTGGTTCCTGCGCTTGGGAGCGGGCAGCGACTCAGGCTGGGCCCGATCGTCTTCAGCCAGGAGGGTCTCTTCCCGCTCCGGACGGCCGGTCCATCGAGACAGGAACGAGGACATCGCTCTTCACCTCTCAGCGCCATCGGGACCGCCCCCGGCCCGCGATGGTAGCAGATGAAAGTGGCGGTAAATTGCCATACATCCCCAGGAGTGTCAAGGGGAATCCAACGACGCAAGCGTGCGGGAACAACGGGCGCAAGCCCCCCCACGGCATTCTGCGGTCATCCCCGGGCGGCCTCCCAGACGTGGAGGTGGAAGCGCCGGAGGAGCCTGGCCAGCGTGGGGAGGGGCAGGCCGACGACGTTGGAGTAGTCCCCCTCGATCCACTCCACCAGGAGGGCGCCTCGCCCCTGGATGGCGTAGGCCCCCGCCTTGTCCAGCGGCTCCCCCGTCGCGACGTAGGCGGCCGCCTCGGCGGCAGCGAAGGCCCGCATCGTGACCGCGGTCGCCGCGGCATCCACCTCAGTGTGCCCCGTTTCCGCCTCCACCACGGCCACTCCCGTGATGACCTGGTGGGTCCGGCCCGCCAGGCGGAGGAGCATGTCCCGCGCCTCGTCTCCGTCGCGGGGCTTTCCAAAGATGATCCCCTCGCAGACCACGATAGTATCGGCTCCGATGATCAAGCCCCGCTCGAGTTGGGCCGCGACGTCCTCGGCCTTGGCCCGTGCCAGGCGACACGCGACGGCTTCGGGGCCCGCATGGCCGATTTCCGCCGAGCCGCCTTCCTCGCTGAGTTTGCTCGGATGCACACGGAAGGGCAGCCCGATTTGCGTGAGGAGGGCGGCGCGGCGCGGAGAGGCCGAGGCCAGGATGATCTCGCGCGTGGGCATGGCATTGCTGTCAGCGATCAGCCTTCGGCCATCAGTTAGGTCGAAGGCCAAGTCGCGTGTCTCAAGATCCCAGTGTGGCGGAGCCACGGTACGCGTTCGGTCGTGAGGGCCCAGAACCACGTGTCCCAGTGTTGATCGCTGAAAGCTGACGGCTGACCGCTACCGCGCATATCAGAGTTTGCGGTAGATGAGAAGTGCGAGGACGATCCCGAGCAGGCTGGACAGGTTGATCTTCAGCGTGAGGCCGAAGGTCAGTGAGACAACCTTGAGGTCCAGGACGGCCGGCGGGGCGATGCCGGGGTTCACTCCCCGGGAGAAGACCTTCTCCAGGTAGCCGCCGGGTGCCAGGACGGCGATGACCTCGCCGATGACACTGCCGATGAGTGCCCCCAGGATCACGATCACCAGCAGGACCACCACGCTATCCAGTTTCTTGGCCACAGTTCGGCTCCTCCGAATGCCCACCCCTCCAGGTGGGCGCCTTGCGCAGCACCATGCCGAAGATGAACAGGACGCTGGCACTCCCGGCCAACGCCAGCAGCGAGAGCCGGAGCGTGACCGACGAGACCAGGAGAGCCGTCAGGGCATGGGACAGGGAAAAGAGGTAGATCAAGAGGACGGCCTCCACCCGGCCGAGCCCCAGGTTCACCAGGCGGTGGGACGAGTGATCCCGGCCCCCGGTGACCGGGGATTGCCCCCGGCGCAGGCGCAGGATCACCACCAGGGTGGTGTCGAAGATGGGATAGGCCAGGACTAGGAACGGGATGAGGACCGAAGTAGGGACGGTGGGACTTTTCCAGCTCCCCAGGGCGGCCAGGCAGGCGAGGGTGAAGCCGATGAACAGGCTCCCCGCATCGCCCATGAAGATCCGGGACCGAAAGTTGCTGGGCAGAAACCCCAGGCACGCCCCGGCCAGGGCGGCGGCGGCCCGGGCCGTGGGCATCTGCTCCGGCCCGACGTCCACGTACCGCGCCGCCAGGATGGCGAACGTCAGTCCCGCGATGGCGGCGATCCCCCCCGACAGGCCGTTCATGTTATCCAGGAGGTTGAAGGCGTTCGTGATCCCGACGATCCAGAGGAAGGTCACCGGAAGGCTGAGCCAGGGGGTTCGAAGGAAGCCCAGGGTGATTCCAGGATAAATGACGAAGACGGCCAGGAATCCCTGGAAGACCAGCCGCAGCCACCAGCGGACCCCTTCGGCGTGGGGGTCAACATCGTCATGGATGCCCAGGAGGAGGATCAGACCTCCCGCCACCAGGATCGTCGCGGAGACCTGTTCCACCGGTCCCGAGGCCAGGACGCCGGCCGCGTGAGCCAGAGCGATCGCGGGCCCGCCCAGGAGGGGCGTCGGGTGCGCGTGAATCTTCTTGCCGCCCGGCCGGTCCAGCATCCCGAGGCGGAAGGCCGCGAGCCGGCAGAGGGGAGTGAGGACGAGGGCCGACCCGAAGGCCACCAGGAAGGGGGTGAGGAGGGGCGTCAGATACCCCATGGCCTAGAGGCGGACCACCGTCCCGCGATCCTGAGGATGGTGGCGGGTGACGCCCGTGGCATCCATCAGCAGGCGGCTGTGCTTCAGGAGCCAGGGGATGTCGAAGGCGCTGTGGGCCACCGCCAGGCAGACGCAATCCTGGGCCCCCAGGGTCTCCTCGGTGAGCGGCACCGAGGTCAGGCGGCGGGCGGGACCGTCCCCGTGGCCGTGGGCCTCGTCCAGCGCGACCCCCGGGACGTGCGGGTCGTGGTAGCTCACCTCGGCCCCCCGCGCCAGCAGGGCGCGCATCAGCTCCAGGGCCGGGGCGTTCCGGGGATCGTCGATGTCCCGCTTGAAGGCCGCGCCCAGGATCAGGACCTTCGCCCCCAGCAGGGGCTTGCCCTGGCGGTTGAGGGCCTCGCTGATCCGGTTCACCGTGAAGAAGGGCATGCTGGAATTGGTCTCGGCGGCCAGCTCGATGAACTTGGTGTAGAAGTCGTACTCCCGCGCCTTCCAGGAGAGGTAGTAGGGGTCCACGGGGATGCAGTGGCCGCCCACGCCGGGGCCGGGGTAGAACGGCATGAAGCCGAAGGGCTTGGTGGCGGCCGCGTCGATGACCTCCCAGATGTCGATCCCCATGCGATGGCACAGCTTGGCGAGCTCGTTCACCAGCGCGATGTTCACGCTCCGGAAGATGTTCTCCAGGAGCTTGCACATCTCGGCCGCCCGCGGGCCCGAGACCCGGTGGATCTGGTCGGGCGGGACGAGGAGGCCCAACAGGGCGACGGCCGCCTCGGTGGAGGCGGGATCGATCCCGCCGACCACTTTGGGCGTGTTGTGGGCGCCGTACCGCTGGTTGCCCGGGTCGATACGCTCGGGGGAGAAGGCCAGGGAGAAGTCCCGCCCCGCCTGGCGGCCCGCGGTCTCCAGGATGGGGCGCACCAGCTCCTCGGTGGTGCCGGGGTAGGTGGTGGACTGCAGGACGACCAGGCTGCCCGGGGCGACGTGCGGCGCCAGCGCCCGGCAGGCCGCCTCGATGTAGGAGAGGTCCGGGGCCTTCATCCGGGTGAAGGGGGTCGGCACGCAGATCACCGCGGCGTCGGCCCGCCCGCACTCCCGGTACTCCGTGCTGGCCACCAACCGGCCGGCCGCCACGACCGGCGCCAGGTCGGCGCTGGGGACGTCCGGGATGTGGCTCACCCCGCGGTTGATGGCCTGCACCCGGGCCCCGTCCACGTCGATCCCGAGGACCCGCACCCCCGCCCGGGCGAAGCCGACCGCCAGCGGCAGGCCGACATACCCCAAGCCGATGACGGCCACGGTCAGGCGCTTCGTCCGGGCCTTCTCCAGGAAGTCCATGCGCGCTTCGCTCATGCCTTCAATCCCGTTCACACGGGGTTCCCGTGTAACGTGTAACGTGTGCCGTATAACGGTACACGCTCCACGCTCCAGGTTACACGGTGGTCAGTGGGTGAAGTGTGTCCGACACCACGCGATCGTCTTCTTGAGGCCGATCTCCAGGTCCACCTTGGGCACGAAGCCCAGGAGGCGCTTGGCCTTGTCCACCGCCGGGACCCGACGCCGCGTGTCCTCGAATCCCTCGCCGTAGTAGCTGGCGTACCCGACGAATTCGATGGGGGACTTGGAGCGCGCCAGGCGCTGGATGGTCTTGGCCACGTCCTGGATGCTGGTCTCGCGGGTACTGCCGATGTTGAAGGCTTCCCCGACGGCCCGCGGCGCCTCGGCGGCCAGGAGGGTGCCCGCCACCGTGTCGTCGATGTAGGTGAAGCAGCGGGTCTGCTTCCCATCCCCGTGCACCGTGATGGGCTCGTCCCGCAGGGCCTGCCGGATGAAGTTGGCCACGACGCTGCCGTAGCCGCGCTCGTCCAGGCGCGGCCCATAGGAGTTGAAGTAGCGCACGATGGCCACGGGGAGGCCCTTGGCGGCGTAGGCGAAGGCGAAGTGCTCGTCGATGGCCTTGGACATGGAGTAGGACCAGCGCGCCACGCCAGTGGTTCCCAGGACCCGATCGTCGTCTTCCCGGAAGGGGATGTGCCGCGCTTTTCCGTAGATCTCCGACGTGGACGCCAGGACCAGCCGCTTCCAGTACTTGAAGGCCAGCCCCAGGACGACCTCCGTCCCGCGGACGTTGGTGTTGATGGCGGCCAGGGGATCCTGGAGGACGTTGCGCACCCCCACGGCGGCCGCCAGGTGGAAGATGCGGTCCATGGCCGGGACGAAGCGCTCCAGCAGCGGCTCGTTCAGGATCGAATCGTTGATGAACTGGAAGGCCGGGTGCCCCAGGAGGTGGCGGATGTTCTCGATCTTCCCGGTCGAGAGATTATCCACCACCAGCACCTCGTCCCCCCGCTTGAGCAGGGCGTCTACCAGATGCGAGCCGATGTACCCGGCGCCCCCGGTTACTAGGACGCGCACGATTCCCCTCCTCCGTGACCGTGGCCCTGGCTCGCCACCCGGCCCCATCGGCCTCGTGGCAGATGCGAGCCGATGTACCCGGCGCCGCCCGTCACCAGGACACGCATGCTCAGTCTCCTCGCCTGCGTTCAATGTACAACTGACACCCGACAACGTCTCGCCAGAGCTCGACGCAAGCTGACAACGGGCCAATCGTCCAGGTTGACCGGTTGTCGGTTGTCAGTTTGAAATGTTTCATTGGCTTTTCTTGACCATCAGCACGCTCGTATACAGTGCTTCCATCCGATGCAACAGCTCTTTCACATTATGTTTCTCCAGCGCAAGCCTCCGGGCCGCCGGCAGAGGTCGCGCCCGCCGCTCCGGGTCGGCCAGCAGGTCGCGGATGGCACGCGACAGCGCGGGCGGATCGCCCGGCGGGGCCAGCCATCCGGTCTCGCCCTGCCGGATAAGATCGCCGACCCCGCCCACCTCCGCGGACAGAACCGGGACGCCGGCCGCCATGGCCTCGATGAGCGCCACGGGAGTCCCTTCATTCTTGGAGCAACAGATTACCACGTCCAGCTCGCCCAGGATAGCCTCCAGATCGTTCCGCCATCCCAGGAAGTGAATGCGGGGAGCCAGGCCAAGATCCTGCGCCATGCGCGTCAGCGCCTCGCGCCGCTCTCCGTCCCCCACGACGATCAGGTGCGGCGATGGGCCCTGGCTCTGCAGCAGGGCCAGCGCCTGGAAGAGCGTGGGGTGATCTTTGATGGCCACCAGGCGCCCCACGATCCCCAGGAGGGGCGCACCGGCGGGGATCGCGAGCGTGTCGCGCAGGCGCGCCGGAGACGCCGCCCCGTGAAGGAAGCGGGCGAGATCCAGGCCGACCGGGATGACCTCCACCTGCTCCGGCCGGCCCACGCCTCTGGCGAGGAGGTCCTGCCGCACCTGGGGGCTCACGGTGATGATCCGGTCGGTGATCCGGGCCAGGGCGCGCTCGATCTGGAGGAAGAGCCGGGTGAGGGTCGGGGAGAAATAGCCTTCCAGTACGTGCCCGTGGAACGTGTGGACAACGGCGGGCACCCCGGTGAGAAGGGCGGCCACGCGGCCCAAGGCTCCCGCCTTGGCGGTATGGGTGTGGACGAGGTCTGGGCGGAGGCGCCGGAGGAGCGTCACGAGCTTCCCGAGAGCCACAAGGTCGCGGGCTGGATGGATCCGCCGGCCCAGCTCGGGGATGACCACGGGCGTGACACCCCGCGCCCGCGCCTCCGCCGTGAGATCTCCCTCGTGCGGTCCCACCGTACCCGTGATGAGCGTGGTGACGAAGCGCGCGGGATCCAGCCCGGCCGAGAGGAATATGGCGTGCTGGGCCGGGCCCCCGACGTTCAGCCGGGCGATGATGCGGGCAATCCGCATCGGGGCCGCCACCGGGCGGCCCCCCGTGGCGCGTTGGGCCACCGTCAGCAGGTCGCCCATCCCACCTCCGGCGTGAAGCGGAGACCCAGGTGGCGTTCCACGAGCCGATCCAGGAGCGCCTCCAGCCGCTCTCGCATCCGGTCCTCTCCGAAGTGGGCCTCGACCCGAGCCCGCCCGGCGCGCCCGAAGGCCTCCGCCAGCCCGGGATCCGCCAGAAGCTTCAGCATCGCATCGGCCAGGGCGAAGGGATCGCGGGGCGGGACCAGCAGGCCCGTCGCCCCCTCCAGCACGACCTCCGGCGTGCCGCCGACGGCTGTCGCCACGACCGGCAGGGCGGCCGCCATGGCCTCCAGGACGGAGTTGGGCATCCCCTCGGCCACCGAGGCCTGCACGTAGAGGTCCATACGCTCGAGGGAGGGGGCCACATCCGCCTGCTCGCTCGCAACAGAGATCCGGGCCGAGATCCCCAGTTCGTCTGCCAGGGCTCTCAGCCTTGCCTCCTCGGGACCGCGCCCCACGAGGAGGAGGCGCGCCTCCGGGAACCGCGCTCCCACCCGGGCGAAGGCCTGGAGGAGTGTGGCGTGATCGTTCTTTGCGTGCAGGCGCGCCGTGCAGCCGATCACGGGCGCCTCGCCGAACCCATCACGCCGGACCGGTCGGAAGTGATCCAGGTCCACGCCATTCCAGATGGTCGTCAGCCGATCCGGGGGGATTCGGAACTCGCGGGCCGCGTAGGCCGCCACCCGATCGGAGACCGCCACCACGTGGGTGGCCAACGGCACCGTCCACCGGTTCAGCAGACGGCGTCCCCGGCCCTCCCACCCCATGACCCGCTCCGACGAGATGCGGACGGGGACGCGACAGAGCCATCCCACCACCCGCCCTAAGATGGTGGGATGAAACATGACCGTGAAGAGGATCCGCACGCGCTCCCCCCGCAGGAGCCGGGAGAGACGCAGGAGGACCCGAAGGTCACCCTTGCAGGCCATCCCCAGGTCGTGGACGGGGATGCCTGCGCGGCCAAGATCGCCCGCCACCGCGCGCGATCGGCCCTGCAGGGCCGCCACCTGAACGGCGTACTTCCGCCAGGGGAGCCCGATGGCCCAGCGCGTGACAGTCTTCTCGGCTCCCCCCCGGTCGAAGTTCGTCACCACGAAGAGGAGCGGAATAGGCCGCGCGCCCAGCTCGGGAGCTGTCAGCATTCATGCACCCTGAACCATTCGACCGTCCGTCGCAGACCTTCCTGAACGCCCAGCTGCGGCCGGTAGCCCAGGAGGGTCCCGGCTTTCCGGATGCTGGCGTATGAGTGCCGAATGTCGGCTGGCCGGGGCGGCTCGTACAGGGGCGTGAGGTCGGTCCCCAACACCTCGTTGAGCCACGCCACGAGCTGGTTCAGCGTGCTGGATGTCCCGCCCGCAATGTTCATGACCTCGCCGATGCCCTCTCGGCTATGGGCCGCCAGGAGGTTGGCCGCCACCACGTTGTCCACGGGGGTGAAATCCCGGGACTGCTCCCCGTCCCCGAAGATCACCGGTCGCTTGCCCGCCAGCATCCGGCGCAGGAAGCGCGGGATGACGGCCGCGTACTCCGAGTCCGGGTGCTGCCGCGGGCCGTAGACGTTGAAGTATCGGAGGCTCACGGTCTCGATCCCGTACACCTGGGTGAAGACCCGGCAGTACTGTTCGGCCGCCAGCTTCGAGACGCCATAGGGCGCCTTGGGCGCCGTCGGCATGTCCTCGGTCTTGGGGAGGCCCGCCACCTCCCCATACACTGACGAGGAGGAGGCGTACACCACCCGCCGCGTCCCGGCCGCGCGTGCGGCCTGGAGCAGCGTGAGGGTCCCGCCCACGTTCACGTCGTTGGTCTGCACGGGCTCCTGGATGGAGCGGGGGTTACTGTTGAGGGCGGCCTGGTGCAGGATGACCTCCACCCCGTTGACGGCCCGAGACATTATCGCGGGATCGCGAATGTCACCCCGCAGGATCTCGATCCTTTCCTCGATTCCGCGCAGGTTCTCGGGGCGCCCCGTGGAGAAATCGTCCAGGATGCGGACCGTCTCACCCCGGGCCACGAGGGTGTGGGCCAGGTTCGCCCCGATGAATCCCGCCCCGCCGGTGATCAGGTATCGCGGCATGGGCTCACCTCCCCACGGGCGCGGCGGCTGGCCGCGCGGCCCGGCGCATCGCCGCCAGGGCCCCGTCCCCGTCCACGAAGGTCCGATGCCAGAGCTCCAGCATCAGGAGCGTCCAGAGCAGGTAGTGCCAGCTCGCCGTCCCCCGCATGTGCTCGTCCAGGAGTCGCTGCACCGCCTCCGGCCGGAAGTACCCCCGCCCCAGTGCGCGGGGAGACAGCAGGGTGTCGTAGGCCAGATCCTTGAGCTCGTGCCGCAGCCAGTGGTCAATGGGCACACCGAAGCCCATCTTGGGCCGATGGAGGATCTCGTCGGGGAGAATCCCCGTGAGCGCCCGCTTGAGGATGATCTTCGTCTCGCGGCCCCGCACCTTGAGGTCCGACGGGATCGTGGCCGCGAACTCCATGAACTCGTGATCCAGGAAGGGGGAGCGGGCCTCCAGGGAGTGCGTCATGCTGGCGATGTCCACCTTGACCAAAAGATCGTCGGGGAGGTACAGGGCCGTGTCCACCGCCATGGTCGCGTCGGCGAAATCCGGGGCCTCGCTCTCGCGGTAGGCGGCCAGCAGGACCTCCAAAGCGTCGCCGTCCCCGAGGAGCTTGCGAAATTCGGGGTGGAGGAGCTCCGCCTTCCTGTCGCCGTAGAAGTGACAGATCCAGCGGGCGTACCGGCGCTCGGGCGGCTCCGTCAGGCCCTCGAGGAACCGGCGGCCGCGGTAGAGGAGGGTCGTGCGGCGCCCGCTCCGCGGGAGCAGGCGCAGCCCCCACCGGATCCCGCGCCGGAAGAGGCCGGCGCCCGGCCAGCGATCGAAGGAGGCTGCCAGGAGGTTGGCCACGTACCGGGGATAGCCGCCGAAGTTTTCGTCGCCGGCATCCCCGTTCAGGGCCACGGTCACGTACTGCCGGGTCATCTGGGCCACGTAGTACGTGGGCACGGCCGAGGAGTCCCCGAAGGGCTCGTCGTAGTGCCAGGTGAGCTTCGGCAGGATGGCCACCGCATCCGGCCGGACCACCAGCTCGTGGTGGTCGGTGCCAAACCGCTCGGCCACACGGCGGGCGTAGGTGAGCTCGTCGTATTCCGGCTGGTCGAAGCCGATGGAGAACGTCTTGATCGCGCCACCAGCGGCGCGACTCATCATGGCCACAACAGCGCTGCTATCAATCCCTCCGCTCAGGAACGCCCCCAGGGGGACGTCGCTGATCAGGCGGAGGCGGACCGCCTCTTCCAGGCGGGCCCGGATCTCCTCGCACCACTCCGCCTCTGGGCGGTTCTGCTTCCGGTCCCGGCGGAGCCGCCAGTACCGGACGACCTCCACCTCCCCGTCCCGGCAGATCAAGTAGTGGGCCGGCGGCAGCTTGCAGAGTCCCTGAAACGCCGAGACGGGACTGGGGACGTACCCGTAGGTCAGGTACAGTGAAATCCCCTCGGGATCCGGACGCACGGGCACCGCGGGATCCTGGAGGATGGCCTTCGCCTCGGAGGCGAAGCGGAAGGCCTCGTCATCCCACTGGTAGCAGAGCGGCTTCTTCCCCAGCCGGTCGCGGGCCAGGAAGAGCCGGCGGTTCCGGCCGTCCCAGATGGCGAAGGCGAACATGCCCCGCAGGGATGCCAGGCAGCCGACGCCGTGTTCCTCGTAGAGGTGGAGGATCACCTCGGTATCGGTGCGGGAGCGGAAGCGGTGCCCCCGTTCGAGGAGACCGGGGCGGAGATCCTGGAAGTTGTAGATCTCCCCATTGAAGACGATCCAGATGGTGCCGTCCTCGTTGGCCATGGGCTGGTGGCCGGCAGGGCTGAGGTCGATGATGCTCAGCCGCCGGTGGGCCAGGCCGACCGGCCCCTGGCAGTGGATGCCGGCATCGTCCGGGCCGCGATGCACCTGGACCGCGTTCATGCGTTCCAGCACCTCGCGCTCCACGGGCCGCGCCGGGTCGAAGTACAGCTTGCCCGCGATGCCGCACATGTCAGGTCAGGAGTCCATCATCCGAAAGCCGCCGCTACTTCAGCACCACCCAGCTGTCCAGCACCAGGGCGTCCATGTCGCTGGCCGTAAACGTCCGGAAGGCGTCGGCCGGCGTGTTCACGATCGGCTCGCCCCGGAGGTTGAAGGAGGTGTTCAAGAGGACCGGGACGCCGGTGGCCTCGCCGAATCGCTCCAACAGCCGATGGTAGCGCGGGTTGGCCTCGCGGGTCACGGCCTGGAGCCGCCCCGTCCCGTCGGCGTGGGTGATGGCCGGGAGCACCTCGGGCTGCGTCACCGGCACGACGTACAGCATGTAGCGCGCCGGATAGTGCCGCCCGGGTTCCGGCAGGGCGAAATAGTCCCCCACCTTCTCGGCAACCACCGAGGGGGCGAATGGCCGGAACGGCTCCCGGAACTTGATCTTGACGTTCACGATGTCCTTCATCTCGACCCGGCGGGGGTCAGCCAGGATGGAGCGGTGTCCGAGGGCGCGCGGCCCCCACTCGAAGCGTCCCTGAACCCAGCCTACGACCTTGCCCCCCTGCAGGAGATCCACGACCCGATCCAGGAGCCGATCCTCGCTCCCATGATATTCGGCCCGGAGTCCCGAGCGGTCCAGGAAGTCCGCGGTGGCGGCCCCATCGTGACTCTCCCCCCAGGCGGCGTGCTCGAGGACAAAACGCCGGGGCTGCCCGAGCAGGACGTGGTAGGCGTACAGCGCCGCCCCCAGGGCCCCGCCGGCATCGCCGGCGGCTGGCTGGATGTACAGCTCTTCGAAGGGGGTCTCCGCCAGGATCCGGAAGTTGGCCACGCTGTTCAGCGCCACGCCTCCCGCCAGACACAGGCGTCGCAGCCCGGTCCGTTGGTGGAGGTGCCTGGCCATCCGCAGCAGGATGTCCTCGGTCACGGCCTGGATGCTGGCGGCAACGTCAGCGTAGTACTGGTTCCGCTCGACCTCGGCCCGGCTGGGTGGCGAGGGATCGTCGTAGCGGCTGGTCCGGTCGGTCACGAAGCGGGCCTTCGGATTTCGGGGCTCACCGAACAGGACCTCGAACTTCCGGCTGAAGGTGCGTTGGGTGTGGAACGGGAAGGTGAAGTACGAGAGATCGAGATGCAGGCTTCCGTCAGCATACACATGGACGACGCGCCGAACCCGGTCCACGTACTTCGGCTCCCCGTAGGGCGCCATCCCCATGACCTTGTACTCGCCCTCGTTCACCTCGAAGCCGAGGAAGGCGGTGAAGGCGGAGTAGAGAAGGCCCAGGGAGTGGGGGAACCTGAGCTCGGCGTCCAGGGTGATCCGGTTCTCCGCCAGGCCGTCCCAGGCAGCCGTGCCCTGCCCAAAGGCCGCCGTGGTCCACTCCCCCACGCCGTCCACGGTGAGGAGAGCGGCTTCCGGGTAGGGCGAGCAGTACAGGGCGCTGGCGGCATGGGACAGGTGGTGCTCGACGAACAGGATCCGGTCGCCGGGGACCCCCACCCGATCCGCGATGTGCTGCTTCAACCACAACTTGTCCCCCAGCCACACGAGCATGGACTCGCGGAACAGCGCCGTGGACCGCGGGACCGTGGCGACGAGCGTGGTCAGCAGGCGCTCGAATTTATGGAACGGTTTCTCGTAGAAGACGACGTAATCCAAGTCGGCGGCCGAGAGGCGAGCCTGCCGGAGGCAAAAGGCCACCGCCTGCCCGGGAAAGCCCGGGTCATGCTTCCGGCGGCTGAAGCGCTCCTCCTGGGCGGCGGCCACCAGCACCCCATCCTCGAGGAGGACCGCAGCGGCATCGTGGTAGTAACAGCTCAGCCCCAGGATGCGCATCACTGCCTCCGCGCCTCGTCCACTGTCGTCGGGGCCGGGACCCGCGGCGTCCAGTTGCTGGTCTGTGGCCTCCGGCGCCGGAGCGGGTCGGCGACCAGGCGCAGGATGAGGCCGACAGGGACCACCAGCACCGCATACAGGAGTGTGAGGACGACGCGGCTGTTGAACTCGCCGATCCGTCGCGCAAGCTGCTTCCAGGCGTTCCAGGCTCTCGTGAGTGAGCGGGTGAGAGCGTGAGAGAGTGAGAAGGTCATGGGGCCCTCAGAACAGCGTGTAGATGAACGGCGCCAGGGCGCTGCCTTGGGTGAACACCAGCAGGAGGCCGAACAGGGCCAGGATCGTGACCATCGGGATCATCCACCAGAGCTTCCG
>CAZNWB010000059.1:4443-20130 GCA_964576535.1 uncultured bacterium | reverse complement strand
GTGCCGGCGATCGCGACGACGGTCATCCTGAACTTCATCAACCTCTGGAATGAGTTTCTCTTTGCCGTGGTACTGATCACCGACGAGGAGAAGCGGACCCTGCCGCTCGGCATCATGAAGTTTATGGGCGATCAAATGCAGGACATCGGGATGATCTCGACCGGACTGATGATCGCGATCATCCCGGTCATCGTGATTTACGTATTGTTCTCCGAGCAGCTCATCCGAGGCATGACCGCCGGTGCAGTGAAGTGAGCGAGACGGGTCGGGGCTCCGCTGAGCGAAGGTGTGTGCAGAGGGGGAGAGAGCATGGTCGCGACCTGTCGCGTCGATTGCCACGCCCACGTCATCGCACCCAGTAGATTCCCGTATGCGGACGGACCAGGATACAAACCCCGTGCTGACGAGACGGGAGACTTCGATGCCTACCGGCGAGTCCTCGCAGCCCACGGAATCAGCCATGCCGTCCTGGTTCAACCGAGCTGCTACGGCTACGACAACTCCTGCATGCTCGACGCAATGGTGCGAAGCCAGGGGCGATTCAAAGGCATCGCGGTGGTCGCAGCGGAGGCGACTGACCAGGAGATGCGGGCGTTGAAGGACAGGGGTATCGTCGGTATCCGGCTCAACCTGATGCGCTGGGATCCGGAGGCCCTCTCGCGGCCGGGCGCCAGCCGGTTCCTGGCTCGCGTCAAAGATCTCGGCTGGTTCCTGCAAGTCTATGCCACGGACGATGTGTGGTGCGGGGTTGACGGCAGCCTGCGACAGAGCGGTGCCAGGGTCATCATTGATCACCTTGGCGAACCCGATCTATCGCGCGGCATTGATCAGCCGGGGTTCCAGGCCGTACTCGCCCTTGGCCGCGAGATGGATGCCGTCGTGAAGCTGTCGGCCCCCTTCCGCACCTCGGGCCAGCCCTTCCCGCACGCGGATGTCGAGCCGTTCGTCGCGGCCGTCGTTAACTCCTTCGGTCTGGACCGCTGCGTCTGGGGCTCGGACTGGCCTTTCCTCAACACGTCGCAGCAGGTTGAGTACGGCAACCTTTTGACCTGCCTGGCGCGATGGCTGCCCAATCCGGACGATCGGGATCGAGTCCTCTGGCACAATCCGGCGCGGCTCTTCGCCTTTGCAGGCGATTCGTGATTCCGCAAAGCGGGAAGGCGACCGGAATGGTGGAAGGAGTCTCCCCATGAGCGCGCAAGCCAACATGATTGGCCGTCCCCTCCGGGACCTGGACACTCCCGTCCTGCTGGTGGACCTGGACAAGCTGGAGCGGAATATTGCCAGGATGCGGCAGGTGATCATCGCGGAGGCCGGGATCGGCTGGCGCCCCCACACGAAAGCCATCAAGACCCCGGCCATCGCCCACAAGCTGCTGCAGGCCGGAGCCCACGGTGTCACCTGCGCCAAACTGGGCGAGGCCGAGGTGATGGCGGCGGTGGGGATCCGGGACATCATGATTGCGAATCAGATCGTGGGAAACGCCAAGATCACACGCCTGGTCCATCTCCTCCGGCACGCCGACATCATCGTTGCCGTGGATTGCGATGCGCAGGTCAAGGCCCTCGACGCCGGTGCCCAGGCCGCGAAGACCCGGCTCCGCGTGGTGGTCGAGGTGAACATCGCCATGAACCGGGCCGGCGTGGAGCCGGGGGAACCGGTCGTCACCCTGGCCAAACAGGTTGCGTCTTGTCGGGGCCTGCATTTCGCAGGACTCATGGCATGGGAGGGGGGTCGGCTCGCAGAGCTCCCCGACCCCGATGAGAAGCGAAAGAAGATCGAGGCGGCGGTCGGTCTCATCACGACCAGCGCCGAACGCTGCCGGGCGGCCGGCCTAACCGTCGGGATCGTAAGCTGCGGGGGAACCGGGACCTACTGGATCACGGCCAGGCTCCCGGGGGTCACGGAGGTGCAGGCGGGTGGAGGCATCTTTTGCGATGTGCACTACCGAAGGGACTACGGTGTCCAGCACGAGTACGCCCTCAGCATCCTGACCACCGCGATCAGTCGCCCGACCCCGACCCGCATCATCTGCGATGCCGGCTGGAAAGCGATGGCGCGGTTCCCTGCCCTCCCCGAGCCCCTCGACGTGGGTGAAGTGAGGAGTCTGAATCTTTCGGCGGAACACACGACCATCGAGCTGGCCGCACCCCGATCCGCCCCCGGGGTGGGAGATCAGGTAGAATTCGTGGCTGGCTACTCAGACTCGACCGTCTTCCTTCACGATCATCTCTACGGGGTGCGCAATGGCTGCCTGGAAGCAGTCTGGCCAATCCTGGGACGGGGAAAGCTCCAGTGACGCGCGGAGTCTGACTCGAGGACGCCTTCCGCCCAAGACGGTGAAAGCCTGTCAGTGCAGGATGGCCCCCCCGGCCACGTTGATCGCCTGTCCGGTGATGTATTCTGCCGCATCCGAGGCGAGGAATGCGGCGACCTCGGCAACGTCGCCGGGCGTGGCCAGACGACCGAGGGGGACCGCGGCCGCCAACCGCCTGATGCGCTCAGTCCGCCGGACATCGTCGTAGCTCCCATCCTCGCGCCGGCCGAAGTAATCCACCCGCTCCGTGTCCATCGGTCCCGGGCAGATGGTATTCACGCTGATCCCCGCAGGCGCCAGCTCCATGGCGAGGGCCTGCGTGAAGCCGACGAGGCCGAATTTGGAGGCGCAGTACGCCGCCAGGTTCGGCTGCCCGACTTTGCTGTTATCCGAGCCGATGTTGATGATGCGGCCGCGGATCTTCTGACGGAGCATCACGGTCGCCGCAGCCTTGGCGCAGAGAAAGCTCCCCTTCAGGTTGACGTCCAGGACGGTGTCCCAGGCGTCCTCCGAGAGCTGCGCGACGGGCACCCGATCGGCACCCGGCGGTGCGGCCGCGTTATTCACCAGGATATCGAGGCGTCCAAACGTCTGCAGGGCCTGGCCAATGGCGGCGTCGATCTGTGAGGCAGACCGGACATCCAGGAGCGCCGTGATGGCCCGCTGGCCGGCTTCCCGCACGTCCATCGCGACGGCGTCCAGCCCGCCCCACCCGCTCGCCGGCTTGGTGGCAACCACCCGCGTGCCGATCGGCGCGATGTCGGTCAGCACCAAATCGGCCCCGTCTGCTGCCAGGCGCCGTGCGATGGCCCGACCGACCCCGCGCTCTCCACCGCAACCGGTGACCATCGCCACCTTGCCGCTCAACCTTTTCATGCCATCCTCCTCAACCCCCTGAGCCTTCCCTTCGCTTTGGCATCGCCTGGCGTCACCCGATTTCTACACCTGCGGTTACCCAAGTGTCCAGTTGGAATGCAGGACGCTGCCGATTACGTCAACTCGGCGCAGCTGCGATACCAAAAAAGTGATCTGAGGGCGAGGCGGGAAGCTGCCGTCAGAATTGATGCGCACTCGCAGGTGTTGTGATATAGAGAGCGGGTCTCAGACCTCACAGCCACTCAAGGGCCCAGAGGCAATGATCTGAGGAAGAGGATTGAAGTCGTGGGGCAAGGGGAAAGAAAATGACACGGGGTGAGGCGCACCGGCCGGCGGTCATGGGGAGGCGGGGGATGGTGACCACCGCGCACCCGCTGGCCAGCGCGGCCGGGCTGGAGATGTTCTGGCGAGGCGGGAACGCCGTGGATGTGGCCGTGGCGTCCGCCGCCGCGCTGAATGTCGTCGAGCCCTTCATGTCCGGGATCGGTGGCGACGGAATGCTGTTGCTCACCCTGGGGCAGACAGGCGAGCGAAAGGTCCTCAACTTCATGGGGCGGACCCCGTTTGCCGCGCGACCGGAGGCGTGCACCGAAGCGGACCTGCAAAAGGGTCCCAAGTCCTGCCTGGTGCCGGGGAACTTTGCGGGCTGGTGGGAGGCCCTGGGTGCCCACGGGCGCCTCAAGCCCGAGGTCGTTTTCGCACCGGCGATCCGCTACGCGGAAGAGGGGTTCCCCTTGACGCACCGGGGAGCGGCCTTCTTTGCGGAGCACCGCGGGCGCCTGGCGGGGGCGGCGGCCGATCTGTTCTGTCCGGGCGGAGAGGTGCCCCGCCCCGGCACGATCCTCGCCCACAAGACGCTCGCCGCGACGCTTCGTCGGCTGGCTTCCGAAGGGCCCGACCTGCTCTATCACGGCGATCTCGGCCTGCGGATCTGCGGCGCGGTGCAGGCGGCCGGTGGCTGGCTGACCCCGGAGGATCTCGCCGCCTTCCGGGTGGCCTGGGTGGATCCGGTCGGCTCAACATTCCGCGGTGACGAGGTGGTCAGTGTCCCTCCCCCGGCCGCCGGGACCCAGGTCCTGGAGACGCTGAACATCCTGGAGGGATTCGACCTCAAGGCACTCGGGCACAACAGCGCCGACGCGCTTCACCTGCTCATCGAGGCGGTCAAGCTGGCCATGGCCGATCGCATCGCGTACCAGGCGCTACCGGATCCCCCGACGGCCGGCCTGGTGAGCAAGGGGTACGCGGCGGCCCAGCGCGCCCGCATTGATCCGAAGCGAGCCGCGGTGTGCATGGGGGAGCGGCACAGCGCGGAAATCCCGCCTGGCGCCGCCTTGGCCGGCGATCCCTATGAATATCACCGCGAGCACACCACGCACTTGAGCGTGGTGGATGCCGAGGGGAACGCCGCCTCGATCACCCAGACCCTCGGGAGTCCGTTTGGCGCTGGTCTGATCGCCGGCGACACGGGAATCCTCCTCAACAACCTCCTGATGTGGAACGACCTGGACCCGCGGAGCCCGAACTTCCTGGCTCCCCACCGGGCGGTCGAGACCCGGATGGCCCCGGTGCAGGTGTTCCGAAGTGGCCGGGTGCTGGTCGCGCTCGGCACACCCGGCAGCTACGGGATCCCGCAAACCACCCCCCAGATGCTCTTGAATCTCCTGGAGTACGGGATGAACATCCAGGAGGCGATCGAGGCGCCGCGCATCCGCGTCTACCGGGATCGCGCCGTGGATGCCGAGACGCGGATCACGGCCGAGGTCCGCGCGGCCCTCACGGCCCGTGGCCACGTGATCCGTGAGCTGCCGGACTGGTCGTGGGTGGTTGGCGGCGGGCAGGGGGTGTGGGTGGATCCGGTATGCGGGGTGATGGCGGGCGGCGCCGATCCGCGCCGGGATGGCTACGCGATGGGGTGGTGAGGCCTCGTTAGACGCTGCCGCAAGAGGCTGGGACCGATCCGGAATCCACTCGCTGTGAGGCCGGGACAGGCATATTCTGATCCGCGCCCCCCGGTTCGTTCCCTTCCACGAGCTCCTGCTTGAGGCTGCAGATCTGCGTTGCCATTCCCTCGAGGTGAGCGATGACCAGGTCTGGACGGACGCCATTTCGGACGTGGGTGGCGCACTCCTCGACTTTCCCGTGAAGCTGGGCCAGCTGGTCAGCATGCGCCTGGCGGCGCTCGCGCAATGTTCGAGCGAGGAGCGTGAGGTTTTCAGCGAGTCCCTTCAGGCAATCGTGCTTTCGCAGCCTCACAGATTCGGGATATTGTCCCGCGGCCATCTCACGCAGGATGCGTTTGAGGCGAAATTCTGGACCGGCAACCCGGTGGGACCACTGGATGATCTGCAGCACGACCACCAGGGCGATGAGCAGGGCGAGGAGCAGGGCTTCGGTTGGCAATGCCCAGAGCCGAGCCTTCACCTCGGGCGTGAGACAACTCAGCGGCAGGATGTCGATCGTCTCCGCCATGGACTGCAAGGCGGCGTAGATGATGACGGCGCCGAACAGGAAGGCATAGCTCAGGCCCTTGCCGGCCAGAAGGAACTGGAATCGGGGATTCGGGACGAAATTCCTTCGCCGGATGAAATTGGAGGCCATACGCGTTTCTCCTCGTCTTCAGCGACCTGGTTCGGGCGGGCCTGCTCCCATCGTCAGGCTGATGCCCGGTGAGTGTTTGTCGCATCCAAATTGGACCAAATATCAAAACTAAGCAATAATCCTGCCATACGTCCCGCGATCCCTAATCGGCGATTCGGCGTGTCTTTCTTGAGGGTTAAGTCGCTCTACAGATGCTACCCGAAAAGAGATACGACTGTCTCTGCTTGTCCGAGTTTCGACCAGCAGGCTCAATACGGCCGTGAGTGTTGACGGGAAGCTCGGTGCCAAGACTGCGTCGGGGGCGCGACTGCACGGGACCCGCAAGCTGCCGGACTGGTCGAGGGTGGTCGGCGGCGGGGCTAGATGGGCCAGGCCTCGCACCGGTAGCCCATGTCCCAGAACATCCACTCGTAGCGGCTCGTCGTCACGAAGCGGCGGTGCATGGCTTGCCGCTCTGGCGGGCGCAGGGGCGCGGCGGTGATGTTGGTCGCCTCCAGGACCATGCGCACGAGGCCCCCGAACTCCTCAGAGGCATAGGTACTGATCCAGCGCACGTAGAGAGGGTCCGGCGAGCCGGCCCGCTCCAGGGCCTTCCCCACCTCCCAGTAGATCCAGTAGCAGGGTAGCAAAGCGGCCAGCGCCTCATGGAAGGGGGCGCCGTACGCCACTGCCGAGAGGTAGCTGGTGTAGGCCAAATTGGTGGGAGCCAGGGGGGTCGCCGCTACCTGCGCGGGGCTGAGGCCGAAGTCCTTGAAGAAGCTTTCGTGCAGGGTCCGTTCCACCTTCAAGGCCCCGGCGGCGTGTTCGTTGAACATGATGATCCATTCTTCCCGGGGCGCTTTCGCGGCGGCGAGGGAGAGTGCCCGGGCGAACTCCCGCAGGTACAGGGCATCCTGCACCGCATAGAATTGGAAGCTCTCCCGGGGCAACGACCCGTCGGAGAGACCCCGGATGAAGGGATGCCTCAAGATGGCTCCATAGATCTCCTCGATGGCTCGCCACAGCTCGTCGGTGAACACGTCTGAATCCTCCTTGCCTGCCTCCGCCGTGGCATCGCGGACGTTGGTCGGTGGCGGGCGTCTTGGGAAAGGGTACTTGGATTCCACCATGAAGCCAAGAGGTCAGGTCTTTTTGAAATCAGGAAGCAGGATGAGGTCCGACTTCGTCCGGACGGCTGAGTCGGGGGCGCCTGGTATGGCACCTGGATCTGGATCCCCGGGAACCGAACGACCGACATAGGAGTTAACACAAAGAGCCCTGCCTGAAGTTCCGTCCGGGTGAGAGCGGGGGGTATGACAAAAGGGAGGGGAGCGATGCGCAGACAAGTTCTCCTTGGTCTCGGTCCAGTCTTTGCGGTCTTCCTGGCGGCCGCCGTCCCCACCCAGGCCTCGGCGCAAGCGCCGCCGTTCGAGACGCGGAAGATCACGGAGAATGTGTATATCTTCCGCTATGTGGGGCATCAGTCCATGTTCGTGGTGACCCCCGATGGGGTGATCGCCACGGATCCAATCGGGTATCTCCGTCCTCAGGCCGTGACCACGTACATCGCCGAAATCCGCAAGGTCACACCGGCGCCCATCAAGTACGTGGTCTACAGCCACCATCACTACGATCACATTGCGGGAGGCAAGCCCTTCAAGGAACTGGGGGCGACCTTCATCGCCCACCGGAACGCCAAGACCCGGCTTGAGGCGCTCAAGTACCCCGACGCGGTCATCCCGGATGTCGCAGTTGACAACATGCACATCATAGAACTGGGTGGCGTCCGGGTGGAGCTCCACTACGTCGGGAGGAACCATTCGGACAATAGCCTGGTAATGCTGGTACCCAAGGACAAGATCCTGTTCACCGTGGACTTCATCCCCATCGAGACCGTCCCATTCCGGGACATGCCCGATGGGTACCTGCCGGACTGGTTCGGCTCCCTGGATCGGGTCCTGGCCATGGATTGGGATCGGATGATTCCGGGTCATCCCTATGCCGGCGGCAGGCTCGGGACCAAGGACGATGTCCGGAACCTCAAGCAGTACATGACGGACCTTTCGGACGCCGTGAAGCAGGCGGCCGACCAGGGGAAGTGCTGGGACCGAGCCATGCAGGAGATCAAGCTGCCCAAGTATGAGAAGTGGGGAGGCTACAATCAGGATCTTCCCGGCAACATCGAGCGATTCTGCTCCTATTGGGGTAGCGGCTACTAAAGGTCATCGGCACGCCGGTCCTTGCGAGAGCTTCAGTAACTCGAAGAGCCTGGCGTCCCGGGCGGCGATGGCCGCTTCCGCGCCTCCCGGCGGGTAGGCGTAGAAGCCCCGACCGGTCCCGACCCCCGTCTCGCCCGCTGCTACCTTGCTTGCCAGCGTGTGCTGAGGTTCCTCGTCCCTGGACAGCTCCCGGTACAGGTAGGACGCCACCGACTGGAACGTTGCGAGTCCCGCCAGATCCATGAGGCGGAACGGGCCCACGGCCGCCCAGCGAAAGCCCAGGCCGCTCGTGATGGCCTGATCCACCGTCTCGGGGCTGGCGATGCCCTGCTCCACCACATGGAGCGCCTCTCGGATCAGGGCAAGCTGCAGCCGGTTCCAGAGGAAGCCCGGCACGTCCTTCTCGACGCGGATGGGGATGCGACCGATGCGGCGGGCCAGGTCGCAGGTCAGATCCACGACCGCGTCGGCTGTCCGCTTGCCCCGAACGACCTCGACCGGCGGCATCAGGTGGGGCGGGTTCATCCAGTGGAATCCCACCACCCTCTCGGGCTGCTGCGTAACCGAGGCGATGGCGCTGATGGGAAGGCCGGACGTGTCGGTGGACAGGATGGCGGCCCGGGGTGCCAGCCGGTCCAGCGCGGCGAAGACATCTTGCTTCTGGGTGAGGACCTCGGGCACGCTCTCGCTGACGAAGTGGCATCCGTCCAGCGCCTCTTCCAGGCTCGTCGTGGACCGGATGCCATCCAGGGCGGTCCGGGCAGCATTCTCGGACAAGAGCCCGGCCCGAACCATGGCTTCCTGGTTCTTGGCGATCCGCTCTCTGGCCGCCCGCAGGCTGTCCTCGCGCCGGGCGTGAAGCCGTACCGTGTAGCCGGCCTGGGCAAAGGTCTGGGCGATCCCGCTGCCCATGACCCCGGCACCGACGATCGCGACAGTCCTGATCTCGTCAATTCGCAGCATATCTCTGCTCCATCGGAATGGGGGGACCGTCTTGCCCTGGGAGTACTGTCGGCGGACCTCACCCGTCCTGGCCGTGGCCGTTGCCCCCGGCCTCCCGGGCGCGTCGGGCGCCCGCCAGGTTCTGCCGGGCGGCTGCCAGGCGGGGGTGTATTTCCAGGGCGCGGCGGAAGCAGGCCGCTGCCCTGTCGAATTCACCGAGGGCGGCGTGGCAAAGACCCTGCCCGCTCGCCGCGCCGAAGTGCAGGGGGTTGAGTCGCAGGGTGACCTCGCAATCGGCGATGGCCAGCCGGTGCTGGCCTGCAAGATAGTAGGCCGTGGCCCGCTTGTTGTATCCCTCGGGAAAGTCGGGGGCCATTTGGATCACCCTCGTGAACAGCGCCGCGGCCGAGTCGTGGTTCCCGCGCTCCATGGCTGCCATCCCCTCCTGGAGGACTGCGTCCACCTCCGGGATGCCCGATCGGCACCAGATCTCCCAGAGTGCCCGCTCGGCCAGGCCGACGAAGACAGGGTCCTTGGACGTGAGCGCCTCGGCCAATACCGGAACGGCCGCCGCATCGCCGATGGCAGCGAGGCGCATGGCGGCCCCGCGCTTCTCCACGATGGTGCCGTGACGCAAACGTGCCAGGGCCTCAGCCTGCGTCATTGGGGGCAGGACCTCCTATCGCCGGGGGGTAGCATCGTGGCTTCCACCTCCTCAGGGTGCGTTGGTCCAACGGCCTGTCCCCGGATCACGCGGTCGAGATTGTCTGCCGGATGCGCTCGAACAGCGCCGGCCGGTCAATGGTCTGCAGCCGGTAATCGCCGTCGAGGTACTTTACTGCTTGAAACGATAAGACGCAAAGCCCTATCCTGGGAGAGACACCCGAACCGTCTCGTCTCTCATCCCGGAACTGGCCTGGCGATGGAACACACGGCAATGCCGTGGGTACCCGGCGGACTGGCGGGATTGCCGGTGAAAAATCGGGGCGAGAGGGGGCGACGACATCTGACGGCCTGGGAAGGGTGGACCGTCGGATCAAGCGGAGAAGTCCCGAGAGCCCAGTCGGGAGCGTGATGGGCAGGAGTCAGGCGGTCTTGCGCTTCGGCTCTTTCTTGTGGCTGTGGATGTGCCTGAGGGTGACGTTCTGAAGGGCGATGTTCACGACGTTCAGCAGTCGTTCGGGCCAGAAGGGCTTGGTCATGCACAACTCGGCCCCGGCCGCACACGCCCGTTTGTGCAGGTCTTGGCTATCCATGGCGGTCAGCATGACCACGGGAATCTTGTGCAGGGCGTGATCCCGGCGGATCACCCCGCACACCTCAAACCCGTCCATGCCGGGCATCATGACATCCAGGAGGATCACGTCGGGTGGATGTGACCGGGCAATGTCGAGGCCCTGCTTACCCGAGGTCGCGAGGGTTACCTGGAAGCCCCTCTGCTCGAGGAGACCGCGGACCAGTTTCCCGATCGAGGCATCATCATCGATGAAGAGGACGCGGCTTTCCATTGATTCCGTTCCGACTCCCGGAAATTCCTGCTTCATGGGCGGGCCCCCAGTCCTTGCGCGCCTTGGATTGCCTTATCGGCTCGGCGGTCGGGTTGGATCGTACTTCTCCACCGGACGGATTGAATCCGGGAGGAATCTCTGTCGCATAAGCAACCCCCTTGCCAGTTTGGCTGGCCTCCGTCTTTTCCGAGGGTTAGACTACCGAACACGCGACAGTCAACCCCGTGGAGTGCAAGAATTGCCGCCTGAAATACAATTATCCGGGGGAGCCGAGACTGCCGAGCCACCGAAAAGAGAGAGCATCCTGTGGGTTTCCGTACCATCGGAGAGAGCCCGCTTGTCCAGCGGAACCTTCTGGGCTATGATTCGCTTAAAGGTGGCCCGGTCGTCTCGCGGAGTTCCGCCGAGTCCTTTCCGACTGCGTGTAGATTGCGACGATTGTCTCTGCTCGGGGCACCGATGCTCCCGTTCGCGAGGGGGACACCATGAAAGCTGACGTTTTCGGGGCCCGCGGTACCATCGAAACAAGTCACGGGAAGGTCGTCCTGTACCGCCTGAGCGCTCTGGGGAAGGCCGGACTCGCCCCGGCCCTGGATCGCATGCCGTTCTCCATCAAGGTCCTGCTGGAGGCGGTGCTCCGGTGCCTGGACGGGGAGCTGGTCACTGAGACCGATGTCCGGAACCTGGCACGCTGGAATGCTCCCGCGCCCGCCGACGTGGAGCTTCCCTTCATGCCAGCCCGGGTGGTTCTGCAGGACTTCACCGGCGTCCCGTCCGTGGTGGACCTGGCCGCCCTGCGCGGGGCGGTGAAGCGCCTCGGGGGCGACCCCCGCAAGATCAACCCGCTGGTCCCGGTGGACCTGGTCATCGATCACTCGGTCCAGGTGGATTACTTCGGCTCCGTCGAGGCGCTGAAGAAGAACGCCGAGATCGAGTTCGACCGGAACCGCGAACGGTACGAATTCCTCCGCTGGGGACAGAAGGCCTTCGCGAATTTCCGCGTGGTCCCGCCAGCGACGGGCATCGTGCACCAGGTGAACCTGGAATTCCTGGCCAAGGGGGTTCTCACGCGGGAGGAGGACGGGACAGCCGTCGCATTCCCCGATACCCTTGTGGGCACGGATTCCCACACCACGATGATCAACGGCCTGGGGATCCTGGGCTGGGGCGTCGGCGGCATCGAGGCCGAGGCCGCCATGCTGGGCCAGCCGCTCTACATGGTCACGCCCCAGGTCGTGGGCATGAAGCTGGTGGGCCGCCTGCGCGAGGGGGTCACGGCCACGGACCTGGTCCTGACCGTGACCCAGATTCTCCGGAAAAAAGGGGTGGTCGAGAAGTTCGTGGAGTTTTGCGGCCCGGGCATCAGCCAGATGAGCCTTCCCGACCGGGCCACGATCGCCAACATGGCCCCGGAGTACGGCGCCACCATGGGGTTCTTCCCCGTGGACGCGGAAACCCTGAGGTATCTCACGCGGACGGGGCGCACCCCGGCCGAGGTGGAGCTGGTGGAGCGGTACACGAAAGAGCAGGGGCTCTTCCGCACCGATGCGACACCCGATCCCGTCTTCACCGACACCGTGGAGCTGGACCTGTCCACGGTCGAGCCCAGCCTGGCGGGTCCCAAGCGGCCGCAGGACCGGGTGGCCCTCAGCCAGATGAAGACGGCCTTCCGCCAGGCCTTGACCGCCCCGGTGAAGGAGCGGGGCTTTGGTCTCGGCGCCGGGGACCTGAGCCGGACGGCGGCGGTGAAGACCAACGGGGACAAGACCGACATCGGCCACGGCGCCGTGATCATCGCGGCCATCACGAGCTGCACCAACACGTCGAACCCGTCGGTGATGCTGGGTGCGGGCCTCCTGGCGCGCAAGGCGGCGGCGCGGGGACTCCGGGTTCCGCCCCACGTCAAGACCAGCTTGGCCCCGGGATCGAAGGTGGTGACCGAGTATCTGAAGAAAGCCGGCCTGCTGCCGGATCTGGAAGCCCTGGGATTCCACGTCGTGGGCTACGGGTGCACGACCTGCATCGGGAACAGCGGGCCGGTTCCGGAGCCGGTGGCCCGGGCCGTCAACGAGGGGAAGCTGGTGGCGGCGGCGGTTTTGTCGGGCAACCGGAACTTCGAGGGCCGGATCCACCCCCTCGTCAAGGCCAACTACCTGGCCTCGCCCCCGCTCGTCGTCGCCTACGCCCTGGCGGGGAGGGTGGACGTGGATCTCACGAAGGACCCCCTGGGGACCGACAGCCGGGGAAAGCCAGTCATGCTCTCCGACATCTGGCCGAGCCAGAAAGAGGTGGCCGATCTCGAGACGGCCATCGGCGCCGAGATGTTTGCCGCCTCCTACGGGAACGTCTTTGACGGGAACCCGACCTGGAACGCCATCCGGGCCGTCGAGGGAGACCTCTACCGGTGGCAGGAGGAGTCCACCTACATCCACGAGCCGCCGTTCTTCCAGGGGCTGACCCTCGAGCCGCCGCCCGTCAGCGACATTCGGGGGGCCCGGATCTTGGTGATCCTCGGGGACTCCATCACCACGGACCACATCTCGCCGGCGGGAGACATCGCCGAGAACAGCCCGGCCGGCCGGTATTTCAAGTCGAGAGGCGTGGAGAAGAAGGACTTCAACACCTATGGAGCCCGGCGCGGAAACGACCGGGTCATGGTCCGCGGAACGTTCGCCAACATCCGCCTCAAGAACCTCATGGTCCCCGGCGTGGAGGGGGGCGTGACCATCCATGTGCCATCAGGCGAGCGGATGGACATCTACGACGCGGCGGAGCGATACAAGGCCGAGGGGACGCCCCTGGTGGTCATCGCCGGAAAGGAATACGGCAGCGGCTCCTCCCGGGACTGGGCGGCCAAGGGGCCGCTGCTCCTGGGGATCCGGGCGGCGATCGCCGAGACGTACGAGCGGATCCACCGGAGCAACCTGGTGGGGATGGGCGTCCTCCCCTTACAGTTCAAGCCGGGGCAGAATGCCGAGTCCCTGGGGCTGACCGGCAAGGAGCGGCTGACCATCACGGGGATCAGCGGGAAGCTCACGCCGCGCCAGGACGTCACGGTCGAGGTGGAGCGCCCCGATGGGACGAAGACCTCCTGTGTCGTGACCGCGCGGCTGGATACCCCGGTCGAAATCAACTACTACCGGAATGGAGGGATCCTCCAGACGGTCCTGCGCAAGATGCTCAAGGGATAAGGATCGCGCCGGAGGATCCCGCCCGCGACAGGTCCTGCCATCGGCGACCAGCATCGTGTCGCCCGACACCCACCCCGCATGCAGGGGCGGGTTGGGGTATGCCTCGAAGCCTGCCGGTCCTGAAAGACTGCCCTCCCTCCGAACCTCGCCGGAAGCGCCCCGGTTCAAGATGATTACCCCGGCTGAGGAGCGTTTCATCAGGGACCCTGCCCCCGTGCCGGAGCACTTGCCCACCGTGCAGGCCATCTCCCAGGCGGAGCCGCATCGGCTGGGCGCCTGCATGTATTTTGGAAGTGTCCGGGTCCCGGATCTCTGGTATACTGCGCGCGCCTGGGAGGTGTGAGGGGGTGAGCGAAGCCTCGTTCCGGAAGCGCATGGAACAAGGAGGGCTCAGCCGCGTGAGGGGATCGACAGGATGAAGTTCGGCGAGGCCTACGGAACAGGGAAGTTCGGACTGTCTTTCGAGATCTTCCCGCCAAAGACCCCGGCCGGTGAGGAGGCGCTGCTCGCCAGCGTGGACGCGCTGAGGGCCTTTCGGCCGACCTTCATCACGTGCACGTACGGGGCGGGCGGTTCCACCCGCGAGAAGACGCTGGAGCTGACCGTGGTGATCCGGGAGCAGTTCAGGGTCAACACGGCGGCCCACCTGACGTGCGTCGGGTCCTCGTACGATGATCTCCGCACCTGGCTCAGGAGGGCAACCGCCCAGGGCGTCGAAAATATCGTCGCGCTGCGGGGCGATCCCCCCCGGGGGGAGACCCGCTTCATCCCGATGGACAGGGGGCCGGCGTTCGCCGACGAGCTGGTGACCCTGATCCGCCGCGAGTTTCCCCACTTTGGTATCGGCGTGGCGGGGTACCCGGAGACCCACCAGGAAGCGCCCAGTCCCGAGGCGGATCTTGCCAATCTCAAGCGCAAGGTCGAGGCCGGGGCCGACGTGGTGATCACGCAGCTCTTCTACGACAACCGGGACTTCTTCGCGTTCTGGCGCCGGTACCAGCAAGCGGGCATCCGATCCCCTCTGGTCCCCGGAATCCTTCCCATCATCAACTTTACCCAGATCCAGCGCATCAGTTCCCTCTGCGGCGCGAAGCTTCCGCCGGGACTTGCGGCGGCATTGGAGGCGAAGCGGGATGATCCTGAGGCGGAACTGGAAATCGGGGTCGCCCACGCCATTCGCCAGTGCCGGGAACTCCTGGATGCCGGCGTGCCCGGCCTGCACCTGTACGTCCTGAACAAGGCCACCGCCCCAGCCCGCATCCTCGAGGCCCTGGAGTTGCCGGCCCTGCGGGACACCCTGCCCACGAGGCTGAATGCTCAGCCGGGTGGGCTGGGTCCCCGTCGCGGCACGGCGTCCTGAGGGGTAGCCCAGGCGGCTCCGACAGTTCTTCGAACTCAAAGGACTGAAGCCAGGGCATGCGGAAGATCAGTCTCCTCATTCTTACGGCTGGCATCCTAGGGCTGGTTCCGTCCGCCCGGGCGCAGCAACTCAGTCACGAGCAGGCGCTTGCGGCCCTCAAGGACAGAGCCAATATCGAGGCCCGACGCCAGGGTGCCGAATGGCTGGGGCAGACCGGCCTCATGGCTGACGTCCCGGCCCTGGTGGAGGCGCTCCGGGACCCCGACGACCGTGTCCGCAGCTTGGCCGAGAACTCCCTCTGGCGGGTCTGGAGCCGGTCCGGCGATCCCGGCGTGGATAGCCTCTTCCAGCTTGGCCTGGAACAGATGAACGGGCGGGACGCCGAGGCGGCCGTCGAGACGTTCAGCCAGATCATTCAGCGAATGCCGGACTTTGCCGAGGGATGGAACAAGCGGGCGACCCTGTACTACCTGGTGGGCGAATACCAGAAATCATTGGCCGACTGTGAGGAGGTGATCAAGCGGAACCCTGTCCACTTCGGCGCCCTCTCCGGCTTCGGCCTGAATTACCTCCAGCTTCAGAAGCCCGAGCAGGCCCTCCAGTATTTCCAGCGCGCGCTGGCCGTCAATCCGAACCTCGCCCAGATCCAGGCCGCCGTGGAAGCGCTCAAGGAGCTCCTCAGCCGCCAGCGACG
>CAZNWB010000059.1:0-4343 GCA_964576535.1 uncultured bacterium | reverse complement strand
CCCAGATCCAGGCCGCCGTGGAAGCGCTCAAGGAGCTCCTCAGCCGCCAGCGACGGGACAGCACCTAGCCTCGGCGCGAAAATGAAAGGCAATCAGGCGACCTGGCGCACCCAGGGGGTACCCGGCAATCAGGGGTTCCAAGTTGCCGGGTACCCTTTGGGTGTGCCTAGTTGCCCAATTGCCTGATTGCCAACCGTGGTCTTGGTGGTGAGACTTCCGGATTGAACGCAGGTGCGGGGGATCACTGCTTGCAGGGTATGATCGCCTCGACGGACGGCAGGTCGTCAGGCGGGACAAAGATCGCGAGGTAGACTTCCGTCGGTTCCAGGGAGACGAAGTCAACCTGGCGGTACCCGACGGCGGCCAGTTCGCATCGCAGGAGAGCCGGCGGGGTCCCGTGGTCCTGGGTAGGCCGAACGGCGTCAATGATTCCGATGCGAGAATTCGGGGCGAGGGTCGGGCGCAGGCGGTAGAGGAACTCGAACGGATTCTCGATCTCGTGGTACATGTGCGACAGGATGGCCACGTCAACCGAGGCCGGGGGGAGCTTTGGATCCCGGGGCTCCCCCAGGACGAGTCGAACTCCCGTGAGCCCTTCGCGCGCGAGGCGGGCTTCGAGCTGCTTCAGGTAGTCGGCCTGGACATCCTGGGCGTAGATCGTCGCGGAGGCACCGAGGCGACGGGCCAGGCGGACGGTGTAGTAGCCCTCGCCTGCGCCGATGTCCGCAACCCGCATCCCTGGCCTGATGCCGAGGCGATCCATGACACGCTCGGCCTCTCCGTTCTCATCACGGCTCTTCTCGTCTGAGTAGCTGGCCGAGATGATGGGGGCGACCGGCCGGTCGGGAGCCGGGAACCGCCGCCCGCCGGCAGCCGGTGGGCCCGATCGTTGACAGGCCGGGAGGAGACTTGCTGCGCAAAGGATGATCGCAAGGAGGACGCGACCTCGCCCCGTGTTCAGGCTGGGCTTTTTTCTCATTCTGGGTTGCATTCTCTTATCCTGTCGGCGTATAGATGTCCGGGAATCGTCAAGCAGCGGTCCGGCCGGACGCGCCTGAGACCATGCGGTGAGGCTCTGCGGAGTAACTGTTCCGGGGAAAAATGGCGGCCATGGGACGAACGCGAAGTGGCTCCACCCTGATGGGGAACGCTGGTTCCAAGCTGTGGGTTATCGCCAGCCTGGGGGCTGCCCTGGCTTTCCTCGCATGGGGGGTATCCGGTACCTCGGCAAAGGCTGGACAGGCTCCGCCGGCTCATCCCAAGCCCGGGGGTCTGGCCGGCCAGCTCCTGGTTGCGACCAGCGAGCTGAAGGATCCTCGGTTCGTCCGCACCGTCATCTACATGGTCCACCATGACGCCGGCGGCGCGATGGGGCTTGTCGTGAACCGGCCCCTCGGGAACGCTCCCCTTGCGGCCCTGCTCGAGGGGCTCGGGATGGAAGGCAACGGGGCCCAAGGGGGAATCCGCCTCCACTACGGAGGGCCGGTGGAACCGAGGCGGGGCTTCGTGCTGCATACGACCGATTACGCGAGCGGGAGTACCAGGGTTGTCAAAGATGGAATAGCCCTCACCGTTGGGACCGAGATCTTCCGCGCGATCGGTGCCGGCACCGGGCCGCGCCTTTCCCTGGTTGCCTTGGGCTATGCCGGATGGGCCCCAGGCCAGCTCGAGGGCGAGATTGCCGCTGGGTCCTGGGTCGTAGTGCAATCGGATGAGGCGCTGGTCTTCGACCAGGACTACGAAAAGAAATGGGACCGGGCCATGGCCCGCCGCACTATTCAACTCTAGCAGTCCCGATCCCTTCCTTGACGGCCGAAGCGGCCATCTTTCCAGAAATCTGCTTCACCCCTTGGCCAGCTGCTCTGGGTCTCGATTACGGTGACGGATTGTCGCGAGGCGGACTCTCGATCCCCCCTTATGTCCACCCATGATGCCCGCCCTGGTCTCACATGGCCGGTGGTCCGGCGGCGCCCCCACTCTCTGCGAGAGCCAGCCAGATTGTCCGGATCGTATCCAGTTTCCTCTCGGTCGCCGCTCCAGGCTTCTGGCTGAAACCGGGAAGCTCGTTGACCCATTCCTGCAGCGTCGGAAGGGTGATGGTCGAGGGATCAACCCCCTGATGAGTCCTCATGAGCGAGACGGCAATCTCGTAGGTATCATCCCACGTCAAGGCCATGGCCGGGTCCGCCTATTCCTCGGTGACGGGGGGAAGAGCGTCACACCGCTTGAAAAATGCACAGCCCTTCGGGACTGATGGTCGTCTGTCCGACAGACTACGAGGCGAAGATGGATCAGTCGAAGCGGGCGGACTTGCGCTTGAGGGCGGGGAGGATCTTCTTGCGCAGGCGGAAGGCCTTGGGGGTGACTTCCAGCAATTCGTCAGTCCGGAGGAACTCCAGAGCCTGCTCCAGGCTCATGGCCCGCGGGGGAATGAGCTGGACCGAGGCGTCGTCGGTGGAGGCCCGCATGTTGGTCAGCTTCTTCTCCTTGGTGATGTTGACGTCAATGTCCTTGTCGCGGGAGTTCTCCCCCACGATCATCCCCTCGTACACCTCGTCGCCTGGCGCCAAGAAGAGCTCACCGCGCGGCTGCAGGTGGCTGATGGCGTAGGCCGTGGCGCGCCCCGCCCGATCTGCCACCAGGGCGCCGGTGGCCCGATGCGGGATGTCCCCCTGCCAGGGCTCGTACCCATCGAACAGGTGGTTCATGATCCCCGTTCCCCGGGTGTCGGTCAGGAACTCCGTCCGGAAGCCGATCAGGCCGCGGGACGGCAGGCGGAATTCCAAGCGCACCCGGCCCGTGCCGTGGTTCACCATCTTGGTCATGCGTCCCCGTCGTATCCCGATCTTCTGGGTCACCACGCCGATGAATTCCTCGGGACAATCTATCACCAGGATCTCCATGGGTTCGTGCCGCTGGCCCTCAATCTCCTGGGTCAGGACCTCGGGCTTGCCCACCGACATCTCGTGGCCTTCCCGTCGCATCATCTCGATCAGGATGGCCAGTTGCAGCTCTCCGCGCCCGGAGATCTTGAAGGTGTCAGGAGAGTCGGTCTCTCCCATGCGGAGAGAGACGTTCGTAAGGAGTTCTCTGGCGAGTCGCTGCTTGAGCTTGGACGAGGTGACATGCTGCCCCTCTCGCCCCGACATGGGAGAGCTGTTGACGGAGAACAACATGGCGATGGTCGGCTCGTCCACCTTGATGGGGGGGAGCGGCCGGGGATCTTCCGGGTCGGATAGGGTCTCGCCGATACTCCCTTCCTCCACGCCGGCGACCGCGATGATGTCCCCCGGACCCGCCTCGTCAATCTCGGTCCGGCGCAGGCCCTGGTAGCCGTAGAGCCCGACCACCCTGGCAGCGACGCGACTGGCATCCAGGCGGCACAGCGCCACGTCCTGCCCCTTGCGCAGTCGCCCATTGAAGACTCGTCCGATGAGCAGTCGCCCGACGTAATCGTCATAGTCGAGAGTGGTCACCAGCATCTGCAAGGGACACCCGGGCTCGTAGGCCGGCGGCGGGATGGTCCGCAAGATCTCTTCGAACAAGGGGATGAGGGTCTCATCGGGCCCGTCCACCTTCGTGCGGCACAGCCCCCTGCGGGCGTTGCAGTAGAAGACCGGGAACTCCAGCTGTTCCTCGGTCGCGTCGAGGTCAATGAACAGGTCGTAGACCTCGTCCAGCACCTCCTTGGTCCGGGCGTCCCCGCGGTCGATCTTGTTGATGACCACGATGGGCGGCAGGTTCGCCTCCAGGGCCTTGCGCAGAACGAAGCGGGTCTGGGGCAGCGGGCCTTCACTGGCGTCCACCAAGAGGAGGACGCCGTCCACCATCTTCAGTGTCCGCTCCACCTCGCCGCCGAAGTCGGCATGCCCCGGGGTATCCACGATGTTGATGTGAGTCCCGCGGTAGGTGACGGCGGTGTTCTTGGCCATGATGGTGATGCCCTTCTCCCGCTCCAGGTCGATGGAGTCCATGACCCGCTCCACCACGTACTCGTTCTCGCGGAAGATTCCGCTCTGCCACAGCATGGCATCCACCAGGGTGGTCTTGCCGTGGTCCACGTGGGCAATGATGGCTAGGTTGCGGATGTCGTTCCGGACTTCCTGAGGCATGGATTCGAGCTCTCGACTGTGATGAGTTGTCCCGCGGCGCGTTGAACAAAGCAAAACGCCGCAAGGGAGTTCGGTCCTTGCGGCGTCCTGGAGAAAGCTCCAACCGTCAGAACCGAAACGGAGTGTACAGACACTGGGTCATCCGGTCAAGGCCAAAGGACTTACGTATCCGCAGATTCACCCCCACCCGAACCCTCCCCCCTCTGAGGGGGAGGGAGTGGGAGGGGGGTC
>CAZNWB010000058.1:0-20500 GCA_964576535.1 uncultured bacterium | reverse complement strand
CGAGGGCGGAGGGCCACAAGGGCCCTCCCTACGACACACCGCGTCAGGGATTTTCTTCGCAGGCACCAAGACACCAAGGAACGGCAGGCCCAACACACGGCTTTCTGCAGGACGCGGCACCCTGGAACCTCGCGGATCGGACCGTCCGAGTCTGCCCCCTAGAAGTCCTTGTCCCAATGAGGTCGGTGGTGCCTTGGTGTCTTGGTGGTGAAATGTTTGGCTCCATTCCGGAATTGCTTTTCACGCTGGTGGGCATCATACTCCCACGTCCGAAGGCTGTGCCTCCCCCGCATTGCCCACGCGCCGGGCACGCTGCCCCGCCGTCACATAGGCCCGACGCGAACACGGAGGGTGAACCGTGACGCCTCAGCTCAGTCTCCCGGAGGATCTGGCGAGCCGATCCGTCCTCTCCCCCGGTCTCCGGAGAATTGTGGCCCTCCTGCTGATCCTCGTGATCGGCTCCCTGGACTACATCGCGCCGCCGGATGTGGCCACCGACCCCTTTTACATCCCGATCCTGTTCATCCTGGCGCTGTATGAGTCCTGGGGGGTGTGCCTGGCCTTTTCCCTGCTGGCGGCCCTCGTCCACCTCGGGGCCACCCTCTCTTCCGCGCCGGATACCGTGAGATTGATCTACCCGTACTGGCAGGCCACCGCCCGGCTGATCGGCTTTTCCTTGATCTCGGTGATGGTCTCCCTGCTCGTGGCCGAAAGGCGGCGGGTCCGTCTTGCCGAGGTGAGCCTGCGGGAGAAGAGCCAGGAAGTGGAGGAGAAGAACCGGACGCTGGAGAAGATTCTACAGGAACTCAAGAGGCTGCAGGAAGAGGTGGTCACCAAAGAGCGGAGGGCCGCCATCGCCCAGACGATCCACACGGCGACCCACGAGATGGAACGGCCGCTGGCTTCCCTGTCGGTATATGTCGACGAGCTTCTGCGATTCGTCCGCCGGGATCAGGGCGGGAACGAGGTCCAGCTTCTCCTGGAAGAGATCCGGCCGATGCTGGAAAAGATCCAGGAGAGAACCCAGAACATGGAAGCGATCCTGCAAGAGATCAGGGATTTCCGCAAGCGAGAGGGCGGCGGCTGACCTGTGGCGGAATCACCGGGCCGAAACCCGGGATGGTCTGCGGGTAACGGACACGATGACCGGGACGATGTCGGCGGGGGACTTGCAGGCCGTCAGGAGCTTTGACAGGCGGCGTCCGGGTTCGACGACGCGTCGCGCCGCCTGGGGGAAGGCCGGGGGCTTTGCCGGCCGCCGATTCCGGAAGAGCTGCGTAAAGGCGTAGGCGATCTCGGGAATGGTGGAGACCTTGGCAAAGTTCCCGAGCCCCAGCACCAGCGGGTTGTCGCTTCCCTGGATCAGGCTTCGACTGTCGCCCTTGTAGAGCACGACGGCCTTCCCCGCCATCCAGGCCATGGCGGCCTCCGCCACCGCCCCCTCGTCGGGAACGCGGCCGTTCATATTCAGGACCAGCCCCTGGCAGCCCACCAGGACCTCGTACGCATCCAGCCAGAAGATGGCCTGCTGGATCATCTGGCTCGCCTCTCCGGAAGCATACCCTCCGCGCAGGAACTCGCGGTGGACGTCCGCAAAGACGAATCCGTCGCGATGGGGAAGGAAGACGGGGAAGCCGGCGCCCTCCAGGGTCCGGGCGATTTCCCCCATCTCCTCCTGCTCGGAGCGATTGAAGAGCGGTCCCGCGCAGTAGATCCGACAGCCGATCCGTTTTTGCCTCGTGACTGCCACGATTCCTCCTGACCCCTTCAGCCTGAATTTTTCACCGCCAAGGTCGCCAAGGCCGCAAAAGCGCGCCAGTTTTCATCTGGGGTGGAGACGAATTCCGGTCCAAAAAGCTCTGAGCGACTTTCGGGCCTCGTTCCCATTAGACCTTGAATATGAGGAGCTTCTTGGCGCACTTGGCGTCTTGGCGGTTCGCTTGCTGCACTGTCTGAGTTCAGTTCTGCCGGCCGCTCCCGCGTTCGGCCGGGGCGTTGCGGTCGGAGAGGTGGGCGAGGACGGACACCAGGTGGTCCTGCACGATGGCGAGACGCGCGGCGACGTCAATGGCTTCCAGTACCTGCTGGCGGGTCTCGGCATCGGCGATGGCGGCCCCCGCGATGCGATCCACGATGATGCCCGGGTCCTTGACCCCGCTGAAGATCTTTGCGATTTCCCCCTGGCCCTTTTGCACCTCGGACAGGATGCGCAGGTAGAAGACCTTGAGGCGCTCGACCCGATCCGCCAGCGCCTTGGGGTTCGCCTCCGGGTACCGGTCCGCCAACGGGCGGGCCCGGGCAACCCGGTAGGACTTGTCGCCCGGCAGCTCTGCCGTGACGCCAATCCGCATCGTCCCCCGGAGCAGGATGTTGAACCGGCCGTCGGGAAGCTCCTCGTGCTGGATGATCTCCCCCGCCCCGGCTATCGGGTGGACAGGCGGGCGCCCGTAGTAGTCGTTCTCCCACCCCGGGCGCAGGAGCGCCATGGCGAGACGCTTGTCCCCGGCCAGGCAATCGCGCACCATTTCACGGTACCGTGGCTCGAAGATGTGCAGCGGGAGAAGCGTGTGGGGAAACAGCACCACGTCCGGTAGCGGGAAGATCGGGATGTGGATGACAGCGCTCATGGTCAGTCGCCGGCCCTAGCACCCGCGTCTGGAACGTCCGGGACGCATCAACATACCACGAGAAGGGAACGAAGGGAAACCCGGGGGCCTCGCGCTGGGCCGCAACGGCATGGCCTGATCCCACTCGCCCGACGGATCGGCCGTCACGGTCGCCGCCTTCCATTTCAGGCCGAGATCCATGTGCGTTGCCCTCTCCGACGGAGACACGGTCACCCAGGCTGCGCGGGAACTTCGTCGCCTCGAGGCGGCGGGATCATAATTGACGATCTGTTCCTTTTCACCCCTTTTGCGCCACGCAGCGTATACCCCACCGATGGAGGGACATCCGGTCGCGCCAGGTTGCGGGAAGTCTGCGGGTTGCCAGTGGAGCCAGGGGCGGTCTATATTCCAGTCGGTTGCGACGCGCGACGAGGCCGCCGATGCCCGAAAGCCGCCAGAGCGATGAAACGCTGCTCCGCCGGGTCCAGTCCGGCGAGCGGGATGCCTTTGCGACCCTGGTGGATCGGTACCAGCGGCGCGCGTTCGCGGTGGCGCTGCGCATGCTGGGCAGGCGGCAGGATGCCGAGGACGCGGTCCAACAGGCCTTTCTCCGGCTGTACGAGGCCCGGGCGGCGTACGATTCCCGGTGGCGACTCTCGACCTGGTTCTACCGCATTCTCATCAATGCCTGCGTGGACGAACTGCGGCGGCGGCGCCCCCAGGTCCCCCTGGAGGATTGGGACGATGCGGCCGACGACTCGCCCCACCGGAGTGTGGAGACCGCAGAGCGGGACCGCCTCCTCCAGGGGGCGTTGAGCACAGTCCCGGTGGAGGCGCGGATCGTCCTCACCCTGTACTATGGGGATGGTCTGAGCTACCGGGAGATCGGGACGATCCGGGGGATTTCCGTGAACACGGTCAAGACGCACCTGCGGCGCGGGCGGCTGGCCCTGCGGAAGGCGTTGCGGGCGCGGGGAGTGGAGAGATCGTGAGCACACGGCGGACGGACGAGAAGCGATTTCAGCGGGGGCATCCGCGGGGTGAGGATTGGTTGCAGGCCATGTTTGTACCGGCGGCCGCACCCTCCGATCTTGCGAGGAGAATCATGGAGCAGCTTGACCTCCGGCTCGTAGAGGAACCGCCCATCGCCTTGGCGCAACTGGATCTTGCGGCCACGCCGGCCGGTATCACGCGGGTCTTTCTCCGGCGCGGGGGTCCCGCGCCCGCCCCCCTCCGGGAAACCGGGCGGATCGGGCAGCTCCTCCAGCAGGCGCGGAAGGAGCTGTCGGAATACCTCGCCGGCGAGCGCACGTTCTTCAGCCTCCCCGTGGATCTCTCCCAGGTCCCGGCATTCGAGCGAGCCGCCCTGGAGGTCGCGGCGCAGATCCCCTATGGCGAGGTGCGCCCCTACAAGTGGATCGCCGAGCGCCTGGGGCGGCCCGACGCGGCGCGAGCCGTGGGCAATGCCATGGCGTCCAACCCCGTCCCCCTCATCATCCCGTGCCACCGCGTGGTGAAGACCGACGGCAGCCTGGGGGGCTATTCCTTCGGCACGGTGAGGAAGGAAAGCCTGCTCGCCCTGGAACGAGGCCGGAGTGTCTATGTGGGCTGCATCACCACCCGATTCTTCTGCCGGCGGGGCTGCCGGGCGGAGCGGCGGATCCACGAGGGGAACCGGATCAATTTCCTTACCCCGGACGATGCCCGGTTGAGCGGCTACGCGCCCTGCTCCTGGTGCCGCCCCGCCGCCTGAGCCCAGAAAGAGGCGGTGCCCTCGGCTCTCGGCTCTCCCCTCACATCCCCGCATACAACGTCATCGTATTGACCGGCTGCCCCAGCAGCTTCAGGTAGAAGAAGAGCTGGTACTTGTGGTTCAGCCAGTGCTCCGCCATCCCCAGGCAGGTGCGCCACATGGGCATCGGCGGCCCCCACGGCACGGACACCATCCGTCCCTGGAAATCGGTCGGGCTCACCCCGGCCAGGGCCGCCTTGGCCTCGTCCCAGCCGCGCGAGAGTTCCCGCCCCGCGATCTCTGGGGTCTTCGTGTTCTTCAGGTCCTCCTGGATGAACTTCTGAAAAACATCGCCAGGAGGGAACGCATTGTTGACCGCCATCACGAGACCTCCAGGACACGTGGACAGGTGATGCAGGAGCTGGCCGAGGCTCATAATATTTCCCGGGCCCGGCTTCCAGTCCAGCTTGCTCGCAGGCGCCAGGGAGATCAGCTTCGCGCTCGGTCGGTGGATCGCCTCCGCGTATTCGGCAAACTCCTTGGGGGTCATAATGATCCTCCTCTCTTTTCAGTGTTGTTCCCGCCTGCGGAAACGGCCCCGGCGTAGTAGGCGCAGAGGTTCCGCAAGGGGCAGCCGGAGCACCGGGGATTGCGGGCCGTGCAGACCGTCGCGCCGAAGTCCATGAGGGCCTGGTTGAAGGCCCAGGCATCGCCGTCGGGGATGACGGCCCCGGCCAGCGCCCACAGCCGCCGTTCGGTCGCGGCCGGGCGCGACGCCCGCCGCCGGACGAAGATCCTGCTCAGGACGCGTCTGACGTTGGTGTCCAGGATCGGTGCCGCTTCCCCGAAGGCAAAACTGACCACCGCGCCCGCGGTGTACCGTCCCACACCCGGCAAGGACATGACTTCCTCGAGGTCCCGCGGGAAGCGCCCCGCGTGTTCCCGCACGACCGTCCGGGCCGCCGCGTGGAGGTTGCGGGCCCGCGCATAGTAGCCCAGTCCGTCCCAGGAATCCCGGACGCGCCCCGGATTCGCCGACGCCAGGTCCTGGATCGTCGGGTACTGGCGGAGAAATCTGCCGTAATACTCGAGAACGCGTTCAACCTGTGTCTGCTGCAGCATCACCTCCGACACCAGGATCTTGTAAGGGTCCCGCGTGCGCCGCCAGGGCAGGTCCCGTCCGTGCCCCCGGAACCATCGGAGCAGCCGCGCCTGAAACGCCCTGACCTTGTCTTCGTCCACCCGCAGCCGGTATCGTCTCGCCTTACCCATCGCTATTTCGCCGGAAAGTGAATCTCGGGAAAATTCATGGCGCCCTTGGCGTCTGTTACGAAAATCTCTGACGCGGTATGGCGTAGGGAGGGCCCTTGTGGCCCTCCGCTTTCGGAGGGGGACGAGCCCCCTCCCTACGAGAATCCGAACACGGGATTTTCATACGTCGTGGTGAGACGGGTTTCATGACCACTGCGAGGAAAACCCTTGGCGCCCCCGTCCCGCCCTTGGCGGGATTGGCGGTCAATGATTGATCTTGGTCTCGCCCCGCGCCATCCGATCCACCAGCTCCCGATCCGCTTCCAGGAAGTCGTACCCGATAAGATCGGCACATCGGGCCCATTCGATCCGCTCAAAGGCCCGATTGGTCGGCGTCCCGGTGTAGCGGAGGATCCGGAAGAACAGCAGCCGGACGGCGAAGCCGTTGGGATACCGGTACTCGGTCCGATAGATCTCCGGCCCCACCTCCGCCTCGATGGCCAGCTCTTCCAAAAGTTCCCGCCGCAGACATGCCTCGGGCGATTCCCCGTCCTCCACTTTCCCGCCCGGAAACTCCCACTTGAGGGGAAACTGGCTCCCGGCTCGCCGCTGGCAGATCAGCACCCGATCCCCGTCGGTGAGGATCCCAGCCGTCACATGAACCATGAGCTGACCCGCCAAAGTCCGGAGATTCATAACGCTCGTTCCCAAACTCGGTCCACACGGTAATCAAGGCATTGCAGGGGGTCAAGAGGTTTCTCCGCGCATAAACCCCTTTAACCGCCGGTACCAACGGTCCGCCTCAGGCGGATTGGTGCGCCACAGGCTTCAAGGGCAGACGATCTCATCCGTCAAGGCGGGCCGTCAATTCCGAGCCGCCGAGTCTTTAGCGTGAATTGTTGGTGTTTCTTGGCGTTCTTGGCGTCTTGGCGGTTCAATTAGGCTGGCCGCCGGAAACACTTGCACCCGGACCGATCCCCCTGTACAAATAGTCAAGCATTCGGCGGTCAGCCTTCAGCCCCCAGCCTCGGGCATGACAGCGAGGGGCCTCGGTTCCGTGACTGCGGGACGCTGGAGGCTCAAGGAGAAGCCTCTGAGGTTCGTGCAGAAGCTGAAAGCTGACGGCTGAGGACTGACTGTTCAGCGAAAGAAGGAGCCCCTCATGGGAAAGCGGAAGTTGGTGCGAGCCCCCTCAACCAAGGAGAAGCGCCAGGCGAAGTCCAAGTGGACCACGTGGGCGATCGTTGGCGTCCTGGTAGTGGTCGTCGGCGCGCTCATAGCAATGGTGGTGTTGCAGGGCGGTGGCAGGGCCACCCCCGCAAAGGCCGCCGTCGCCCAGACCGGGCAGGCGGCGCCGGACTTCACCCTCCGCCTCCTCAACGGGCAGAGCATCACCCTGTCCAGCTTGAAAGGCAAGCCGGTCCTGGTGAACTTCTGGGCCTCGACCTGACCCCACTGCCAACGGGAGGCTCCCGTTCTGGCCCGGATTTACGAGAAGTACCGCGACAAGGGTCTGGCCTTCTTGAGCGTCAACGTCGAGTGGGACAAAGAGGGGCCCGCCAAGAAGTTCGTGGAGCAATACCGCCTGCCTTTCCCTGTGGGGCGAGATGCGGACGGAAGAATCGGCAGGCTCTACGGTATGGAGTCGACGCCGATGAGCCTCTTCATCAGCAAGGAGGGGAAGCTGGTCGAGCGGCTGGTGGGTGCGCCGGATGATGTCCGGGAGATCGAGGCCGGCCTCGAGCGCCGGGTCACCTGGCTGCTGGCGAGCTGAAAGCCTTGCCGCTCCCCGCGCTTCCCCTCACAGGATGGTGCGAAAGGGGGGTTGTCACTCGAAGGTGAGTACGCCGCGGATGTTCTTGCCCGCCAGCATGTCGGCATAGCCCTCGTTGACCTGATCCAGCCGATACCGCCGCGTGATCAGCTCGTCCAGCCTAATGAGACCGTGCTCGTATAGCGAGAGCACTCGGGGGATCTCGACCTGCGGATTGCTCGATCCGTAGAGCGTCCCCATGAGCGTCTTCTGGGTGAGGACGAGCTGGAGCGGGCTGATCGGCAGGCTCTCGACGCTCGCCGGCGTTAGACCGATCACGACGACCACCCCCAGCTTCGCCGTGGCGGCGAAGGCCTGGCCGATGGTCGTCGGGTTGGAGATCACCTCGAAGGCGAAATCCACTCCCTCACCCCCTGTGATCTCCATGACTGTGGCGACGACATCTGCCTCGTGCACATTGATGGTGTGGGTGGCGCCGAAGCCTTTGGCCCACGCCAGCTTCTGATCCACGATGTCCGCGGCGATGATCGTGGTAGCGCCGGCCACCCTGGCCCCCTGGATGACATTCATCCCGACCCCGCCGACACCGATCACCAGGACGCTGCTGCCCGGCCGCACCTTGGCCCGGTGCACGGCCGCGCCGAAGCCGCCCACCACGCCGCATCCCACCAGGCAGGCCACGTCCAGCGGGTAGCGCTTGTCAATCACGCAGACGGAGTCCTGGTTCACCACCGCGTACTCGCTGAACGCGCCCAGCAGGCAGAACTGGCCGACGTTCTGGCCTGCCGTATTCCGCAGCCGGTACGTGCCGTCGAGCTGGGGTCCCTTGGCAATCCTGGCGCTGAGGACGCACGCGTGGCTCATCCCGGAGACACAGAAGCGGCACGTGCCACAGGAGGGAATGAACGTCAGCACCACGTGATCGCCGGGACGAATGCGCGTCACCCCCGTCCCGACCGCCTCGACCACGCCTGCCCCTTCGTGCCCCAGGACGATGGGTCGCATCCCCACCGGCCGGTCGCCGGCCATGACGTGGTAATCGGAGTGGCAGAGCCCCACCGCCGACATCTTGACCAGGACCTCACCGACCCTCGGCTCCTCAATCTCCAGCTCTTCGATGACCAGGGGCTCGCCCGGCTGGTACGAAACCGCCGCTCTCGTCTTCATGGGCCTATCCCATCCCTGATTCTTAACCGCCAAGGCGCCAAGACTTCCTGGCAATTCGGCAATTCGGCACTCAGGGGTTCCAGGTTGCCAAATTGCCAAGTTGCCTGATTGCCACCTCCATGGCGCACCGGGAACCCAGCGTCCCGCTCTGCGGGACTGGGTATTCATGGCGTTTCAAGTTCTGCACTGATTGGATTAGAGTGGAATGGTGGGTCGTTACGGCGCCCCGGCCAAGAGGAGGCCGAGGGTGAGTTGGTTGGGCCAACTGATCTCCGTGAATCGAAAGCCATGCCGGATGCTCTCCCCCGGGATCCTCGCCTCGAGCGGCTCAACCCAGGCGATCTCGCCCTCTGCCTCGACGGTCCCTCGCGCCGTTGGAATCGAGACCTTCAACACCGTGGGAGAAGGAACGGCAACGGGGAGGTGGAGGAGCATTCCACCCCGACTGATGTCGCCCGTTCGTCCCTCCATGAACGGGCCTGCTCCGCCCTTGACCTGACAACGGATGGAGACTTCCAGGGGGACACGCACCCCTGCATGCCGCAACTGGACCTTGTGCTCGGCCAGCAACTGGCGGAGGGCGACTTGCTGGTTCGGGCCGACCTTTTCGAAGGCGATACCGTGGGCGATTCCTTCTTGCCCTGGGCCCTGCTTTCCGACCCAGGCCACCTTTGCAGTCACCTCCAACCCCCCCAGATCGCTCCGGAAGAGGACCGACAGCACCGTGGATTGTTCCAGGCGTTCGGCCAGCTCCAGGCAGGCTCCCCCTTCGCTCAGATCACGGGTCCAGCCCACCCCGGGCTTGCCGGGCGCGGGTTCCAGCACTTTGTACAGGACTGGAAGCTTGATGGGAAAGCGGGGGAACCGCCGCTGCATCACAAACTCGGCCATGGGATTGGCCTTCCTGCCCCGCCGACGGCGAGGCGGCAAGAACCTATTCGCTCGACGACGGGCTGTCAATCATTAATAAGAGCCGGGGTCCCGCGGCACGCGCTGCGGACATCGCGGCCGCAGTCGAGGCGGCCCGGGAAGAGGCGACCGAAGGCCTGTACCTTGTTCTGCTCGGCCCCGGTGGTCTCGCGTCGCCCCGGCGAGGAGGGCGGGTAGGCGAAAGCAGCAAGTCAACTCAGGAGGCAACGCTCCCTCACGCCCACCCAGGCTAGCCAGGTGGGAGTCGGGAGGCGATGCGCCAGAGGTACAGCGTGTGGACGTCGCCGGATGTGGCTTGGACCTTCTCCGTTCGGTCGGGGCGCCAATCCCCCATGTGGAACTTGTGCGAGACCACGCGCGCCCCGAGCGGCAGCTGGGACAGGATGATCGGGCGGAGTCTCAGGTTCGCGTCCTGCAGGAGATACAACGTCACGACGGTGGCCGGGGAGAGGTCAACCGACATCACGTCCTGTTGACGGAACTCCACCAGGCGTGTCACACCGGCGCGTCGGGCATTGTCCTGCGCCCGGCGGACCAGCTTCTCGTCCAGCTCAAAACCCACACCTCGGGCGCCATACCTTTTGGCAGCCGTGATCACGATCCGCCCATCGCCGGAGCCGAGATCGTACACCACGTCGGTCGGCCGTACCTCGGCCATCTCCAGCATCCGGTCCACGACCTCTTGCGGCGTGGCCACGTAGGGCGCCAACCAGACACTATCATCCCGGATAAGTTGGCCGAGACCCGGGAGGTTCCATTCTGGGATGCGCTCGCGGAACCCAAAGAGTAAACCGGCAGCCGCCACGACAATCACGAGCGCCACGATCGGGAACAGCCTTTTCATGACGTGCTCCGTCGCCTGGCCAGCCCTATGCGCTCATCCACGGCACGGGCCGATAACATAGCCGATATATACCGCCAAGAAGATCAGGTTCTCCCCCGCGAATCCCCTTTCAGTCGACGTCCCCTCTTCTCCCTGCTTAATCTCCCCGCCGGAGTGTCTCGGGAACACGTAGCCACATCAGGACGGCGCCGGTCAGGCCGAGAACGGCGGTGACCACCGCTGCCAGGCCGAGGCTGGCGACGCCGGTGATGAAGCTTACAACGAGGGGCCCGCCGGCGCTCCCCACGTCGCTGATGAACCGCCAGAGGCCGAGGAACTCGCCCCGCCGGGCCTGGGGTGCGAAGTCGGCGCCCAGGGTCATGACGATCCCCGGCCCGAGGCCGTTGCCGATGCCCAGGATCATCGCCACCAGGGTGTAGCCAGAGAACCCGCTCGTCGCCGGCAGGATGAGGAGCCCGATGGACAGCGTGATCAGGCTCGGGATGCCCGCCCACTTGCGGCCAAAGCGGTCCATGACGTAGCCCGCAGGATAGAACATGGCGGTGTCCAGGAGGGAGGAGGCGCCGTACACCAGGCCGATCTGGGCGACGCCGAGGCCGATCGAATCGCCCCAGAGAGGTAGGAAGACGTCGCGGACCTGCCGCAGCATCTGGAGGGCGATGACCACAAGGCCTGCGCTGAGGAGGATCCGCCGGCTCTCGATCACCATCGCGACGAGACCCCCGGCGAGACGGTGCCCGCGGAGAGCCTCCGCCTCGGAGGGACTGCGCACGTTGATGAACATCAGCGCCGAGGCGGCGAGGCCCATCACCGCCTGGGCGTAAAACGCCGACTCGAGGCCGTAGTGCTTGCCGAGGAATCCGCCGAGGATCGGCCCGACGAAGGTGCCGGCGCGGCTCACCCCGCCGAGGATCGAGAGGGCCCGGCCGCGCTTCTCGATGGGCGTGACCTCGGTGACGTAGGCCAGGCGGGCGACCTGCCAGAAGGCCCAGCCGCCGCCCATGACGAGGATGAGCGCGGCGAGCACCACGACCGACCCGCTCAGGGAGGCGCCGACCGCCACCATGGCGACCAGGGCCGTGCCGGCGACCATCGCGCCCTTGTCCCCAAAGCGGGACACGACGACGCCGCTCGGCAGGTCGAGGAGCAGCGTGCCGAGGGCGCGTATCCCGACGATCAGGACGGCCGCGGCCACCGAGGCGCCGCGCTCGCGGGCGAAGAGGGGGATGATTGGCAGGACGGCGCCCTCGCCCACGGAGAAGAAGAAGGTCGGGAGATAGACGCTAAGGATCAGGGACCGGAGCGTGAAGGGCTGCTGCGCTCGAGGAGCGGTCTTGGGCATGGGGCAGGGCTACAGGTCGCGCTGACGCGGGGGAATCAGGGCCGGCCATGAATCCGGGGGAGTGTGGGCCGCCCCGCGAGCGCGTGTCATGCGGATTCCCGAGGACGATCCGGGTTGTGGCGGCGCGCCGGCCCCCGGAGGCCCGGCGCATCTCAGTCCCGACCGAGGAGCCGCCCGTCAGCATGGGTGTGGCGGTCCCCATTCGCCGTACAGTATTCGGCAGGTTCGTCAGAGCTGGCTGAGGGGAATCATCCGGTTGGCATCGGGATCCCATACTTTCAACCGGAGGCAGCGAAAGATTTCAAGGGGGTTCAGCGTGGTGGTCTTCACCTGCTGAAGCTCCTGGATGTTTTCCATGGCTTCTGGTAGGCGGTAAAAAGGTATTCGCGAATTGATGTGATGAATATGGTGATAGCCGATGTTGGCCGTAACCCAGCTCCAAAAGGGACCCATCACCATGTAGCTCGATGATTCCAGCGCGGCATTGTCATAGCTCCACTCGATGTTGCCCTTGAAGGTGACTCCCGGGAAATTATGCTGGGCATAAAACAGGTACGCTCCGATTGCACAAGCGATCGAAAAGGGAATGAGGATGGCAAGCAGAAGTGTGTGCCAGCCCATAACAACTGTGACAGAAACGACAACTGCAAGATGGAGGAGAAGAGCAATCAACGAATCGTAATGCCTCCGGGGGCTGCTGAGGAACGATTGGATGCACATCCCGTAAATGAACATCGTTCCATACCCGAAAGCGATCGTGAGCGGATGGCGAACGGCAAGATACGACAGCCGTTCGGATGTGGGTGCATTCAGGAACTTCTGCCGCGTGTAAATCGGGTACGATCCGATACTGGCGCTGAAAAGCTTTGAATTGTGGTTGTGGTGATAGTCGTGCGAGCGTTTCCAGATGCTGGAAGGGGCAAGGATGTAGAGCCCGATCAGGGTGAAAAGGATCTTTGCCGGAATGGACTTATGGAATATGGCATAGTGCTGCTGGTCGTGGTAGATGACGAACAGCCTCACAAGAACCAGCGCGCTGAAGATGCTGGAGAGAACTTTCGCCGCGGGATGAACATTCCAGAAGGTTCCGGCAGTGAACAGAATGACCAACGCGAGGGTGCTGAGTGCATACCAATAGCTCTTCCATCTCACTTCCACGGCAAAAGGCCGCGTTGCACGTATGAGTTCTTTGCCAGTTCTCACTGTGTGGCCCCATCTCCGATGCAACCAGAGCCAGATTGCGGATGGCTTGATGGGTTCTTCTTGGAGACGGCTGGCTGAGAGGATTTGGCTTTTGCCCCGCGCGCCGCCGGTACGCCCGTGAGCCCGGCACAGCCCTGGGCACCCCCCAAAAAAGCGGCTAAGCATGGCGCGACAGGGGGAGCGCTGTCAAGGCAAAACTGACTGACAAAACCGACTGACCCCCATGTTGCCGTCCGGTACCTCTCCGTGGCTTACCGAGGGTAGCCTGGCTTCTTACCCGATGCCAGGCCGCCTCCCCCCGGCCGGCGATTGCGTCCTCCCCCAGGACCGTGGTCGGGCCGCCCCGGGCCTTGGCGAAGCCAGGACAGCACGGCCTCCGCACGGTTCAGGCCAGGCGCAGCCTTCGCCGAGCGCCTCGGCGCGGTGCCCGCGGGATTGCCCCGCGCTGTCCCGTTTCCGGCCGGACCCGCCGGGGTCCCTTGTGCGCCGCGGCGCGCGGCGTTCGCCCTCGCCCGGGATCGCTCCTCCGCCTTCCGCGCGCGGAGAGTGGCGATGCGCTCGGCCAGCGGGACCTCCAGCCGTTCCGCGGGCCGCTTCGCGTAGTCGAACCCTGCGACCGTGTGGCGCGGCAGGCGCTTTCCCATGTGCCGCTCGATGGCGCGGAGGGTCCCCTCCTCCTCCGGCGAGACAAATGTATAGGCGTCACCTGTCAACTCGACCCGGGCGGTGCGCCCGACCCGGTGGATGTAGTCCTCCGGCAGGTGCGGCACGTCGAAGTTCACCACCAGTCCCAGCGCCTCGACATCAATGCCGCGGGCCGCGATGTCCGTGGCGACCAGGACGCGGACGCGCCCCTTCTTGAAGCCCGCCATCGCCTCCGTCCGCTGTGCCTGGCTCCGGTTACCGTGGATGCGGGCGCAGACGATGCCGTGTCGCACCAGGAAGTCGGCCAGGCGATCGGCCCGGTGCTTGGTCCGCGTGAAGGCCAGGACGCTCCTGGACGGGCCCTGCCGCAGGAGCGCCAGCAGGAGAGGAGATTTCAGCTCGTGCGGGACCGGATAGACTGAGTGGGTGATGCCGGTTGCCGGGGCGGATTTTCGCTCGATGTTCAGGGCCACGGGATTCTCCAGCAGGTCGTCCGCCAACTCCACGATGGGCGCCGGCAGCGTTGCCGAGAACAGCAGCGTCCGCCGCTTTCTGGGCAGATGCTGGAGGACGCGGCGGATGTCCGGCAGGAACCCCATGTCGAGCATCCGGTCCGCCTCGTCCAGCACCAGGTACTCGAGGCCGTCGAGTCGCGCGTACGGGTACTGGAAGTGATCCAGGAGCCGGCCAGGCGTGGCGATGAGCACGTCCACGCCCTTCCGGAACGCCTGCTCCTGCGGCCCCATGGCCACGCCACCATACACGGCCGCGCCCGTGAGGCCGGTGTGCCCCGCCAGGTCGCGGAGGTGCTCCGCGATCTGGGCGGCCAGCTCCCGGGTGGGGGCCACGACCAGCGCCCGGGTGGTCCCCCGGCGCTTCCCCAGCAGGTGGTGGAGGATCGGCAGGAGAAACGCGGCCGTCTTCCCGCTGCCGGTCACGGCGGTGGCCAGGACGTCCCGGCCCTGCATCAAGGGCGGGATGGCCGCCCGCTGGATCGGCGTGGGATGCACGAATCCCATCCCCTGGGTGGCCTTCAAGAGGTCTGGGTGGAGTCCGAGTTCTGCAAACGACATACGTATCCCTGTGCTTTCCGCGGGCACACGATGTCCCCGCGGGGATCGGATGTGACCGCTATTGTGTCCGGCTTGATTGATTGAGGGGGATTAACGGAGGGATCGCCGGAGAGACCGCCGTTCAGGCTGTGAGACCTGCCCTATTCTGTTCGTCCCGCCAGGGCCAAGATTCTTCCAGTTCCGTGGCGGAACGCGTGGAGACTAACACACAAAGTCGTTTTCCTCAAGCGTTTTTCCATCCCCAGTGTCAATCCGCATTCGGGTACCCCCTGGGCGTTCCCCATTCCCAATTTAATCCGCCGCCCCGCCCTGGCCCGCCGCACCAAGCAACACAGGGGCAGTGCGCCAGCTCATGATTTCCGCTTTCGGTACTGCACTCCAGGAAGCCCCTGGAAGTCCGCATCCTGGGTCCAGAGCATCGCGCCGTAGAGCCTCGCTGTGGCCAGCACGACGCTGTCGGCCATGGGCAGCTTCTGATCCAGGCTGATGCGTGCCGCAGCAAGGGCGATGCGCACGTCCAGGTCGACGACGATCCCTTGCTGCATAGCCGCTACCGCCCGGAATCCCTCGCCTTCCCCCCGCTGCTGGAGTACCCGCCGGAACACCTCGTACACTATCAGCGACGGGACCACGAGTTCCCCCACCTCCTCGATCGCGGGGGCGAAGAAGGAAGCGTTCGGCCCGCTCGCGAAGTATTCCAGCCAGGCACTCGAGTCCACCACATTCATACTCGGTCCGCCTCCCGTTCGACCCGAGTATCGATGCCCCGGAGGAAGCCTCGCATCTCCTTCATGGGGCGCAGCGGGACCAGTTCGATCCGATCACCGTACAGGATGGCCTGTACCTTTTGCCCCGGCGAAAGCCCCAGTTTCTCCCGAATCGCCTTGGGGATTACAACCTGGTACTTGGGCGAGATGGTCACTGTTCCCATGGTTCCTCCATCGATACAGCTTCTGTATTACGGATATGGTATCGATGTGATCCGCGGGTGTCAAGAATTTTTCCGCCCTCAGGTGGTGTCTTGGTGCCTTGGTGGTGAGAAGTTCGGGTGCAACTCACCGGAGCTTGGTCTGCACGCTCCGGACCTTGTCGTCCATCGTCTGGTCGCGGTCCACCCGCGTGCCCAGCTTGATCACCGTGGAGATCCGCGGCGCCCCCATGGCGTGGACGGTTTCGTGGCAGCGCTTGATCGCCGCAAAAACCGCATCCCACTCGCCCTCGATGTTCGTTCCGTAGGCGTGGAGCTGGGTTGTGAGCCCGGCCTCTTTCAGGATCCGCTCACACGCCGCCACGTACTCCGACACGGACACCCCCACCCCGAGTGGCACCACGCACAAATCAACAATAGCCTTCATTCGCCTCGCCCCCCACTACCGGACCGGCTGGCATTGGCTCAGCCCCTGCGATCGTGCATTCGCCGCCTCTCTGCCCGCAAACCCGCGAACCCCGCGTTGCCTCTAAGAACGAGCCCGGCGACTGCAGAAATAATACTTATAATGCAACGTCCCCTTCCCCGGGGGGCCGAGATGCCGTCGCACGAGGCAGCGTTCCTCCAGAGCGAGGCGGCGCGAGCTGCCGCGGATGGCCACACCAGCAGGTACCAGCTTGGAGAGGTCGCCCGGCGGGCCTACCACGGACCGGCGGAGGTCGTCGAGGAGTTTCAGCCATACCGGATGTGGCGCGGGGTGTCAGCAGCACAGTCATCACCCGGCCCTAGCCATCGTTCGAGCGCAGGCCGGCTGCGTCCAGCTTCTGCTGAAGCCGGAGCTGGTTCTCCCGCTCCCTGCGCTTGACATCGAGATATTCCGCCTTCTCCATGTCATGGAACTGTGCGGGGTACCGCTCCATCATGTCATACACCGCGTTGATGCATGCCTCGAACCGATGGGTGGCCGGGACGGACCGCGTGTCCAGAAACGCCTCGAAGGCAAGGTAGTAGCGCATGGCGTTGCGTTCGACTAGCCCCCTGAAGCCCTTCACGTACCGCGGTGATACGGCCGGGCCAGCGTCCTCCCGGCTGAAGCCGACCCTGTTCCGTCCCACCGTGGCCAGATAGATGGCGGTCATCAGTCTGGTCACGAGGCTCGGCACATAGGATGAGCGCAGAGCGACGACCGTCCTGCCGTCCACGCCAGCAGCTTCCAGCCGGAGCCGGTGGGCCGTGGTCCCGAAAATCCCCTTTGGAGCGCTGAGGGCGACCGACAAGAATCCGGGGTCCCCCGTGTGCACCACGAATTGGTACGACTGCGACGATGCATCTTCGGGGCTTTGGTAGTATCTCCGCCCGACATAGAGCGTGAGGAGCGTCTCGTGCGATTGCATCTGGAAGGTGCACGCCTTCACATTCAAGTGCAGGGGGGCAAACTCGCACCAGGAGGCGGGGGTACTCAGCGCTGCCTTGACCGCGTCGAAGGGGTGCTCGATGATGCCGTCCACCTCGGCGGTCACCTGATCGCTGCTGTCCTCCGACTGAACGCTGAGGGGAACGCCAAAGGGGCCGCGCTGTGCAAGATCGCGGAGTTCCTGGTACCGGTTCTGGAACCGCGGTGCGCCGCCCTCGCCACCCCAGGCCGTGAGAGGAACCCCGGCAAGGAGCAACAGCAAGAGAATGCGCAGGTTCAAGTGCCGGTACCGCGGGTCCGGTCCTCCAACCGCACAATCCAGGAACATGACACACCCGTATAGCGGCCCCAAAACAGGACGGCCCTCTGGGAGCGATTGGTCCCCAAAGGGCCATTGGGTTCGCACACCAGGAGTTTTCCAGCCGCCATCCCCGCCCCCCGGTTCTCCTGCAGGGGAACCCCGCTCAACCGGGCAAGACGCTAACCCTGACTTGAGGACAAAGTCAAGGTGGAAAGACAGTGCTTGATCTGGCCTGCGTCATGCGATACGTTGTATATCGAGTGTGAATTATATATTGGGGGCCAGGCCCAGGCGATCGGCCGCATCCGGAGCCTGCCGCGTGGAGGTGGGGCTGCTGAGGGGGAACGCAGGCACGAAGATCGTCGTGGGTGGTCGGTGGTGGGAAACGCAACGGGTTCCAGACGGACGTCTGGAGAGGGGAAGAGGCCATGGCAAACGGTACGGTGAAACGGCTGGTCAGGGAGCGGGGGTTCGGGTTCATCCTGGGAGAAGATGGTGTCGAAATATTCTTTCATAGGTCCGCCCTCCAAGGGGAGGCGTTCGACACGCTCGCGGAAGGGCAAGCCGTCGAGTTCGATGTCGAGAGAGGGCCGAAAGGACCGCGGGCAACGAACATGAGGGTGAGCTCCCCCAGCACCTAGACGGAGGAGGCTTCCGGGGCTCCAGGGGAGATTGCCTCGGTCTTCTGGCCTCGCAGCGGGTCGGCTGGAATCTCCCGGTGAGCGTGGAAAAGAGAGTCGCCATGGACGAAGAGAGGATGAGCTACCCCTATCAGCGGTTCACGATAACAGTGCTCCGACACGAGGGCGTCTGGTGGGCCAAGGCGCGCGTGGCGTTGAAGGATGTCGGGGGGGATCGGCCGGTCCTGGGCGGGCCCTGGAAGACCCAGGTGGAAGCGGAAACCGCCGCAGAGGCGTTCTGCGACAGTCGGAAGGCGGGGTAGTCCCGCGCCCCGGCCCCTTTCGGCCGGCTCCGGTGCCAATCGGCGCGATGCCAGAGGAGCCAATGAACATTCAGGAATGGCTCAGCCGACTCCTCTCCCGCCCCGCCGCGGACCCGCTGGATTGGGAGAGCTACTGCGTCACCATGGACGACGCGACGTGGAAGGCCCTCTGGCGCGACATTGACGCGACGCAAGCCTATGAGGATGGCCTGGAGGCGGGATTGCGCCTGCTGCAGGCGACGCAGCAGCACCGAGGGCAGCTCGGTCCGCGGGGGTACCAGGCCAACCAGATCCTGCTTTACCGCAGTATCCTCGCGATGCTCGACAAGGCCGACCGGTGGGATGCGTACCTGGCGGCGTGGGAGGCCATCCTGAAGCAAACGAGTGAATGTCTTCCCCTAAGCGGGGAGGCCCTGAGGGAGGCCGGCCCACGGCTTACTCCCTTCGTGCGGCGGCCGGATGGCGGGTTTGGTGTCCCCCCGCTCCCGTATGGCGCGGTGCCTCCGAAGACCATCGCCGTGCATTTCCTCTACCACCAACTCCGGCGGAAAACGCTGATCGAGCGGAGGCTGACCCAGGAGCGGGCAGGAAAGCTGGTCACGGATCGTCGGCCCGTGGGACAGGACGCCCTGACAGCCGTAGAGATCCAGTCGCGGCTCGCCCAGATCCAGGAATTCGCTGGGGAAGGGAGGACGCGCCGCGGCCCGATCCACGGCTCTAATCCTGGGGGGGTAGGGGGCGGGTCTTCGTGACTGCTCCGGCCGGCGGAAGTCCTAGTCGGATGGGGGTTGCATTACGAGTCGAATTCCCCATGAGAAGAGCATCCCACACGCTGCGTCGCGTTCCCGTGGTGCCTCTTTGGAGACTGCGACCAGCGCCGCCGCAGGTCACCCGCTTTTAGTCACCACGACCGGCTGCTCAACGCGGCACTCATGATATTTGCTGAAGCGGGCCGTCACGCCAGCTCCCGGCACGATCTTCATGACCCACACTCCTCATCACCTCCATCCAATCGGTTCCTTTCCTTATCCCCGATCGCCAGGCCACACCAAGAACACCTAGGGCTACACTGTTCAATGCCGATCCCGTCTTGCAGAGAGTAGCCTGTGGGGTGGGGAGGGATCAGGGCTCGGTCGGAACCACAGAGGTGGGGGTGACGGTCAGGATGGCGTGCGGGTTCACGGTGATCGTGTGCTCGATCTCCGTCCCGGAGGCACGCACGACCACCCGGTACCGGCCCGGCGGGACGGCGGCGATCCCGAGACCCGCACTGAGGCCCACCGGGACGCCGTTCACCGTGGCCTCGGCGTCTCGTGGCAGTTTGAAGAGGAGCACGCCCGAGGGGGGCGGAAGCCCCTGCTCGCCACGGGGAGGAACGGTTCCCGGAGGCATGAAGGAGGCAGGCTCGATCAGTTCGCGGGCGGGGCGGGAATAACCGCACACATAGTAGAAGCCGGCAGGTTGCGAAAGGCAGTACGTCGACCCGCTCTCCGGTTCGTAATAGGACAGGGGGATCCCGGGAGGGTAGTAGAAGCGGGAGCCGTACGGCAAGGGCCCGGGAAAGACCGCGACGGGGGCCGAAGCCCGGCCCGGCCCGGCCCACGGGCCTGGACCGGACCGCCACCAGGGCCCTGAAATCGCAGGCCGGGCGAAGGTGAGCACTGCCAAAGTTAGGCCCAGCACCGCCAGGAGATTAGCAGGTCTCCACACAGCCGCCCTCAATGTCACGCCGATCCAGTCCAGCACCGCGACCACCAAGCTGGAGGAATCATATAACCTTCTGGGATCGTGGTCAAGTGGTCCGGCGGCCGGGTTTGGGAGGCCAGAGGGGGTCTAGCCCTTGACCGCGCCCGCCGTCAGGCCGGAGACGTAGTACTTGACAAAGAAAGAATAGATGAGCGCGACGGGGACCGACCCCAGGACCGCCGCCGCCATGAGCGAACCCCAGAACAGCGTGTCGGCCTTGATCAGGTCGCTCACGACGCCCACGGGGATGGTCTTCATGGAGCCCGAGGACATGAAGATCAGGGCGTAGAGGAACTCGTTCCAGCACAGGGTGAAGCAGAAGATCCCCGCCGACAGCAGCCCCGGGACAGACAAGGGCAGAACTATTCGCACCAGGATCTGCAGCCGCGAGCAGCCGTCGGCCATGGCGCTCTCCTCGATCTCCCTGGGAATCGTGCGGAAGTAGCCCATGAGGAGCCAGGAGGCGAAGGGGACCCCATGACCGATCGAAAGCTCATCTCCTCCGGCAGCCCGTACGAGCCGCTTATCGGCTTTTCGCGCGCGGTGCGGGTGGGGGATACGATCTATGTATCCGGCACAGTCGCCTGGGGAGACGACGGGA
>CAZNWB010000057.1:18848-20874 GCA_964576535.1 uncultured bacterium | reverse complement strand
ACGGCCACGTAGAAGTGGGCCTGGCCCCGCTGGAGGAGGAAGAGGTCCACTTCTCCCTCGTCACGGCGGAGGGCGCTCCGGTATCCCTCCAGCGAGCGCACCTCCCGACGGTTCACCTCGCGGATCAGATCCCCGGCGCGGATGCCGGCGCTGGCGGCGGGACCGGCCTTGGCCACGTCGCTCACGATCAGGCCCTCCTCGCCCTCCCGCAGCTTGAACTTCTTCGCCTTCTCCGCGTCCAGCTCCTCCACCATCATTCCCAGCTCCCGGCGCGCCGGTGGTGCCGTGGCCCGGCGCTCGGCCGTGGCGGCCTCGCCCACCTTTACGGTCAGGGTCTCCAGCTTCCCCCCACGGAAGACCTGCACCTCCACCTGCTTTCCGACGGGGGTAAAGCTCACCGCGCGTTGCAGCACCCGGACGCTCGAAACGGCCTTGCCGTCGAATTGCACGATGATATCGCCCCGCTTGATCCCGCCCGTCTCGGCCGGCTGCCCGGCCAGTACGTTATTGACCAGGGCGCCCTTGTTCTCCGGGACGCCCATGGCCTTGGCCAGCTCCTGGGTTACATCCTGGATGCTCACGCCCAGGAATCCCCATGCGATCCGACCGCTGGCCTGGAGCTCCGGCAGAAGGGATTTCGCCAGGTTGATGGGGATGGCAAAAGCCACCTGCCGGTTGGGGATGACAGCAGTGTTGATGCCGATCACCTCTCCGCGCATGTTGAGGAGCGGACCCCCGCTGTTCCCTGGATTCACGGAGGCGTCGGTCTGGATGTAGTCGGTGAAGGTCCCCGCGCTTCCCAGAGCCCGCCCCTTTCGGCTGACGATGCCCAGGCTCACCGAGTGCTCGAGACCGAAGGGGTTGCCGATGGCCAGGACCAATTCCCCCACCTCCAGCTTGTCCGAGTCCCCCAGGGGCAGCACGGGGAGCCCCGCCGCCTCCACCTTCAACAGCGCCAGGTCCGTGCGGGCGTCCTTCCCCACCACCTTCGCCGGGAACTTCCGGTCATCCATGAGCTGGATTTCGATCTCCGCAGCCTGCTCGATCACGTGCTGGTTTGTCAGGATAAATCCGTCGGCGGTGAGGATGATGCCCGACCCCACTCGGGGCCGCTCGCCCGGCGGAAGCGGCGGGTGATCCTGTGGCAGGTCCTGTTCGCTGCCCCTCTCGCCGCTCACGCCGATCTGCACGACAGCCGGCCGCAAGCTCTTGGCCAACCGGATCATGGCCTGGTTCACGCGGGCCAGGTCGGGGTCCTCCCGCGTCACACCCGGTGACTCGCTCCACAGGGCTGCCTCTACCCGGTTCCATCCGGGGCCACCCATGACTATCAGGGCAATGGCGGCCAGCCCCATCGCCCTCCGTCGCCACCCGTTTACCGATCTCATTGCACCCTCCCTCAGGTCATTCAACGTTCGGTGGTTCGGGGGTTCGGTCGTTCGGTAGTTCCGGGAACAGCCGAACCACCGAACAGCCGAACGCTTTAGCTTGCCCGCGGGGTGACGTCCGCCGCTTCCAGCCACTTCCGGGCCAGCTCCGCGGAGCGGGTACCGGTCGCCTGCACGCAAAGCCGGCGCCGATCGTGCCCCAGCATCTCCAGGCGTACCCGCAGGTGGTCGCCGGGCAGCCAGCGCAGGGCACGATCTGCCCATTCCACCGCCACCACATGCTGGGAATGCACATACTCGTCCCACCCGATTCCCGGCAGCTCCTCGTCCGACCGGATCCGGTACAGGTCCACGTGCGCCATTCGCCAGCCGCCCTGCCCGGGGCTGGTCCCCGGTCCCGCCGGGCCGCAGGCATACTCGTTGACCAGCGTGAAGCTGGGGCTGTGTACCTCGGCAGCCCCACAGCCCAGACCGGCTGCGATACCCCGGACCAGGACGGTCTTTCCGCTCCCCAGTTCGCCGAAGAGGGCGACCACATCCCCCGGTCGCAAGAAGCCACCCAGGATCTGGCCCACCCGTTCGGTCTCCTCGGCTGAGGCGGAGTCCCATGACAGGACACACTCGCGGAGGTCGAGGAC
>CAZNWB010000057.1:17452-18748 GCA_964576535.1 uncultured bacterium | reverse complement strand
ACGGCCTGAGCCACCGCCTGGTGGACCGACCGATCAAGGATCTCCGGCACCAGCTCACCCTCCGGGGCCTGGTCGGCGATCGCCTTCGCAGCCGCGATCTTCATGCCGTCGGTGATCCGGCGAGCCCGGGCATCCAGGGCGCCCCGGAAGATGCCGGGAAAGGCCAGGGCGTTGTTCACCATTTTCCCGTCCATGGCAAACGCCGCGCCGGCCGCCAGGGCATCGTCCGGCCGGATCTCAGCATTGGGATTGGAAAGGGCCAGGATGACCTGGCCCTGCCGGATCATGCCGGGCTTGATCAGGCCTGGGGCGCCTGTGGTCGCCACCACGATGTCCGCATGGGCCATCACCCCCTGCAGGGTGTCCCGCTGCCCTCCCGCCTGCTCCAGTCGGGCCATCGCCTCGTCCTTGAGGTCGGTGCCGATCAGGTGCTTGATTCCATACGAGAGCAGGAGCCTCGAAATCCCGATGCCCGCGGCACCCAGGCCGACGATCCCCAGGGTCTGCTCCGCCAGCGTGAGCCCGGTAAGCGCGCAGGCGCGCAGCACGGAGGCCAGGACCACGACCCCGGTCCCATGCTGGTCATCGTGCATGACCGGGATGTCCAGCGCCTCCTGGATGCGGGCCTCGATCTCGAAGCAATCGGGCGCCGCCACATCCTCCAGGTTGATGGCCCCGAAGGACGAAGCAATCCGCACGACGGCGTTCACGAACTCCTTGGGATCTCGCGTGTCCACGAGCACCGGGACCCCGCTGATCCCGGCCAGCCGCTCCAGGAGGAGTGCCTTCCCCTCCATCACCGGCATTCCCGCCACCGGCCCGATGGCCCCGAGACCCAGGATGGCGGTGCCATTCGTGACGATCGCCACGGTGTTCCCGATGCCGGTATAGCGGTAGGCCAGCGGGGGATTGGCCTGGATCAGGCGGCACACTGTCGCCACCCCCGGCGTGTACACCTTGCGCATGTCGGCGATACTCTCCAGCGGGTAGCGCGCCATCATGGCGATCTTGCCGCCCTCGTGCCGCTTCAACACCTCGTCGATCACCTCGGCCAACTCGATCCCCTCCAGGGGACGGATCGCGTCCACTACCCCCTGAAGCTGGGCCTCGTCGTCAATGTAGACGGTGATGTCCCGGGTGTTCCGGACCAAGCCCATGGCGACCGTCTTGACGTCGCCGATGTTGCCCCCGACCTCGCCGATGGCGGTGCACAGCTTCCCCAGGTATCCGGGCTGATCCACGATGAAGACCCGCAACGTCTTGACCAGCTTGTCCGCGTTCTTTTCAATCTGCATG
>CAZNWB010000057.1:9898-17352 GCA_964576535.1 uncultured bacterium | reverse complement strand
TGGATCGCCTCCGGCACCCGCTCCAACAGATCACCGGCCAGCATCGCCTCCTGCCCCAGGCGCTCCGCTGCCAGATCTCCTGCCATCCCGTGAATGTAGGCACCCGCCTGTGCGGCCAGCCCGGGCGCTATCCCCTGGGCCAGGAGGCCCGCGATCAGGCCGGTGAGGACGTCGCCCGTGCCACCCGTGGCCATGCCGGGGTTCCCGGTGGGCACGATGGCGGCATCGCCTGTGGGCGACGCGATGACCGTGCGTGCCATCTTCAGAACGACCGTCACGTTGAAGCGGTTGGCCACGTCCTGCGCCAGGGCAATCCGCCGCCCCAGCACCTCGTCCCGCGGCACGCCGAGCAGCCGGGACATCTCCCCCGGGTGGGGAGTGAGAATCAGGGGACCCGCCACCCCCCTCAAGAGGTCTGCCTGCCCGGCCAGCGCGTTGATCCCATCCGCGTCCAGGACAATGGGAATCCGCAAGGCAGCCAGCAGCTCGTGCACGAGCTTCTGCGTGGAGGGATGGGTCCCCAGGCCAGGCCCGATGGCCACGGCGCTCTTGTCCGCGGCCAGGTGCAGGAGTCGATCCAGGGCCTCCCGCCCGATAGTTTGCGCCTCCGTCTCCGGGACGGGCTCGGTCATGATTTCGGTGAGCTTGACCTCCAGGATGTCGTTGAGGCTCTCCGGAACGGCCAGCGTCACGAGGCCGGCCCCCACCCGCTGAGCCGCCTCGCCAGTGAGGGCCGCCGCCCCCGTTTTCCCCACCGAGCCGGCGATCACCAGCACGTGGCCGAAGGTCCCCTTGTGGGCCGCAGGGTCCCGGCGCGGAAAGGCCGGAATCACGTCTCCCCCCTCGAGGAGACCGAGGCGCAGCTCCGGATCGCGCCGCAGAGCGGTCGGGATGCCGATGTCTCCGATCCGGACCGTGCCGGCGTACGCCGCGGCCGGGTACAGGAGAAGACACCGCTTGGGCAGGGCAAAGGTCACCGTCAGCGTCGCGCGGACGGCGGGGCCGGGCGGCTCTGGATCATCGGCCAGCAGACCCGAGGGGATGTCCATCGCCACCACAGGACGACCTGCGCGGTTCAGCAGTTCGATGGCCTCGGCCGAGAGGCCCTTGGCCGGTCCCCGGGTGCCGGTTCCCAGCAGGGCGTCCACCACCACGTCCGCCGAGCGGATCTGTGCCGCAATCGCCGTCAAGTCCTCGGCGCTCGTGATTTCTCGCGGGGCGGCGCCCATCTTCGCCAGGATCTCCAGGTTCACGCGGGCGTCTCCCCTGACCTCTTCCCGGCGCGCCAGGAGAAACGTCTCCACCGTGGTGCCGCGGTTCAGGAGGTGCCGGGCGACCACGCAGCCGTCCCCACCGTTGTTCCCCCGCCCGCAGACGATGGCCACCCGCATGCGAGGGAGGCCCGGGAAGGCTGCCAGCATCTCGCGCACTGCCTCGGTCCCCGCGTTCTCCATGAGGAGGAGCGACGGAATCCCGTATTCGGCGCTGGCGCGCCGATCCAGCTCTTGCATCTCCTTTGCGGTCACAACCTTGATCACGATTCAGCCCTCAACGGGCGACGCGCACGCAGACCCCGTACGAGAGTACGAACGTACGAATGGACCGTACAAATGCGGAATTCGGAACACCCAAAGGGTACCCGAATGCGGAATGGAACAGACAGAATTCCGCATTCCGCAATTCGCATGCCGCATTTGAACCGTACATTCGTACCCTCGTACATTCGTACGCCTTCGGTCCAATACACCTTGAACCCGGGCTAGTCGGTTGCCACCACGACGGCGATGGCGTAGTCCCCATCGTGGGACAGGCTGACCAGGGCCTGGCGGATCCCTCGGGCATCTGCCCGGTCCCTGGCGGCGCCGGACAGGCGCAAGACGGGCGGGACCGCACCTCCCGACTGCACCTCCACGTCCTGCCACCGGATGCCCAGCCCCCACCCGGTGCCGAGGGCCTTCATGGCCGCCTCCTTCGCCGCGAGACGCGCGGCCAAGTGCCTTGCCGGCTGTGCCCGGGAGAGGCAGTCGGCCTGCTCCGCCGGGGTGAAGACCCGACCCAGGAATCGCTCCCGATGCCGCGACAGCACCGCCTCCAGGCGCGGCACAGCCACCAGGTCGGTGCCGAGCCCGAGAATCATGCCTGGCCCCCTGCGCGGGACAGGATGCGCAACAGGTCCCTTACCGCCTCCCTGATCCCGACCAGCAGGGCACGCGCAATGAAGGCGTGCCCGACATGAACCGCCCCGATCTCCGCGATCGGGGCGATCTCACCCAGGGTCTCGGGACCCAGGCCGCCCCCGGCATGTACGGTCAGTCCCAGCTTGTGTGCCAGCTTTGCGGCGTTGACCAGCCGATCGAGCTCGCTGGCCCGGGCTGCGGGGTTGTCGGCCCAGCAGAACCGTCCGGTATGCAACTGGACGGCTGCTGTGCCAGCCCGTTGGGCGGCCTTGACCTGGCCGGGTGCCGCCTCCACCAGGACACTGAGGGGAATGCCGGCCGACTTCAACATTTCGATGATGCGCGCAATCTCGCCACGGCGATCCTCCACGTCCAGACCCCGCTCGGCACCGAGGCCTTCGCGCGTCTCCGGGACCAGCGTGACCAGGTCCGGTCGGACCGCCAGCGCCAGCTTGACCCACTCGTCCTGCGGGGGCAGGCAAACGTTCAGGGGGGCCCGGGCCGTCTCCCGCAGCAGGCGCAGGTCCCGCTCCTGCATTCCGGTCCGCTCCCGCCCAAGCGTGATGGTGATGCCGCCCGCGCCTGCCAACTCGGCCAGGGCTGCAGCGATCACGGGATCCGGGTCTCGCGCCACCCCCGCCTGCCGCAAGGCGGCCAAGTGATCCAACCCTACGAACAAGATCATCGTCACCTCACCCCGTTCTGCCAATCCCCGGAAGGCATCTCTCGGGCTCCCCTCTCGGCTCTCGGCTCGCGGCTCTCAGGTTCTTCCGGATGTCCCTGTCCCTGTCGCGGTCGGCTCTCGGTGTTTTCGGCTGTCCCTGTCGGTTCTTATCCGAGGGCCTCCCGGATCGCGGCCGCGATCGCCCCGGCCCAGTGGCGAATGGTGGTCTCGTCCGGACCCTCGACCATGACGCGCGCCAGTGCCTCCGTGCCCGAATAGCGCACCAGGACCCGCCCCGCGCCCGCCAGGGCCCCTTCAGCCGCCCGAATCTGCGCCTGGACACCCGGAAGGCTCTGGAGATCCTCCTTTCGCCGGACCGGCACATTCTCCAGCACCTGGGGGAAGCGGGGCATGCAGGCTGCCAGTTCGGAGAGGGGCTTGCCGGCCCGCAACATCGCTGCCAGCACCTGCAGGGCGGTCACGATCCCGTCCCCCGTCGTGTTATGCTCCGCGTAGATGACGTGCCCGGACTGCTCGCCACCCAGGGCGTGCCCGCCCCGGAGCATCTCCTCCAGCACCGGTCGGTCCCCTACCGGCGTCCGCACGACCCGAATGCCGGCCTGTCCCATGGCAACCTCCAGACCGACATTGCTCATCACCGTGGCAACCACCGTCCGGCTCGGCAGGCGACCCTCCGCCAGCATGTCCAGGGCACACAGGGCCAGGATCTGGTCCCCATCCGCCAGGCCGCCACGCTCGTCCGCACACAGCAACCGGTCCCCGTCCCCGTCGTGGGTGAACCCCACGTTCGCCCCCTCGGCCACCACGGCCTGCTGCACCACCTCAGGAAAGAGCGACCCGCACGTGGCATTGATGTTCAGGCCGTCCGGCGCCACGTTCAGGGCCACCACCTCCGCCCCAAGCTCCCGCAAGACCGTGGGCGAGACCCGGTAGGTGGCACCATGGGCGCAATCCACCACGATCTTGAGCCCACGAAGACTCAGCCGCTTTGGAAACGTGTTCTTGGCGAACTCGATATACCGCCCTCCGGCGTCGCTGATCCGATACGCCTTGCCGATCTCGTGGGCCCCGGGGCGGATCCGATCGATCTCGCCGGTGGCGATCAGCTCTTCGATCTGGGCCTCCATCGCATCCGGCAGCTTCAGCCCGTCCCCGGAGAAGAACTTGATCCCGTTGTCCTCGAATGTGTTGTGCGAGGCGGAGATGACGACCCCCGCGTCGGCGCGAAGGCTCCGGGTGATGAAGGCGATTCCGGGCGTGGGAAGCACGCCCACCAGGAGGACGTCCACCCCCATCGAGGTGATCCCGGCCGTCAGGGCTGTCTCCAACATGTAGCCGGTGAGCCGGGTGTCCTTCCCGATGACGATGCTCCGCCGGTCCCCGGGCGCCTTGAACAGGTGGGCGACCGCCCGGCCAAGCTTGACGACGGTTTCGGGGGTCATGGGCTCCTGGTTGGCGATGCCGCGGACCCCATCCGTCCCAAATAAACGATCCATCTCACCCCTCAAAAGCGTTCGGGGCTCCCACGCCACGGCGGTGGGTATCCACCGCGGTGCCGTGGGTCCCGGTGGTTCGAGCGTTCGGTCGTTCCAGGAACCACCGAACAACCGAACTACCGAACGGTCGAACGCCTTTAGGATTTCCGGAATGCGATTTCCACTGCCACGACGATGGAAACCTCTTCGAGCGTGCGGATCTGGCGCCCCTGCGGCTCCAGCATCGCCCGGGTGGTGAAGGAGGCGCTGTGTCCATCCAGGCTGATTGGGAGGGTGTAGACCCGGGCGAGCCGGCGGAGCTCGCTTTTCGGGCCGGCCATGCGGATGCGCGCCGGGCTCGACGTCACCCGCTTCACCACGAACCCCTTGGCGGGGACTCCCTCGATGCGCGGGCTGACCTCGAGCTCCCGCTCCACAATGGCGTCCAGAACCACGCGCACCCTCCGAGGGTTGACATCCACGACCTCGATCCCCCGAGGAACGCGAACCGCCTCCGGCCGCATCTGGAGCACGTTCTCCCCTTCCACGAAGGTCTTGGGCATCTCCGTCAGCACCACCTCGCGCGGCCCCAGCGTGGAGACCAACGTCTTGGGGCCGCGCAGGCGGACGTGCAGGGTATCGGTCGGGTCGTTGACCATGACCAGGTTCCGGGAGAGGTCCTTGATCTCCAGGGGGATGCTGATCGTCACGTCAACCTTTTGCTCGCCCAGAACCACGGCCCACAGGAAGACCGCCAGGACGACCGACACGAGCTTCAACTCGAGATTGTTCAGCAGCCAGTCCCGCATCGTTATTTCGAGCCCCTCTGCTCCGCCCCGAGGGCAACCGGGCGAGGCCGCGGGGACTTCCGCCAGCCAAACGCCCGCGGCGGGGGTCCCAGCAGCTCGCTCAGCCGCTGTCGCAGGGTCGCGGCGTCCAGGTTCCGGGTGATCTCCCCTCCGACGACCAGGGAGATCATGCCCGTCTCCTCCGAGACGACGATCGCGATGGCGTCGCTCTCCTCGGTGATGCCGACCGCCGCCCGGTGGCGCGTCCCCAGATCCCGGGGGAGTTCGGGATTAATGCTCAGGGGCAGGAAGCAGGCCGCCGCCAGGATCCGGTCCCGGCTGAGGATGACCGCCCCATCGTGAAGCGGCGAGTAGGGGTAAAAGATGGACTCCAGCAGGCGCCGGGAGACCAGGGCATCCACGGTCGTTCCGGAATACACGCTGTCGGTGAGACGCGACTCCCGCTCCACCACGATGATGGACCCGATCTTCTTGGCCGCGAGGGAGGTAACGGCCCGCACGACCTCGTCGATCATATGGGCCTCCTGATAGCGGGAGAAGGCCCGGAGGAGGCTTCCCCGCCGCCCCACGCTGGCCAGGGCCCGGCGCAGTTCGGGCTGGAACAGGATGATGATGGAGAGGAACCACACCGCCAGCAGGTTGGAGAGCGCCCAGTTCAGGGTCACGAGGCCAAGCCGCAGCGAGACCCGCGACGCCAGGTACAGCAGGGCGAGGCCCAGGAGCATATGGAAGGCCCGGGTCCCGCGGAGGGCCAGGATGATCTGGTAGACGGCGAAGGCGACGATCAGGATGTCGAGCGCGTCGATCCAGCGAAACTGGAAGAGAAGATCCAGCATCCCGTCACACTTTCTTGGGACTGCGAGAAGGGACGCGCTTCGTTACGTCCCGGTGCGTCGGCCGGAGCGCGAGCCGGCCGGCCGGAGCCCCGGGCGAGATTCCAAACTCAGGCTGGGGGGGTGCGGGAACCTGAGACAGGCGGGGCGGGGCGTGGAACGAAGCTATGGCGGGCCCCGCGCCCCGCGAGGCCGCGGCCCCCCCGAGACGCGTGGTGTTCACCGGTGCGCACCCAGTGCCGGCGCCGGTGATGGCGACCCCGTCCCCATTGGTCATTCGGATCGTTGTCTCGCGGCGCCTGGACATCCCGTGGGGCCCCACCCGGGGCGGGCAGCGGGGCCGGCGACCGGACGAGGCGGCTACGTGCTTGATTTCATAATCCCGTATCGGGTTTCCCCCGATACGGATCGCCCTTTGCCAAGGGCGTTTTCAAGTACTACGCCGCAGCCGCGGGCGCCGGGGATCCGGCCCCACTCACGATCGTGTCGATTTGCGAACCATCCAGGACCTCGCGTTCCAGGAGGGCCTCGGCCAATCGATGCAGCTTCTCCTGATGGCCCTGGACGATCTCCTTGGCCCGCTCGTAATTCTCCATGATGAAGCGGCGAACCTCGCGGTCGATATCCATCGCCGTCTGTTCGCTGTAATCCTGGTGCTGGGCGATCTCTCTCCCCAGGAAGATCATCTCTTCCCGCTTCCCGAACTGCAAGGGGCCCATGCGTTCGCTCATCCCCCACTCGCAGACCATCTTGCGCGCCAGCTCGGTGGCCCGCTCGATATCGTTCATGGCCCCCGTCGTCACCTCCGGCAGGCCGAAGACGATCTCCTCGGCGATGCGTCCGCCGTACAGGATGGCGATGTCGTTCAACAGGTATTCCTTGGAGTAGTTGTGCTTGTCCTCGGCCGGGAGCTGCTGTGTCACCCCCAGGGCCCGGCCGCGCGGGATGATGGTCACCTTGTGGATGGGGTCCGTCCCCGGCAACAGCTTCGCCACCAGGGCGTGGCCCGCCTCGTGGTAGGCGGTGATCTTCCGCTCCTTGGCGCTGATCACCAGGCTCTTCCGCTCCACGCCCATCAGGACCTTGTCCTTGGCGTTCTCGAAATCCGACATCTCCACGAACTTCTTGTTGGCCCGGGCCGCCAGGAGCGCCCCCTCGTTCACCAGATTGGCCAGGTCGGCGCCCGAGAACCCGGGGGTGCCCCGCGCCAGGACCTGGAGGTCCACGTCCGGTCCCAGGGGGATCTTCTTGGTGTGGACCTTCAGGATCCCCTCGCGGCCCCTCACGTCGGGGCGCGCCACCACCACCTGCCGGTCGAAGCGGCCCGGCCGGAGGAGCGCGGGGTCCAGCACGTCCGGCCGGTTCGTGGCGGCGATGAGGATGACGCCCTCGTTGGACTCGAACCCGTCCATCTCGACCAAGAGCTGATTCAGCGTCTGCTCGCGCTCGTCGTGGCCGCCGCCCAGGCCCGCCCC
>CAZNWB010000057.1:0-9888 GCA_964576535.1 uncultured bacterium | reverse complement strand
CCCGGTGGCGCCCGACGGCGTCGATCTCGTCCATGAAGATGATGCAGGGAGCGTTCTTCTTGCCCTGCTCGAAGAGGTCCCGGACCCGGGAGGCGCCGACGCCCACGAACATTTCCACGAAGTCCGAGCCCGAGATGGAGAAGAAGGGCACGTTGGCCTCGCCCGCGATGGCCCGGGCCAGCAGGGTCTTCCCGGTCCCCGGGGGGCCCATGAGCAGGACCCCCTTGGGGATGCGCCCGCCCAGTTTCTGGAACTTCTGCGGGTCTTTCAGGAACTCGATGATCTCCTGCAGCTCGTCCTTGGCCTCGTCCACCCCCGCCACGTCGGCGAAGGTGATCTTGTTCTGCTTGTCGGACTGCAGGCGCGCCCGGCTCTTCCCGAAGGAGAGGGCCTTGGCCCCGCCCCCCTGCATCTGCCGCATGAAGAAGATCCAGACCCCGATGAACAGGAGCATGGGCAGCCAGGAGAGAAGGGCCTGCACGTACCAGGGGTTCCCCTCCGCCGGCTTGGCCGTGATCTTCACCCCCTGCCGCCGCAGCAGACCGATCATGTCCTTGTCATCGGCCGTGTACGTCCGGAAGACCGAGTTATCGGTCAGCCGCCCGGTGATGTCATTGCCCTTGATGGTGACCTCGCTGACCTCGCCCCGCTCCACCTTGGTCATGAAGTCGCTGAAGATCAGCTCCTTCTGCATGGACGGGCTCTGGTTGAAGATGTTGAACACCAGCACCATGATCAGGCCGATCACCAGCCAGAGGGCCAGATTCTTGAAGAACGGACTCACCCGGATTTCCCTCCTACGTGGTCGCGCAACCGACCGCGTTATCGTCGCTTATGTAACATGAAAACCCGCGAAAGACAACAGGAAACACGCGGCGAGAAGGCCTGTCGGCGCACGCCGGCCGACTCCCCGCGGCTCCTGGATGGCTCGTCGCGGGCCGCAGCGGGTCCCAGCCCCGTCAGTGTCCCGCCTGGTCTTCCAGGACAGCGATGTAGGGAAGGTGCCGGTACCGCTGGGCAAAGTCGAGGCCGTAGCCCACCACGAAGGCATTGGGGATGATGAAGCCGCAGTACTCGATGGGGGTGTTGACCTGTCGCCGCTCCGCCTTGTCGAGCAGGGCGCACAGGGCGAGACTTCGGGGGGACTGGGCGCGGAGCAGCGCCCGCAGCCCGGCGCTGGTGTGACCCGTGTCGATGATGTCCTCGACAATCAGGATGTCGCGGTCCGCCAGGGCCACGTCGGCCGCCTTGGTGAAGCGCGGTTCCTTCAACGGCGTGGTGGCGTCGCCGTAACTCTCCATGGCGACGAAATCGCTCTGGCAGGGGACGCGGAGGGCCCGGCACAGGTCGGCCCAGAAGACGGCCGCCCCCTTCAGCACGCAGATCAAGAGGAGGTCCCGGCCGGCGTAGTCGTGCGAGATGGCCTCTGCCAATTCCAGGACGCAGGCCTGGATGTCATCCGCGGTGATCAGGGTCCGGCCCACCGGGTATCCCACCCCAGCGCTCTCCCAATGTAAAATGTAAAATCGACAACTGACAACCGGTCAACTTCGGGCTCAAGACGAGATGGCCGGTTGTCGGTTGTCAGTTGTCGGTTTTCAATTGGCCCTGTTCTCCGAGAAATTCAACCTCGAGTAGACACGCCGGACCCCGACCGCCCCACCGGAACTCCTCAGCGATCCGATGGCCGAGCACCGAGGCGATCCGATCCCCGGCGGTGAGCAGCGGGATGCGTCCCCGCTCCCCGCGCGGAACCTTGGCATCCACGAAGAAGTCCTGAAGCTTCTTCTGGCCCTGCATCCCCAGGGGCCGGAAGCGATCGCCGGCACGCCAGGCGCGGAGGTTGAGCCGCTCGAGGAGCAGCCGCGGGCTCAGCAGCGCCTGCCAGCGGGTCGGGGCATCCAGGGGAACCCGGCCGGCCGGTAGCCGTCTCACGCGGATGCGACAGGCGAGGGGTGGCCATGCCGTCCAGACCCCCGGGCGGACCGGGATCTCGGCCGGGGCATCCGGTCCGGGTGTCGGAGACTCTCCCCCCGGTCGCCCGATCCGGATTTCCCCCCCGGCCCGCTGACCCACGAACCCGCCCGGAAGTCGTACCGCGCCTTCTCGCGAGAGCAGGCCGCGCAAGGCCTCGAGATGCCGGCGGGTCAGGCTATGCGCCATCTGAGACGCCTGCCGGAACGCCGCGTGGACCGCGCGGCGAGCCACGGCCGGCGGGGCCGCGGCCAGGGCGGCCACCTCGAGAATTACGGCACCATCCATCGTTCGCGCGCTCTCCCCCAGGAACCGATCGGCCGCCTCGGCCAAGGCGGAATCGTCCTCGCGCATCAGGCCCGCCAGGCTGGCCAGCGACTCGACGATCCGAGGATTGTACTCCTTTGCCAGCAGGGGCAGCAGGTGGTGGCGGACACGGTTCCGGCGGTACGCGTCCGAGGTGTTTGAGGCATCCAGCCGGAACGCCACCTGCCTGCTGGCCGCGTATGCTTCCACCTCGGCCCGGGGGACCTGGAGCAGGGGACGCAGGATGCGACGCCGTGTGGGGGGAATGCCGGCCAGACCTCGCGGTCCGGTCCCCCGTAGGAGATTGAGCAACACGGTCTCCGCCTGATCGTCCTGGGTATGAGCCACGGCGATGTGGGAGGCCCCCACCCGCTCCGCGATGGCGTCCAGATGACGGTACCGGGCCGCCCGCGCCCACACCTGCACCGATTCCCCTGGACCCCGCCCGCCCGGGTGGAGGCGCACAATGCTGACCCCCAGCCCCAGGCGGGCCGCCTCGGCCACGACCAACGCCGCATCGCCGTCGGCCGCGCGTCCCCGAAGGCCGTGGTGGACGTGGGCGACGTGCAGTCGAACGCCCAGCCGCTCACGGAGGCAGGCCAGGGCATCCAGGAGGACCATAGAATCCACCCCACCCGAGACGGCCGCCAGGAGGCGCTGGCCAGGGCCGACGCCTGCCTCCCGGAGCGCCTTCTCCACCCGATGGAGGATGCTCACCCTGCGCATCCAGTTCTCTCCCCTCGGTGCTCCCCTGCTCCCCTGCCCCTCTGCTCTCGGCTCGCGGCTCTCATCTCTTCCAGCGGGGCCCCATCCCCGCCTCTTCGGGACTGACGTCCCGAACCGGCAGGGCTCCTCCCCGTGGCCATCCTGCGGGGCCCCATCCCCACCTGCAAGCTGGCAGCTGCCAACTTGCAGCGAGCAGATCGACCCTTCGCCGTGCCCCGTTGCTCCTCTGCTCCCCAGCTCCTCGGCTCCTCGGCGTGAGCTTAGTGAAGCCGCCCATTGCCGTCAATGGAAATTCCCCCCCCGTCCCCCCGGAATCGGCGCGCCCCAGATTCCCCTTGTAAGACCGCCCTCGGCTTTGATATCGTCTGGGTGGTATGGACGCCCAGACCTCCGCACCGAACGAGACGGTCCTGGTGGTGGACGACGAACGGTTCGTGCGCGAACTGTGCGTCGAGATCATCGCCGGCGAGGGCTACCGGGTCCTGGCCGCCCAGGATGCCGACGAGGGCCTGCGCCTGGCCCGGCAGGAAGAGGTCGGCGCCATCCTGCTCGACCTGATGATGCCAAGGATGAGCGGCTTCGACGCCCTCCAGATCCTCGGCCAGGAGCTCCCCGAGATCCCGGTGGTCGTCATGACCGCCCACTCCTCCCAGAGCCGGGTCATCGACCTCCTCAAGATGGGGGCGTACGATTTCCTGCCGAAGCCCTTCGAGCCCAGCGACCTGATCTACTCGACCCGCCGCGCCCTGGAGCGGCACCGGCTGCTCACGGAGAACAAACGGCTCCTGCGCCAGCTCCAGGACCAGGTCCAGGCCCAGACGCTGGAGATCACTCGGGGTCGCCAGCTCATGGAGAACATCATCTCCCACATGGGCAGCGGGCTCCTGGTCACGGATCGGGACGGCGAGATCTGGATGATCAACAACCACGGCCAGGAGACCCTGAGCGTGACCGCAACCGAGGTGGTTGGAAAGCGCCTGCTGGATCTATTCCCCGACGCCCGGCCCCTCCTGGAGGTCAAGGTGGGTTCCGTCCTGCGAGAGCTGGATCTCCTCCTCCCCGACGGCCGGACGGTGCCGCTCGGCTTCAACAACTCCGTCCTGCTCGATGCCGCGGGCCAGCCCGAAGGGACCATCATCATCTTCCGGGATCTGTCCGACCTGCGTGCCATCCGGGCGGAGGTCCGCCGCAAGGACCGCCTGGCCGCCATCGGCGAGGTGGCCGCAGGGGTCGCCCACGAGATCCGAAACCCCCTCTTCGGGATCAGCTCGGTGGCGCAGATCCTCATGACCGAGGTGAAGTTCGGGGCTGTCCACCAGGACCTCCTGACCGCCATGCAGGCGGAAATCAAGCGCCTGAACACGCTGGTGGAGGATCTGCTGGACTACGGGCGGCCCTCCAAGCTCCAGCGCACACCCCAAGCCGTAGAGCAGATCTGGGAGGAGATCCTCGGCCTGGCCAAGGAAGAGGTGGCCGAGGCCAAGATGAAGGTCACCCGGGAGGTCGGGGAGAGGCTGCACCCGGTGCTGGCGGATGGGAACAAGCTGCGCCAGGTGTTCTTGAATCTCCTCAAGAATGCCATCCAAGCGACTCCCTCGGGCGGTCAGATCACGATCCGCCTCTTCCGGACCACGCTGTCCGCGCTGCCCGCCTCCGCCCAACGTGGCCTGGCGCTACACGCAGGCGATGGGGATCCGTCCACGGAGTACGTGGTGAGCCAGGTCATCGACACGGGTATCGGCATCCCGGCCGCGGACCTGGAGCGGATCTTCGACCTTTTCTTCACAACGAAGTCCACCGGCTCGGGTTTCGGCCTGGCCATCTGCCGACGCATCGTGGAGGATCACGGCGGCACCATCGGCGTCGAGAGCGTGGAGCGGGCGGGGAGCACCTTTACCGTGGCGCTCCCGCTGAAGTCGGTCCCATCATGACCGGGATGGCGCCAACGCAGCCGTAAGACGACTCGCAACCAACAGGTCCCATGCCACCGACAGTCCTCATCGTTGACGACCAGCCGACCATCCGGAAGAGCCTCCGGCACCTGCTGGAGCGCAAGGGATATCGCGCCTGCGAGGCGGACAGCGGTGCCGCGGCGCTGCAGACCGCCCAGGCGGAAGAGCCGGAGGTCATCCTGCTGGATCTCCGGCTCCCCGACGGGGACGGCATCGAGGTCCTGGAACGTCTCAAGGGTGTGTGCCCCGAGGCGGCGGTCATCCTGCTCACCGGGCATGGCAGTGTCGAGGCCGCCGTCACGGCAATCAAGAAGGGGGCCGAGGACTTCCTCGAGAAGGACCCCAGCAGCCCCGAGGTGACCGAGGTCCGCGTGGAGAAGGCGCTGGAGATGCTGAAACTCCGGCGCGAGAATCGCTATTACCGGTACCAGGCCCACGGACGCACTCCTGCCCAGATCCCTGGCGCCTCCCCCGCCATCCGTGAAATCCACAGCATGGTGGATCTTCTGGCCAAGGCCCCGCAGACCACCGTGCTGGTCCAGGGGGAGAGCGGCTCGGGCAAGGAGGTGGTGGCCCGCGCCGTCCACTACCGAAGCACGCGGGCGGACAAGCCCTTCCTCGAGATCAACTGCGCGGGCCTGTCGGAGCACCTGTTGGAGTCGGAACTCTTCGGGCACGAACGGGGCGCCTTCACCGACGCCAAGGCGTTGAAGCGGGGTCTCCTGGAGATCGCCGACGGCGGGACCATTTTCCTGGATGAGATCGGCGACATGCCCATTGCCATCCAGCCCAAGTTCCTGCGCGTCCTGGAGAACCGGACCTTCCGCCGGGTGGGCGGGACGCGAGACATCTCCGTGGACGTCCGGGTGATCACCGCCAGCAACAAGGACCTGGCGAAGCTGGTGGAAAACAAGACGTTTCGGGAGGACCTATACTACCGGCTCAAGGTGATGCCGCTTTCGGTCCCGCCGCTTCGGGACCGGGGCAACGACATCCTGTTGCTGGCCGACCTGTTCGTTCAGGAGTTCAACGGGATGCTGAAGAAGCGCATCCGGGGGTTCAGCCCGGAGGCGCAACAGGTCCTCATAGCCTACTCCTGGCCGGGGAATGTCCGCGAGCTCCGGAACGTCACGGAGCGCGGAATGATCCTGTGCCAAACGGAGACAATCCCCGTTGCCTGCCTTCCCGCGGAATTGCAACAGCTCGTAGGGATAGTCCCTTCGCCGCCTCCCCTTGGCCCTACGGAGACATCTGTGCAGGTGCCGGGGGCGGCGGAGGCCCTCGGAGTCCCGTCCAGTGGATTCGGGACCCTCGAGGACATGGAAAAGCGCTACATCAACGAGGTCCTTGCATCGGTGTCAGGAAACCGGAGTCAGGCTGCACGACTGCTCGGCATCTCCCGCTCAACCCTCCAGGACAAGATTCGGCGGTACGGCCTCTCCTAAAATTCGTCTGGTACAGCCCTTGCTTCCTGTACGGCAAGGAGGACAGGATTCCGATTCCCGGACGGCCGGAGTGTACGGATTCCTGGCAGATGACCGTATGTCCGCCACGACGCGTATCCTTCTCGTTGATGACGAACCGACGATCCTTCTCGGCCTTTCGCACCTTCTCCGAAGGTCTGGGGCCGAGGTGACCCCGTGCCTCGGTCGCGACGAGGCGATGGATGCCATCCGGAAACAGGTCTTCGACCTGGCCTTGCTGGACGTCCGACTTTCGGGCACCGAGATCACCGCTGGCCTGGACCTACTGGCCTTGTTAAAGGAACGCTCTCCCCAGACGTACGTTATCGTCATGACTGCCTTCGGCACGGACGAGATCCGGCGCGAGGCAATGGCACGCGGCGCCTCGCACTATTGCGACAAGCCCCTCAACCTGGACCACCTGCTGGGTCTGGTCCGAGGCCTTCCGCAACTCCCCTCCTGCTAGCCCCGATCCAAGAATCTGAACCGCCAAGACGCCAAGAACGCCAAGGTCAGATCATGCTTTTTGGCAAGGGAAACGGGACACCAAAACACGAACGCCCTTCCGGCCTGCTTCTCCGGAAGGGCGTCCCCTGATTTGGCTTCCTGCCTCCTGCTTGCTGCCTGCTGCCTTATGCTCCTCCGCTCCTCGGCTCTCGGCCCTCGGCTCACCCTTCACGCTTGCCAGGCGCAGCAGCCGGGTCCTCCCGAGCGAAGACGATATCTTCACCCTGAAGCTCCACCCGGATGCGATCCCCCTCCTGGAACTCTCCTTCCAAAAGCCGGCGCGCCAGGGGATCCTGCACCAACCGTTGGATCGCTCGCTTGAGCGGCCGGGCCCCGTACACGGGATCGTACCCCTCGCGGGCAAGGTACTCCCGCACCCGGTCGCTGACGGTAAGCTCCAGCTTCCGACCCGCCAGCCGGCGCTGCAGGTGCCCGAGCTGGATGGTGACGATCTGCAGGATCTGCGTCGGCCCCAGCCGGTTGAAGATCACGGTCTCATCCACCCGGTTCAGAAACTCGGGACGGAAGGTCGCTTTCAGAAGCTCGGTGATCTTGTCCCGGACCTTGCCCTCGTCCAAGTCCTCCTGCATGGTGTACTGGCTGCCCAGGTTGGAGGTCATGAGGATCAAGGTGTTCTTGAAATCCACCGTGCGCCCATGGCCGTCGGTGAGGCGCCCCTCGTCCAGAACCTGGAGCAGGATGTTGAAGACCTCGGCGTGGGCCTTCTCCATCTCGTCGAAGAGGATGACCGTGTACGGCCGGCGCCGGACCGCCTCGGTGAGGTAGCCACCCTCCTCGTACCCCACGTAGCCCGGCGGGGCACCGATCAGGCGGGCGACCGAGTGCTTCTCCATGAACTCCGACATGTCCAGGCGCACTAAGGCACGCTCGTCGTCGAAGAGGAACTCTGCCAGCGCCCGGGCCAACTCCGTCTTGCCCACTCCCGTCGGCCCCAGGAACAGGAAGGATCCGAGAGGCCGGTTCTCATCCTGCAGCCCGGCGCGGGCCCGCCGGACGGCGTTGCTTACCGCAATGATGGCTTCCGCCTGGCCCACGACGCGCAGGCGCAGTCGGTCCTCCATCTGGAGGAGCTTCTGGGTCTCGGTCTGGAGCATCTTGGCCACCGGAATCCCGGTCCAGCGCGAGATCACCTGGGCGATGTCCTCCTCGTCCACCTCCTCCTTGAGCATCCGTTCTCGTCCTTCCAAGGCGCCCAAGGCCGCCTGTTCGGCCTTGAGTTCCTTCTCCAGGCCTGCCAGTGTGCTGTAGCGGATCTCGGCGACCTTGCCCAGGTTCCCCTCGCGCTCCGCCTTTTCCCCCTGGAGACGAGCCGCCTCGATCTGCTCCTTCAGGGCGCGGATGCGCTGGATGCTCGCCTTTTCCTTCTCCCAGCGGCTGTTCAGCTCAGCATGCCGCTTCTCCAGCTCGGTGAACTCGGCCTCCAGCCGTTCGAGCCGTTCCAGCGTGTCGGGGTCGGTCTCTCGCTTCATCGCCTCCCGCTCGATGCCCAGTTGGCGGAGCTTCCGCTCGACCTCGTCCAGCTCGGTGGGCAGGCTGTCGATCTCCATCCGCAGCATGCTGGCCGCCTCGTCCATCAGGTCGATGGCCTTGTCGGGGAGGAATCGGTCGGTGATGTACCGGTGGGACAGGGTTGCCGCGGCCACCAGGGCCGAGTCCTTGATCCGGACGCCGTGGTGGACCTCGTACCGCTCGCGGAGCCCGCGCAGGATGGAGATGGTATCTTCCACGGTGGGCTGGCGCACGACGATGGGCAGGAACCGCCGCTCCAGCGCCGCGTCCTTCTCGATCCGCTTGCGGTACTCGTCCAGCGTGGTGGCACCCACGCAGCGGAGCTCTCCCCGGGCCAGGGCGGGCTTCAGCATGTTGCTGGCGTCCACCGCCCCTTCGGCGGCGCCGGCGCCGACCAGGGTGTGCAGCTCGTCAATGAACAGGATGATCCGGCCAGCGGCCTCCGTCACCTCCCGGAGCAGGGCCTTGAGCCGGTCTTCGAACTCCCCCCGGTACTTCGTCCCGGCCACCAGGGCCCCCAGATCGAGCGCCACGACCCGCTTGTCCTTGAGCGACTCCGGCACGTCCCCCCGGACGATGCGCTGCGCCAGGCCCTCCACGATGGCCGTCTTCCCGACGCCCGGCTCGCCGATCAGGACCGGATTGTTCTTCGTCCGGCGCGAGAGCACCTGGATGACCCGCCGGATCTCCTCGTCCCGCCCGATGACCGGGTCCAGCTTTCCCTTTTGGGCCAGGTCGGTGAGGTCCCGGGTGTACCGCTCGAGCGCCTGGTATTTTTCCTCCGGGCTCGGATCGGTGACCCGCTGGCCGCCCCGGACCGACTGGAGTGCCGAATAGATCTGGTCCTTGGTGACGCCATTCGATTTCAGGACGTGAGCGGAGACACCGGATGAATCATCCAGGATGGCCAGGAGAAGGTGCTCGACGCTGATGTATTCGTCCTTGAGCCGCCCGGCCTCTTCCTGGGCCCGCTTGAACACCTCGTTCAGCCGTGGGGTGATGTAGGTCTGGGTCGGCCCGTAGACCTTTGGCAGATTGCCGAGTTCCTGCCGAAGCGAGGCAGCGATCTGCTTGGGGCTCGTCCCGACCTTTTGCAGCAGGGGAAGGAGGATTCCGTCTGCTTGCTCCACCAGCGCCAGGAGCAGATGCTCCACATCAACGGCCTGGTGTTGCATCTCGTCGGCAGCCTTTTGGGCAGCCTGGATGGCCTCCTGGGCTTTGAATGTGAACTGATCAAGGCGCACGTGAATCCCTCCGGTGTGTAGCCATTTGAAAATCTACTCGAAAGGCAATATAAAACATGAGCCCCTTCTTGTCAATTGTAAGGTTTTAAAAAATAACCGAAAAACGTTCCATAGAATCAATATGTTAAAACCACTGGAAAATATCTTCGTCTCCTAGCCAAGCCCCTAAGGATGAGGCTGAACGAC
>CAZNWB010000056.1:3351-21048 GCA_964576535.1 uncultured bacterium | reverse complement strand
GCGGCCAGGGCCGCCACCAGGCGCTCGTTCTGCTGGTGGGCGTGGTCGAGCTGCTCGCGCGACTGGCTCAGCTTGCTGCGAAGGAACTCGAACTCCTTCGGCGTCTGCTCCAGACGGCGGCGCACGTGGAACATCTCCTCTTCCAACGCCTTCACTTGAGCCTGCAGGCTGTCGATGTCCATCTCGTACTGCTCGATCTTCCGCTGGGAGCCGGCATCGGACTTGGGCAATTGCCCCGAGAGCTTGCGCATCGTCTTGCGCAACGAGTTCAGCTTGGTCTCGGACTCACTCATGCCGCCCCGGCCTCCGCCACCGGGCTGGCCGCTCCCGGTCACCATCCGGATCCCGATGCGGCCAGAGGCGGCGTCTCATTCCGCGCTTCCACGTCAAGGAAAGTTTATATTAAACGGCTTTAGGGGGGTGTCAAGCTTTTTCTCCCCTGAAATCGGCCCACCGCAGCGCTCATCGCACCCTGTTGCGTGCAACGCCCCGTCCCGGATACACGACGTGGTCCGCCTGCGGGTGTTCCCCGGTGCGACCCGTTCGGCTGCCATCCTCCACGCCATCAGATCACGGCCTCCTCCACGAGGAGCGCGCCCGTGGCAAAGCGGCTCGGCGTGAGCGGGGAAAGGTCCAGCGTCAGGAACCGGCCGGCGCGGATCAACTCCGCCAGGCCTCGGCCTGCGGCCGGCGCCTGCTGGAACCCGTGTCCCGAGAATCCCGCGATGCAGAAGAGCCCGCTCACCTCGGCGTGCGCACCCAGGATGGCATTCTGGTCCACCACGTTCATGTCATACAGGCCGGCCCATCCGCGCTCTAACCGGAGCTGGTGGAAGCACGGCATCCGCCGGGCCAGATCGGGCCAGATTCCCGTGACGAAGCGATCACGATCCCACGTGAAGTCGAAGGCGTGGGGATCGTCAGCGAACGAGCGCCCCGTGAGGACGCGTCCGCCCGTCTCGTGGCGGAAGTAGATACCGCTCGCGTCGATGACCAGCGGCAGATCGTAGGCAAGCGCCCGTTCCGGTTCGAAGACGTAGACTTGGCGTCGGACCGGCTCGACGGGGAGCCTCACGCCCGCCAGCCGCGCCACGGCCCCCGCCCAGGGACCCGCCGCATTGACCACGGTCGCGCTGGCAATGATCCCGCTTCGCCGTGTGGCGACACCGGTCACCCCTCCGCCCTGCATCCCGATGCCGATCACCTCGTCCTCCAGGTACTCGGCACCGAGGTCGCGCCCCTTCCGAACGAACGCCTGGAGGACGCTCCCGGGATCGAGATGCCCGTCGCGCCAGCCGAAGCTCGCCCCGTGGATGCCGTCCAGGTTCAGGTCAGGCACGAGTTCCCGCGCCTCCTCCGGGGTGAGGAGCGCCACCTCCACCCCATGCTCCCGCTGGACACGATGCCACCGCTGCATGCTCGGCCAATGGGCCGCGTCCACCAGGAACAGATACCCCCGCTGGCGGAAGGCGATGTCCGGTCGATCGCCGCAAACCTCCATGCGCTCGGAAAACCGCTCGTAGAACGCCAGGCTCGCCCGCGAGAGGTGAATGTTGATCGCGGTCCCGTACTGCTGGCGGATTCCCCCGACGGACAGGCCACTGGAGGCGTGGCGATAGGTCAGGTCGCGTTCCACGACCAGGACACGCCCGGTGTGTCCGTCGGCGCAAAGGAAGTAGGCGACGGCGGAGCCCATGACCCCACCGCCCACGATCACGACATCCGAGGTGCGCCTGGCCATGGCCGCCTCTCCAGCGGTTGCCACGCCCCCTGCCCCGGTTCACCCACCCAGGTCGCCTGGGGCCTCGGAAAAACGAATGGCTGGGGCGATCCCCAGCCATTCGGATGTCCGAGTTGCGGCTACCGTTCCCCCGACCCGCGGGGGATCAGTGACTGCACGTCCCTCACCCGCTGCTGCTGCACCCGCAGCTGCCGCCGCGAGAGCCGACGAACCTGACCTCCCCCTTGAAGGCAAACGTGGAAAACTGCCTGGTCACCTTCGCGCTCTCGCACTTCGGGCAGACGACCCGGCTTCGATTGGAGGGCACCCGCCTCTCGAAGGCGTGGGCGCAGGCATCACAGATGAACTCGTAGATCGGCATCCGGTTTCTCCGCGCAGTTTCCGGCCAGGAGGTGTTACTCACCGCCGCGCTGGACATAACTCTTCACGAACTCCTCGGCATTCTCCTCCAGCACGTCGTCGATTTCGTCCACCAGCCTGTCCATCTCTTCCTTCAGCTTCTTGCCCTTCTCCGTGACCTTGCCGCTCGGCGATCCACCTTCGCCCGACGGCGGTCCCTCCGTGCGCTTCTGTTTCCGTTCCTGCTCCGCCATCGTCGTCCTCCTCCCCCACCCGCGGGGATCGGCTCAGCGGGTCGCCACCCAGATCAGATGCGGCAACTCCGGGAGCAACACCTTGGAGAGGGCCAGCCGGACCGCCGCCTCCGCCCCAGGCAGGCAGCAGACCAGCTTGCCCTGGCTCACACCGCACAGGGCCCGGCTCAACATGGCTGCGCTCCCGACCTCCCCATAGCTCAGCCAGCGAAAGAGTTCCCCAAAGCCCGGCAGGACCTTCTCCAAGAGGGGCGTCACCGTCTCGATGGTCAGATCTCGGCGGCCCGCCCCAGTGCCGCCCGTCACGAGAAGGCACTGTCCCGGTCCCTGCAGGAAACGCCGCACCGCGGTCTGCACGCGCCAAGGTTCGTTCTTCACCACCTCGTAATCCACCAGATGGTGCCCCGCCTCGTTGCACAGGTGCTGGATCAGATGCCCCGACCCATCCGTGGCCTCCGTTCGAGTGTCACTGACCGTCAGCACCGCGTAGGCCACCGGTCCGACCGACTCGGCGCTGGCCCGATGATCTGGAGCACCCATCTCGCCACCTCTCCCACGCGACCCCTGTCCTCGGGGCCGACCCGACTGGCCCCCGCGTCCCTCCCGACGAAAGGGGCCGTCGTTTGGGACGGCCAGGGAGAGAATCCCGCTCCTATCCGCCGCGTCTCCCAGGGGATCCCGCGGCGAAGATCTGTGTGACGCTTCCACGCCCTCCCGCAGTCGCTAGGAGAGTTCCTGCTGGATCCGGACGACCGTGGAGTAATCGATCCCGGTCTGGGCCGAGAGGCGGAGGAGGTCCCGCTCTGTGATCTTGCTCCCCCGCTTCATGATGGCCTGCAGTTCCCGGCGGATGACCTCCAGCGTCTCCTCACCCTTCGTGCGCATACACAGCTCCTTGCCTCAAGCCTCCTCGCCCCGATCCGAAAAGACGGAAGGCCAAGAAGTCCAGCAACCATGACCGTATTCCTGTCCTCACCCAAGCAGCGGTCAGTTCTCGCCGCCCCTCGAGGGGCGAAGAGCAACGGGTCCCATCCTTTGGCGACAGCGTGCTGCAGTCCCTGCCCAGTGCATTGGCCCCCCTCGGAATTTCGGATCGGGGCTAGCCCATGCGGATCACGGGGGTGGAGGACACCTCCTCCCCGATCCGGTCCACCAGGGCGCGCGAGAGCCCGCGAAACGCCTCCGCCACCGGAGAGTCGGGATGCGAGACCAGGATCGGCTCACCCCGGTCGCTCGCCCGGCAGAGGACTGGGTCGAGCGGAATCGCCCCCAGGTAAGAGACCCCAAGGCGCGCGCTGGCCTTGCGGGCGCCCCCTTCCCGGAAGATGGAGGACGCCGTTCCGCAATGTGGACAGACGAACGTGCTCATGTTCTCGATAATTCCCAGGATCGGGACCTTCAGCTGGCGGAACATCGCCAGGGCCTTGCTGGCGATGTGCATGGCCAGATCCTGTGGCGTCATCACGATGACGGCCCCCGCCAGGGGAATGGTCTGCGCCAGGGTGAGCTGGGCGTCGCCAGTTCCCGGCGGCAGATCGATGAGCAGATAATCCAGGGTCCCCCACTCGACGTCCTGCAGGAACTGCTGGATGGCCCCCGAGACCATGGGGCCGCGCCAGATGACCGGTGCCCCATCCGGCATCAGGAAACCGAGGGACATCAGCCGCACCCCGTGCGCCTCCAGGGGCAGGATCTTCTTCCCGTTGCTCTGCGGCATCCGGTTGATCCCCATCATGATGGGGATGCTGGGCCCGTACAGGTCGGCGTCCAACAGGCCGGTGGCGGCCCCCGCCTGCGCCAGGGCAACGGCCAGATTCACGCTCACCGTGGACTTGCCCACACCGCCCTTGCCCGATGCGATGGCGATGCTGGACTTGATTCCGCTCAAGACCGTCGGGCTGCCGGAAGCGACCGGCCCGGCAAACTGAGTCCCCATCCTTGCTCCAACCGGCACGACGCTCGCGTTCGCCGTGCCATGTGTTCATTGTGCGGGTGCGCTCCTCCGACCCTCCCCGTTGACCATCGGTCCGCCGGAGCGTTCCCGGAAGACCGGGCATCGCTCGCATGGAAAGTCCTCCCGGAGCCCGGCGATCTCCCAACACGCGGCAAAATGCAGCAGGCGCTTCACGCCCTCGATGCTCACCTTCTCTCGGTGGATGAAGCGGCGGAGGCACTCCAGCCACTGCACATCGCCGGCGCAGTAATAGCGCTCCCGGTTGCGTCGGGACGGCCTCACTAAGCCTTGCACTTCATACAGTCGAAGGGTTTGCTCCGTGACGCCGAGGAGATCGGCAACGATTCCGATGGGAAAGCAGGCCGTGTGGTCCGCGGACGTCTCCACCAGAACCGATGCCACGCGGGAGGATTCGGTGGGTTTTTTCATCTCAAGCGGAAGCTTTACCTCCACTGCTAATTGTAGCTTTAGATATCATTCCAGTACCCAGGTGTCAAGCGCCAACCCTCGGCCGAAAAGCCGACAGCGACAGCGTTTCTGAGAGAGTCTTGGGGGGCAGCACGGAAAAATCCTCCCCGTCCCATGGCTGACGAGGAAGAATGCGAACTAGCGCCGGTCCGAACGGATCAGCTGCAGGAGCTCCTCGCGGGTCTCCTTGCAGTCCCGGAAAGCCCCCAGCATGCACGAGGTGATGGCCTGGCAGTTCTGCTTCTCCACGCCTCGCATCATCATGCAGAAGTGGGACGCCTCGATGACCACGGCAACTCCGGCCGGCTGCAACGCCTCCTGCAGGGCCTCGGCGATCTGCGTGGTGAGGCGCTCCTGGACCTGGAGACGGCGGGCGAACATGTCCACCAGCCGCGCGATCTTGCTCAGGCCGAGGATCTTCCCCGCGGGCAGGTACGCGACGTGGGCCTTGCCGAAGAACGGCAAGAGGTGGTGCTCGCACAGGGAATAGACCTCGATATCCTTGACCACCACCATCTCGTCGTAGGGCTCGGTGAAGATCGCCCCGTTCAGGACCTCGGACACCGTCTTCCCGTATCCCGAGGTCAGGTAGCCGAGTGCCTCGGCCACGCGTGCCGGGGTCTTCGCGAGTCCTTCCCGGTAGGGGTCCTCTCCGAGTTCTTTCAGCAGGTCCTGGATGAGCGCGTCGATCATGCTGGGCTCGCTTTCTGGCCCCGGTCGCCCGGGAAGATGTGCGTCGCGTGGGCGATTACCGGCCCACGCCGTCGCGTTCCAGTTCAAAGAAATTGTTCGGCGTCTCCTCCAACCGCAAGCGGTGCAGGCGGCCCGCCGGCAAGGCCCCATCCAAGAGCCGCCAGAGCAGACCCGCCACCACTTCCGTGGTACTGGTCGGGCCATCGGTTGGGGCGATCAGGTCGTCCAGGCTCGCCCGGTCGAAGCGCGCGAGGACCCGCTCGCGGACCAGCGCGTCGAGGCGCTGCGCGTCCTCCACCCAGCCGGTGTCGGGCGATACCGGGCCCCGGATGGTCACCTCCAGCCGGTAGGTGTGGCCGTGTCCGTTGGGGTTGTTGCACCGGCCGTAGATGCGTGCGTTCTCGGCTGGACCGAACCGGGGGTTGTCTAGCCGGTGCGCGGCGGAGAACTGATAGGCCCGCGTGGCCTCGACCACAGGCGCCTCCCGCCCCCGGCCGGCCCTCGGCACCTCCCTAGCCCTGGGGTCCGCGTTGGCCATAGTAGTCGACGAAAAAGGTTCCGTCTTCGTACAGACGGATCCGGTGAAGTGTACAAGTCTCCAGCCGCGGCTCCAGGAGCTCCCAGATGACCACGGCCAGGTTCTCGGGGGTCGGGATCTTCTCCTTGAAGTAGGGCAGGTCCCGGTTCAGGTGCTTGTGATCGAAGCGGTCCACGACCGCCTCGGTGATGATGTCCTTTAGGGCCTTGAGGTCCATCACCATCCCCGTTTCCGAGGAGGGCTCACCCTGGACCGTGACCTCCAGGACGTAATTGTGGCCGTGTTCGTTGCCGCACTTCCCGAAGATTCGCTGGTTCTTCTCTTCGGTCCACCGGGGATTGGCGTAGCGGTGGGCGGCGCAGAACTCCACCCGTTTCGTGAGCAGGATCATTATCCATCCCCCGTGACCGTCCGGGCCACGCGGTGGCCACCCGGCGCTGGAAATAGCTCCCCGTGCCGGTCGGCTCCGTATCGGAGCCCCAACACACCATCCAGGGCCGACTGGATCGTTTCGAGGAAAAACGCCGCGACCCGGTCGGCGCCATACTGCTTGACCCTCCGGCGTCCTGCCTCGCCCATCCCCTGGCGGAGATCGGGGTCGCGAAGCAGCGAGGTCAACGCCCGGGCCAGGGCTTCAGGATCATCCGGGTCCAGCAGGAGCCCGCACTCGCCGTCCGCCACGGTCTCCGGGACGGCTCCTGCCCGCGCGGCGACGATCGGCTTGCCGCACGCCATGGCTTCGAGGAAGACGATCCCGAAGCCCTCCTGTCGGCTCGGCAGGCAGAAGATGGCCGCACGCCGATACCGTTCCACGAGCTGTCGCCGGGAGAGGGTCCCGAGGAACGTCACGCAGTTCTGCAACGCCAGGGAGTCCCTGAGGCGTTCCCAGACCTGCCGTCTCGGTCCGTTACCCACCATCCAACCCTGGAACGCCACGCCCGCGTCCCGCAGGCGAGCGAAGGCTTTCAGAAGCAGGCCCAGGTTCTTCCGGGGATACATATGGGCGACGGTCAGGATCGCGGGCGGGTCGGCTTCGGTTTCTCCTTGCGGCCGGGTCTCCGTTTCCCACGCGGAAAGATCAATCAGCTCCGGGACAATGTCCACCTTGGCGACCGGGACCCCATACGCCTCGACAATCCGGGCCCGGGAATACCGGCTCGTGCTCACCACCACATCGGCCCGGCGAACGGCCAACCGCTCGCAAGCCGCCTGAATCCGGAGCATGCCGCGGACGACGCCCCGTTCGTTCGTGAGCTCGTCGGCAATGACCCCCTTGATGCTTGCGACGTAGGGGACGGTCTTCCTGCGGCCGTAGTGAAACCCATCCAGATCGAACCCGACGACCCAGTCAGAGTGACCGGTGCGTAGCCTCGGCGCCACGATCAGATTAAAGAGGATGCGCTGGGCCGTGTAGCCGGGGCACCGCCAGGCGGGAGCGTGCATCTCGATCCGGACGTTTCGATTCTCCAGTGCCCGGGCAAGCCCGCTGATGCCAACGTAGGTGCCGCTCCCGCCGGCCACGGAGAGGGGGGTGGAGGTTACGAAGGCGAGCCGTGCCGGCCTCACGAGGGAGGGAGACGGACGGAATCCGGCACCTGTTGGCAAAAAAATTGACATGGCGACTTCGGAAGGCGGCTTTTCTATTGTGGAGGACGCCACCACTTCCCACAAACCCGGAGCCAAGTGGTCCCGACAGAAAAACGCTGTCACGCTAATATGCCGGGAAGGAGAGTGTCAAGCAAAAAGCCAGGAGACTCTAACACTGTCATAGGGTACCTATGAGTGTAAATTATTGAATCCTATGGGTTTCTTACCTCTCGAGAAGTTAGGCTCCCCCGAGAGCGCCGGCGGAAGGGACTTCGTCCAACTTTCGGTAAGGCAACTGCCGCAACTTGTGCCGCGAAATGCGACTTTTTTGGTCGCAGGTAAGAACCTCGGCCAGAGGCTCACCGAGGCACCTGAACCATCCATCAACCCCGTAACCGATTGTAAATTAAAGGGATAGCCAAGGAACGCTCAGAAGAGTGGTCCAAGATTCCTCCTGGCATGGTGTGTGCAAACTGAATCACCGAACCACCAAAAGCCATCAAAACTGACAGAATGCGAGCACCAGGAAAAGAACCAGTGAAAGCCCCGATCAAAGTGGTAAGCTCGAAGCAACTGATCGCCGGAACCGTCCAAGTCAAGCCGACCACGGACGGAACGGAGTTCGTGGGGAACTGCCCCACCTGCAGTTCGCGCCTCAGTGTGCACGTCCGAGGCGACGGCAGCCACGGCAACTTGGTGGCGTGCATGCGCTGCAAGCAGATTTACCGGATCGAGTCCGAGACAGCCCCTCCCCCGCAGGACAACCAGCCCCGCGGCTTCGGTGTGTCCTACACGGTTGCGGGGCAGTGGGATGTCTCCTCCATCATGGAGTACCTCTTCGACAACGTCGGTCCCGTGAATCCGGTGGTTGGCGGGTTCGTGTGCCAGCCGGACGAGTTTCATGCCGACTTCCCCACCATCACCGTGAACGAGCGGACCCGCACCGTGCGCTTCGGGCTGTTCGGCAACTACCCGGAGCGCGAGGCGGGCGCCATCATCAACCAGGTGGTCTCCGAATTCGGAAGCAAGTTCCAGCTCGACCTGCATCCCCTGCTCCTGGAGCGATGGGAATACCGCGACGACACCGAGGGCTACACTCTGGTGGAGCGGCGACCTCTCGGAACACTCTTGCGGGAGCGGAACCCCCGGAAGGCACAGGCGTAGGCCGCACTTGACAGCGGACTCAAATCGAGACGGGGCACCCTGAGGTGCCCCGTTGTGTTTTGGTGGAACCGATTCGCGAAACGTCCCGGATCCGCTCTGCCCCACGAGTCAGCCCCGATCCGAGAAACCCCTCGAGCCGCCATGATCACCCAGAGCTGGCGCTGGGTAGCCGGGTCGCCATTCCCTGGCAACTGGGCAATCTGGCGCACCTCACCCTGAGGGTACCCGGTACCCGGCAACTTGGAACCCCTGATTGCCAAATCGCCGAGTTGCCTAATTGCCGACTGTCCGCGTTCTTGTCCCGCCCCTCGCGGGATTGGCCATTGATAATTTCGGATCGGGGTCAGGTCGTGGGGGACACAAGACCCCTCTCCCGCAGCGGCTTCCCCACCGCCTCCACGAATTGCTTCAGGATTCTCGCCGTAAGGCCCCAGACGGTGTCGCCCTCGTATTCATAGAAGTACACGATGACCGGCTGGCCATCTCGCTCCCACGTCTCCTCTCGGAAGGGGGCACCCGCAAAGAGGGGCAGGATTGGGAGGTGGATCAGCCGTTCGATCTCAAAGGGGTCCAGGCGGTACGTGTACGGGTGAGGGACGAACCCCACAAAGGGTCGGACCACATGCCGGGAGGTGACCGTCACGGTGTCGTCGAGGCTTCCGAGAATCTCTACATCCCCCGGGTCGAGCCCGATCTCCTCCCGCGTCTCGCGGATCGCGGTGGTGAGCAGGTCCGCATCCCCCTCCTCGAAGCCGCCGCCGGGAAAGGCGATCTGTCCCTTGTGGGTGGGGACCTCTTCCGTCCGTTTCGTGAGGATGAGATGGGGTCCCGCCTCGCTCTGGTACAGGGGCAGGAGGACGGCTGCTTGCCGGAAGTCCGGACGGTCAGCCCTTCGAGGGACCCGACTGCGGAGCGCGTCCGCGATTCCGTCTCTGAGATCCCCGGGTTGATGCTTCACGATCGCTTCAAGGCCTTCCCGGTATGAATCGAACTGGAGGGGACGATCTCAACCTCACCCTCCAACAGCCCCGCCACACGCCATCAAGCCAAGAGGTCGCGACGGATCGTCTCGAACTCCTCTCGCGTGATCTCGCCCCGCGCGTAGCGCCGCTTCAGGATCTCCAGCGCCGACTCCTCCGCCTTGGCGGTTGGCCGCGCCTGCACCCATAGCCATCGGATCAGCAGGGCGACGCCGGCCAGGACCAGCACCCAGAACAGGACGAACGCTCCCATGCCGATGAGCATTCCTACTCCCCAGAACCACGGCACCTGGTCCCAGTACATGGTCATCTTCGCCCAGCGTTACCCATGAAAGTAATGAGGGGCTTCGGATAGTCCCGAAGCCCCTGCAGCCTGCCCGTTGGAGCGGGTAGCGGGGATCGAACCCGCATCCCAGGCTTGGGAAGCCTGTGCCCTACCATTGGACGATACCCGCGCGCGGTGTTTTACCTATCAGATTGCCCGCATGGTGTCAACCGGAAAGGCCGGCGGAAAGGCCGGCGATTCCTCCCGAATAGGAGGACGCAGGCAATCGTCTGACTGCCAAGCGCTCCCTGACTTTACCCCGATCCGAAAGAGACATGGGGCCAAGTATCCTGGGGATAATCCGCGCGAGCTTTCTGGGGGCCCCTTCCCACGGCATCGGCTCTCCTGGGGATATCGGATCGGGGTTTACTTCCCCGGATCAGACGTGTATAGTCTCCGACCAGAGTGGGCGGACAGGAGGAAATGCGGGATGCGCGTACGACTCGCCCTGATTCTTGGTCTAATGCTGACCTTGGGCTGCCTACCCTCTCCGGCGGGCGCCCAGGCCCCCCGCCCATCGTCCCCGATGATCCTGGCCTTGGGCAACACCGGCTTACTGAACGCTGCCGATATCCAGGCGGCCACGGGCGCCGCGGTAAAGCAGGACATGGGGCAGTTCCAGCTCAAGGACTTCGCCGTCATCGTCCTGGCGAATGTGGCCTATACCGCGCTCCCCGGACCCGTTCAGCAGGGCCTCGTCGAATACGTGACCAACGGTGGGGCGGTACTCATCACGGGCGGTCCGCAATCGTTCGGGAGCGGAGGGTACCAGGCCGTCGCCCCCATCATTCCTTTCGAAATCCGAACGCCCAGCGACTGGCGGCCCACACCCTTCCGCCCGCCTGTCCCCATACAGCCCGGGCATCCCATGATGGCGGGTGTCGAGTTCCTCACCGTTGGAGCCGTGAATGACATGAACCCCCGCCCGGACGCCTCGGAAATTCTCCAGGCGGCCGGCGGGGGGTCCGCGGCCGGGCGCGCCACAGGGAGGGGCGGCGGATCGTTCCCTTACCCCTTGATTGCCGAAATCGGCGTGGGCGCCGGGCGCGTCATCGGCATCGCGTTTGACCTGAACGACTTTGCCGGCATGCGGAACCGCGACCTGTTCGTCCGAAACACCGTCGGGTACCTCCTGCGGGCGTCCCGGATGGGACGGGGATAATGGAGGAGCGGGAGATGCGGATCACCAAGGACATGACCATCGAGGAGGTCGTTCAGCAGTTCCCGGAGACGATTCAGGTCTTCACCCGGCATGCTGTGGTGTGCGTGGGGTGCTCAGCGGCCCAGTACGACAACGTGGAGCATGGGGCCGTCGTGCACGGGCTGGACACCCAGCAACTGCTGCAGGAGTTGAACGCCTGCATCTCCGCGCGGGCCTAGCGGGATCGGTCCTCGGAATCGAGGGGGGAGATGTTGCAGACGCTTCGGCGTGATATTCGCTCTGTCTTCGAACGCGACCCCGCGGCCCGCAGCCGCCTCGAAGTCCTCTTCTGCTACCCCGGCCTGCATGCCGTCTGGTTCCACCGCCTGGCCCACTGGTGCTGGACCCACCGGCTAAAGTTCCTCGGACGGTTCACCTCCCACGTGAGCCGGTTTCTCACTGGCATCGAGATCCACCCCGGCGCCCGGCTGGGACCCGGGCTGTTCATTGACCATGGCATGGGCGTGGTGATCGGCGAGACGGCCGAGGTCGGGGAGAACGTGACCATCTACCAGGGAGTCACCCTGGGGGGAACGAGCCTGGAGAAAGTCAAGCGCCACCCCACCATCGGTAGCAACGTCGTCATCGGCTCTGGGGCCAAGGTGCTGGGACCGTTCACCGTGGGGGAGAACAGCCGGATAGGCTCCGGCTCCGTCGTGGTGAAGGAGGTGCCGCCCAACTCCGTGGTCGTGGGCATCCCCGGCCGCATCACCCACCGGGACGGGCGGAAGGTCGAGCAGAAGATTGACCTGAACATGACCGACCTGCCGGATCCGGTGGCGCGGACCCTGCAATCCCTGGCGGAGCGCGTCGCAGAGCTGGAGCGAACAATCGAAGAACTGCGCAGGCTCCTTCCCACGGTGCCGCTCTCGGGCGCGGGCGAACGTTCCCGGCACCAGCCGGGCGAACTCGAGGGAATCGTCCGGAGCGCCTCACAAGACTGAGGGCTAGCGGTCCATCTGTCCTGCGCGGGTAGGACGGCTGCGATTCAGGGAATCAGTTCCCCGGGGTCCAGCGGATTGATGACCAGGCCGCTGAGGAGCTTGGGGTAAAAGAAGGTGGATTTCTGGGGCATCCGTTCGCCGGCCATGGCCACCGCCTGCACCTGCTCCACGCGTGGCGGATTCTGGAACAAGGCCACGTGAGCCTCTCCCGAGGCCACGGCCGCCAGGGCCTGCGCCTCGTCCCGGATGTAGGAGATGCTGTCGTCTGCCTGACCCGTCGGCTGGATGCCCAGAATCTGCTCCATCACCAGCCGATGCAGGATGACCACATCCAGCCGCGCGTACTCCGGCGAATGGCCGGCCGCCACGAGGCCGTCAATGACGGCCGAGTTCCTGAGCTGCAACGTCAGCGCCTCCTGGCCCCCCGCGTACAGGCCAAAGACCACCGCCTCGCGGCGGCGCCGCGAGAGGTCGGCCAGCACGATCCGAAGCGACATCACCGGATTGCCCGCGTCCAGGGACACCGTCTCTACCAGGAAGTGCTGGATAAGCGCCTCACGCAACGCCGTGCCTTCCCGGGCTGGTCGCTGCCGGATCACGCGATGGGTCGGCAGGACGACAAGGCCCGGATCCTCTGCACTGACGAGGCAGGTAAGGACAGAATTGTGCGGACGGCGCCTCTGCACCTCGGGACGGGCGGTGTCTTCGGCGCGGCGCTCGTCCCGGAAGTTCAGGGCCGTCTCGTACCGGTGGTGGCCATCCGCAATGATGACCGGCCGATCCCGAAGGGCCTCCACGCAGGTCGCCACGGCGGACGCCTCCTTGAGCATCCACAGCCGATGGTGGATGCCGTCCTCGTCCACGAGCTGGACCTGGGGATCGGTTTCCATCCAGCGATCCAGGAGGGCCCGGACGGATCCGTCCGGTCCAGGGTAGAAGCAGAGGATGGGCTCCAGGTTCGCGGGGCACGCGCGCATCAGGCGCAACCGGTCCTCCCGGTACTTGGCAAAGGTGCGCTCGTGGGGGAAGACGATTTTCTCCTCGTAACCGGCCAGGCGCGTCAACGCCATGAAACCCCGCCGCCTGATCCGATGTCCCTCCCCCAGGGAGAATTCCTGCTCGTAGAGATAGATGCCGGCCTCCGGATCGCGTCGCAGGACGCCGTCGGCCTGCCAGGCGGTGAAGGTCCGGGCGGCCCGCTCGTACCGATCCCGCCCGGAGGCGTCTTCCCCTCCCTCTCTGGCCAGGATCAGGCGAACGACGTTGTGGGGATGCCGGGCGTGGTACCGCCCCTGGGCCTCTGGCGAGATCACGTCGTAGGGCGGTGCGACCACGAGCTTGAGGTCGGGGACGAACTGCGGGTTGTAGCGTAAGGCCCGGAAGGGGATGAGTTCAGCCATGATGATGGTCCGAGGAAACAAGACAGATCACGCGGCGCACGGGACCTTGAGGCGCAATGCTGGGGGACGGATTGCTCTGGACCGCCAGGAGACGATCACGGCGGCGATGAACGTACTCGGCCCCCCGCACAGTGTCAAGGGAAAAGGCGGACATCTTCTCCTGGCATTCGGCCTTCTGGCAATGGTCCTGGTGGGATTCAATGCCTGCGGCGGCCCGACGCTTCAGCCGGCGACGCCAATCGGCACCGGGGCCATCGTGCAAGAGGCGCCGGGACTCCGGGTTTCCGTTGAGGCCAACGCCTGGCAAGGCCGCCCTAGCTCCCTGACGGGGTACGTCCTGCCCTTCCTCGTCATCCTAAGGAACACCGGCACGGCCCCGGTGGCCATCGCCCGGACCGACTTCTCCCTCTTGGACGATGCGAACCGCCAGTACCTCCCCTTGGTTCCCACTGAAGTGGTCGCGATCATGGGAGGCTCTGGCTCTGGAACCGTCCTGTATCCCTCCGTAGGGGTCGGGGGCTCCACCGGAAGCGGGGGGAGCTCCACCGCTTTCGGGCTGGGGCTGGGGGCCGTCTTCGGAGGCTATGGGACGGATACGCGAGACATCATTCCCCAGGCGATTGCAGACGGGCCGATCCAGCCGGGCGCCGAGGTGAGGGGTTTCGTCTATCTCCCGCTACCCGCTTCGGGATACAAGAGCCTTCGCCTGGTCTTCGCGCCGCGGGACCCCCCGGGCCAGCCTCGCCTCGACTTCGAATTCCGCCCCGCCGCGCAGTAGCCGAGGTCCCACCGGCCAGCTCCCATGCCATGGTAATCCACTCCTCATCCTGCGACCCACCTCCCCAACCGCCTGGTGGAAACATCAGTCCACTCCACCTCAAATGTGTCCAACCAGGCTCCATCAAAGCCGGCCGGATGGGAACCTCCTCGCAAGACGGCTTCGCCTTTTCCCTTGCACGACCGTTTCTGGTGCGGCATCATAATGGTCGTCTTTCTCTGGTATTCGCCTCTGCCGGCCGGAAAGGAGCAAGCATGGCAGGAACGAAACGAAAAAGAGGGCATACCGGCAGGATCTTGCTGGTGGACCTGACGTCGCGGAAGGTTGAGCAACACACCCTGCCGGATGACCTCTATCAGAAATACCTCATGGGCAGCGGACTGGGCGCCCGCCTGTTGATGGACCTAGGCGACCATCGGGTGGATCCGTTCCACCCGAGGAATCCCCTGGTGATCGTCCCGGGCTTTTTCACGGGCACGACGATCCCGGGCGGGACCCGGACGTCATTTGTTTCTCGCTCTCCCCTCTCCGGGCTCTGGGGCGAAGCCACCGTGGGCGGGACCTGGGGCGCCGAGTTCCGCTGCACCGGGTATGACGCCCTCGTGATCCGCGGGGCGGCCACGAGCCCGGTGTATCTCTGGATCAATGACGACGACGTGGAGATCCGGCCGGCCGAAACGCTGTGGGGCCAGGACACCTACGACGCCAACGATCTCCTGCTGGCCGACACCGATCCCAAGGCCAAGGTGGCTGCCATCGGGCAGGCGGGCGAGAACCTGGTTCGCATCGCCGCGGTGATGGTCGAGGGGCGCCACGCCCGCGCGGCCGGACGCACCGGGATGGGCGCCGTGATGGGGGCGAAGAAGCTCAAAGCCATCGTCGTCCGGGGCACCCGGGGCGTCCCGGCATACAATCCGGCGGGCCTCATGGGTTGGGCCCTCCAGAAAACCAACGACGTCCCGCCCAAGTTCGGGATGTTCACCGTCTATGGCACCTCGGGCAGCATCGAGGTCCACGAGGAGCGGGGTGGCCTGCCCATCAAGAACTTCCAGGACGGGCACTGGACCAATGGCGCGGCTCGGATCAGCGGCAAGACCATCCACCAGAAGTATGCGGTCAAGTCCAGCTCCTGTTCTGGTTGCCCCATCCACTGCTGGCAGCACGTCACGATCGAGGACGGCAACGGCGTCCGCACCAACGTGGGCCACAACCCGGAGTACGAGACCCTGGGCTCCTTTGGCGCCATGCTCCTGAACGACGACCTCCCCTCGGTGATCCGGGCCAACGAGCTGTGCAACCGCTACGGCCTGGATACCATCTCCACCGGCAACAGCATCGCCTTTGCCATCGAGGCCTTCGAGCGTGGTCTCATCTCCGCACGGGACACCGGGGGCGTGAACCTCGCGTGGGGGAATAGCGAGGCCATCCTCGCCATGGTGGAGCAGGTGGCATTCCGGAAACACCTCGGGGATCTGCTGGCGGATGGGTCTCTCGCGGCCGCGCGGAAGATCGGGGGGGATGCCGAGAAGCTCACGGTCACGGTCAAGGGCCTGGAGTTTCCCATGCACGACCCGCGGGCCTTCTGGTCCATGTCCGTCAATTACGCTGCGGGGGCGCGGGGTGCCTGCCACCTGGAGGGGTTGCCCTTCATCGTCGAGACCGGCGTGCCCATGCCCGAGTTCGGCTACAACGCCAAGCTGAACCCGCGGGTCACCGAGGGCAAGGCCCTACTGGCCGCCCGCATGCACAACCTGATGGCGGTGTACAACGGGCTGGGGATGTGCAAGTTCTACGCGCGAGCCTTCAGCCCCACGCCTCTCACAGAGGCGCTGAACCACCTGACGGGGTGGCGATGGACGTGGGAGGACCTCATGCAGGCGGGCGATCGGATCTTCACCCTGAAGCGGCTCTACAACACGCGCCTCGGGGTGACCCGCAAGGATGACCAGATGCCCCACCGGATCCTCACCTTGCAGAAGCGGGGCGCGGACATGCCCAACATCCCGCCCGAGGCCTTCCGGAAGATGATGGACGAGTATTACGAGATCCGGGGATGGACGGCCGACGGGCAGCCGACGGCCGAGACGCTATCCGCCCTGGATCTCTCCGAAGAGAAAGAGGTGGTCTTCGCGTGAGCCGCAAGACGGTCGTGCTCAAGATCCCGCGGAGTTTCCTGCGCTACTACAAGCTGCCCTCGGATGTGGTCGAGGTGCACGGCCCGGAGGATGCCACCATCCTGGATCTGATCCGGCTCGCAGAGCTGCCCGAGATGGAGTTCGGCATCGCCTCTATCAATGGCGACCGGGAATACCTGAGCTACACTCCTAAGGATGGTCAGTTCGTCGAGCTACACCCCATCCTGATGGGCGGCTGACCGGCTCTTTCCTCCTTTTCTCTTGCCTTCTCGCTGCGCTGCGTTACCCTGAATCACGAAAACGTATGACGTGAAACGTAAGGCGGAGGGACCCGCTCGGCTCGCGGCTCGCGACTCTCTGCTCTCCCACGGAGGCTGCCATGATCTTGGAAAATCCATTAAAGAAGACGCTGAAAGCCGGTGGCGTTGTGATCGGCACGATGGTCGTCCACCTCCGGCTGCCGGCCGTGGCCGTGATGATGAAGAACGCCGGCTGGGATTTCGTCTTCGTGGACTGTGAGCACGGCAGCTTCTCCCCGGAAAGCCTGGCGGATTTCTGCATCGCCGCGCGCGGCGTGGAACTGCCGACGATCGTGCGGGTCCCCAGCATCCACGAGCCGCAGCGGCTGTATCAGACCCTGGACCTGGGCGCCACCGGACTCCTCTGCCCGCAAACCGAGACCAAGGACGAGGTCGAGGCCATCATCCAGGCCACGAAGTATTTCCCCATGGGCCAGCGGGGGATGTCCACGCGGAACGTTCACACCTCCTGGGGGCGGTACAAGGGTGGGGAGCTGACCGCCCGGCTGAACCAGGAGACGATGATTGTCCTTCAGATCGAGTCCAAGAGCGCCGTGGAGCGCCTGGATCAGCTGATCTCCGTGCCCGGCGTGGATGCCGTCTTCATCGGCCCGAATGATCTCTCGCAGACCCTGGGCATCCCCGGCGATGCCGGGCATCCCGAAGTCGTGAAATACGTCGAGCGCGCCCTGGAGACCTGCCGACGAGTCAACATGCCGTGCGGCGTCCACACCTTCGACGTGCCTTCGGCGAAGCAGTGGATTCAGAAGGGCATGCGCTTCATGGCGTGCGGCAACGAGGTGACGTGGCTGGTGGATTCCGCCCAGAAGGCCTCAGCGGAGATCAAGGAGGCGATCCCTCGCCCACAGTAGGCAGCTGGCAGAAAGAAGGAGGCAG
>CAZNWB010000056.1:0-3251 GCA_964576535.1 uncultured bacterium | reverse complement strand
AGGAGGCAGAAAGCAGGAGGCAGGTCGCAGAAGGCAGCTTTCAGCCGTCAGCCTGAAGCTGAGCGCTGATGGCTGATTGCTGATGGCTATACGAGGTCCTTGTAGATCCCCGGCCGCCGGTCGGGGAAGAACGTCCAGTCGTCGCGGACCAGCTTGATCCGGTCCAGGTCCACGTCTGCCAGGACCACGCCCTCGTCCGCCCCGGCCGGCTCCGTCACGAAATCGCCGTTGGGGTCCACGCAGAAACTCTTCCCGTAAAACGTCATGGATCCCTCGGTGCCGACCCGGTTCACGCGGAACGCGAACAGGGAGTTGTAGACCGCGTGGCCGACGATGGCCCGCTCCCACTTGGAGACGCCGGTCGGCGTCGAGCAGGCGGTCGGGCAGAAGATGATCTGGGCACCCTTGAGGGCCACGGCCCTCGCGCCCTCCGGGAAGAAGTTGTCCCAGCAGGTCTGGATCCCCACCGTGGCGTGGCGGGTCCGAAACACGGGGAACCCGAGATTCCCCGGCCGGAAATAGAACCGCTCCTCGTAGTTGGGAAGGTCGGGAATGTGGTTCTTCCGGTAAGTCCCCAGGATGGGCCCGCCGGCGTCGATCACCACCGTCGAATTGTAGTGGGCCGCGTCGTCCCCCGCCTCGAAGATCGGGGCCAGAACCACCACGTCCCGCTGCTCGGCGAAGAGCTGGAGGGAGCGCACCATGGGGCCGGAGGCGGGTTCCGCCAGCGTGCGGTTGGCCTCCACCGCCTTGCGTGGAAACCAGGGCCAGGCAAAACACTCGGCGAAGCAGACGATCCTGGCCCCCCGCTCCACCGCAATCCGGGCGAGGTCCAGCGCCTTGGCGAAATTCTCTTCCCGGTCCACCCCGCAGGCCAGTTGAATTCCCGCAACGGTCAGCATGCCCCCTCCTCGCGTCTCCCCACCCTACCGTTCACGCCCTGATCCCGAACACGCCAGAAAAAACGAAACGGGGGGAACCGCTCGTTCCCCCCGCACAGGATTCGCCAGAAAACCTGGAACTCCCGGGCATCCGCTGCCCTCCTCACGCATGAGCATCTGCAGCCGATCGCGCTCCTGGATTTGTCCAAGTCTCCATCACTGCCCGCAGCATTTCTTGTATTTCTTGCCGCTGCCGCAGGGGCAGGGGTCGTTGCGGCCGACTTTGGCTCGGGGGGCAGCCGTCATGGCAGGCGCGGCGGCCGGCCGCAGGCTGCGGGTAGGGGTCAGCTCCCGCTCGCGGCGGCGGCGCCCATCGCCGGGCGGCGTGAGGGGCAGCTCCGAGAGGTCGGCGGCCTGGGCGACCCGCTCCGGCTCGACCGCCACCTGGACCTTCATCAGGTACTCGATGGCGTCCTTGGCGACACGCGCCTCCATGGCCTCGAACATCTCGAAGCCCTCGCGCTTGTACTCGATCAACGGATCCTTTTGGCCGTAGCCCCGGAGGCCGATCCCCTCCTTCAGATGGTCCATGGCCAGGAGGTGGTCCTTCCAGGCCCCGTCCACGACCTGGAGAAAGATCATCCGTTCCAGGTAGCGCATCATGTCCGTGCCAACCTGCGCCTCCCTGGCCCGGTAGGCCCCCTGGATCTTCTGGAGCAGATCGTCCTTGAGCAGGGTCCGGGTGAGCGCCTCCTTCTCCTCCTTGGTCCAGGAGACCTGGAGGTCGAACTGGCGCTTCAGCGCCTCCGCCAGCCCCCCCATGTCCCACTCCTCCGGATACGTGTCCTCGCTGGTGTACAGCTCCAGCAGGCCGTCCAGGACCTCCTCGATCATCCCCTCGACGACCTCCCGGATGTCCTCCCCTTCCAGGAGCTTGCGGCGCTCGCTGTAGATGATCTTGCGCTGCGTGTTCATCACGTCGTCGTACTCGAGGAGGTGCTTGCGGATCTCGAAGTTGTGGGCCTCCACCCGCTTCTGGGCGGTCTCGATGGCGCGGGTCACCCAGGGGTGCTCGATGGGCTCCCCCTCCTGCATGCCCAGCTTGTCCATGATCTTGGCGATGCGCTCCTGGGCGAAGAGGCGCAGCAGGTCATCCTCCAGCGACAGGTAGAAACGGGAAGACCCCGGATCGCCTTGGCGACCCGCCCGTCCGCGGAGCTGGTTGTCGATCCGCCGGGCCTCGTGGCGTTCCGTCGCCAGGATGTGCAGCCCGTCCAGCTCGACCACCTTCTGGTGTTCCGCTTCGGTCTCCTTGCGGACCCGCCCCAGGGCCAGCGCATAGCTCTCGGGGTCATCGGTCTCCAGGAGACCGTACCTTTGCATGTCCCGGACCTCCGCCAGGACCCCGTCGTACTCGGCCGGGTCCAGCCCGTCCCGGCTCACCTGCCCCCGGCGGACGAGATCGGTCGCCAGGAACTTCGGGGTCCCGCCCAGGAGGATGTCCGTCCCGCGCCCGGCCATGTTGGTGGAGATCGTCACCGCCTTGAGGCGTCCGGCCTGGGCCACGATCTCCGCCTCACGCTCGGCGTACATGGGCTTGGCGTTCAGGATCTGGTGGGGGATCCCCCGCCGCTTGAGCAATGCCGCGAGGACCTCGGACTTCTCGATGGAGGTCGTGCCCACCAGGACCGGCCGGCCGAGCGTGTGCAGCTCCCCGATCTCGTCGGCCACCGCATTCAGCTTTTCCCGCTGGGTCTTGTAGACCACGTCGTTGTAGTTCGTGCGGATGAGCGGCTGGTTGGTCGGGATCACCATCACGTCCAGGTTGTAGATCTGGGCGAACTCCGCCGCCTCGGTGTCGGCCGTCCCGGTCATGCCCGCCAGCTTGCCGTACATGCGGAAGTAGTTCTGGATCGTGATGGAGGCCAGCGTCTGGTTCTCCCGCTGGATCTTCAGCTTCTCCCTCGCCTCCACGGCCTGGTGCAGCCCGTCGCTCCACCGGCGCCCCGGCATCAGGCGGCCGGTGAACTCGTCCACGATGATGACGTCGCCGTCCTTGACCACGTAGTCCACGTCCCGCTTGTACAGGCTGTGGGCCCGCAGGCCCTGCTGGACGTGGTGGACCAGGTCGATGTTGGCCGGCTCGTAGAGATTCTTCACCCCCAGGAGCTTTTCCACAGTCAGCACGCCGCTCTCGGTGAGAGCCACGGTCCGGGCCTTCTCATCCACGATGAAATCCCCGGTGGTCGTGGCCTCGATCTCGTGGAGCTTCCCGCTGGTGATGGTGGCCGCCCGCTTGAGCCGGGGGATGATCCGGTCGATGACGTAGTACTTGTCCGTGGACTCCTCCGAAGGGCCCGAGATGATGAG
>CAZNWB010000055.1:6504-22346 GCA_964576535.1 uncultured bacterium | reverse complement strand
CAGACGGAGCCGCTTGCGGAGCGTGTTTCGGTTGATCCCCAGGAGCCGCGCGGCCATGTGACTGCCCCATGGGCAACGGCCTGGCGGTGCTCAATTGTTAGGCGGGAACCCCAGGATCGTTGCGCGGGCCGCAGCAAAAGCCGCCTGGAGGGCGGCGACAACCGGTTCCACGCGCCAGCCTAAGATCCTTACGGTGACGCCCCGTCCGAAAGGCAGTTCGCTGGAACCGGCCAGGATCTCTCCCTGCTCCTGCAGGAGACCGTGGAGGCGGTCGCTGAGCTCCCGCGCGGGAACCCTCCCGGTCAGAAGGTGGAGGACGCCCAAGACATCAAACTTGCCGAGAAGCCCGGGCCGCTTCGGGGTGATGGTGGCCGGAGTCAGATGCATGAAGTCGAGAAATTGCAGGACGCCGTCCTCTCCCTCTGCCGTGACGCGCGAGGAGTAGAGGTCGTAGGCGTGGGACTCGCCCATCGCCACCCGGCCGGGGCTCAGAATGCCGCCAAACACCAGCGTCGCCATTGGGTGGGCGACCAGGGTTACCTCCTCGACGAAGCGGGCGCCACGAAAGGGAATGACCGGGCCGGGGAGGTATTCGACGTAAGTCCCCGCCCCGGCCTGAATCTTCAGGAGATGGGAGGCGGGACATGCCGGCGATCGGTAGATCTTCGTCGCGGCTGGCGTGGTCAGGTGGACTTGTGCGCCGTCCCTGGCGACAATCTCGGTCTGGAGCCGGTCCCCCTGAACGATCCCACCGGCGACGGAGACGACGTACACCCAGGCCATGCCCGGGAGGGCCGAGTCTGGGTAGAGAACCCTTTGGACTTGCAGCGGCGCCTGCTGAAACCGGTCCACGATCTCGGTCACGCCGTCCCGGGACGCGAATTCCAGTTTGAGGCAACCCTCCATGCTCACCAGGCGCTTACTTCCGACCCTTCGGCGCCACCTCTTCGAAAAGGACCTCGCGCTTGATGAGGGCCACGACATCATCGATGCCGGCGTGCGTCATGCAGTTGGTGAACAGGAACGGCTTGGCGTCCCGCATCGCGCGCGAATCCCTCGCCATGACCTCCAGGCTGGCTCCCACGTGAGGTGCGAGGTCCACCTTGTTGATCACCAGGAGATCGGATTGGGTGATGCCCGGACCGTTCTTCCGGGGGATCTTCTCCCCGGCCGCCACGTCGATGACGTAGATGAAGTAGTCCACGAGGGCCGGGCTGAAGGTGAGGGTCAGATTGTCCCCGCCGCTTTCCAGAAAGAGCAGGTCCGTATCCGGGAAGCGGGCCTCCATCTCTTCGAGGAATGCGAGGTTCATCGTCGGGTCTTCGCGGACGGCGGTGTGGGGGCAGGCCCCCGTCTCCACCCCCAGGACCCGCTCCGGGTCCAGGACCCCGGCGAGGGTCCGCTTCACGTGCAGGGCATCCTCCACGGTCACAATGTCGTTGGTCACGATGATGATCTTGTACCCGTCGGCGATCAACGGCGGCACGACGCTCTCGATGAGGGCCGTCTTCCCCGATCCGACCGGGCCACCGACGCCAATGCGGGGAATCCGCTTCGCCACTCTCGTCCTCCTCAACTGATGAACAACCGCACGCGGGCTCGCTCGTGCACCGCCCCCATGATGTCGATGAGGGGAGCGAAGGCGCGCATCTCCTGGAGACTCTTGTCAATGTTTTCCTGAACCACGCGGACCATAAAGTGCCTGAGCCCGCCCAGGATGAGTTGGGCCTCTTCGTGGTCCAGTCGGATCAGGCGCATGGCGGCCCCCAGGACGCTCGCGGTAAACGTGTAGAGCTCGATCAGCATGGCCTCCCTCCGCGCGATACCGAGGGCGGCCGCCACCGCCCCGAGGGCCACCGCCGCATTCCCCGGGCAAGCGCCGGCACCGACCGCGGCCAAGTAGTCTTTCAGCAGGGGATCGGGGCTGAGCTTGACAGCCGTGGTGAGGATGCGCTTGCCGACTCTGCGCGAGGCTTCGCGGCCCTCCCTGACCAGCTTCAGAGCGAAGAGCCGGCGGTCGATCTCCATGAGGCGCCCGAGGTCCCGTCCCTCGGTGGCGCGATGCGCGTGGGAGAGAGCCACCCCATCGGCGGGGCCCAGGACATTCTCCAGGTAGTCCCGGAGAAGCGCCTCGACTTCCGCTTTCGAGACCAACCCGGCCTGGACAAACGCCTCGAACCCGTGGGACAGGGTATACCGGCCCGTGGGAAAGAAAGTATCGGACAACTGAAGGGCGCTGAGAAACGCCATATCGAAAGCAGGGGCCGGCTCAGGGGTGATGCTCATGGGGATGAGGATGTTCGTGCGGGACCACCCTCGAGATGGCCCCGACGCTCCCCCGTTCAAATCGATACTCGATCCCTTGCAGGTTGTAGGTCTTCAGGACCGTTTCCATCACCCTTGTGTCCACAGAGACCGGGACAAACACCGACATCCCTTCGATCTTAACTGGCCAGTGCTGGTTGCCCAGGACATGGCCGAGCTGGAGGGCGACACGGAGAAGGTCAGCCGCGGAGCCGGTGGGCTTCACGGTGATCATCAGAACCTCCTCGGGCTTGAGCCGGGCCACGATCATCCTCCCCTCCGACTCGTCCAGGTACAGCACATCTCCATCTCGCACGATGGTGCCCCGCCCGAGGCTCATCCCGAGGGGGGTGCCCCTGTCCGTGACGGTCCGGAGCCGACCCTTCTGGGCTTCCGCCGGCGTGAGCTCGACCGTTTCCGCGCGCCCCGTCGCCTGCCACCGCCGCTCGAGATCACCGAGGCGCGCGTCCTCGCCAACGTTACCCAGGATCGCTTCGACGACGATCATGGCCTAAAAGAGGAAATACCGCTGCGCCATGGGCAGCACACGGGCCGGCTCGCAGGTGAGGAGCTGCCCATCTGCACGGACCTCGTAGGTCTCAGGGTCTACCTCCACCTTGGGGAGGGCCGTGTTGTGGATCATGTCTTTCTTGCCGAGCGTCCGACAGTTCCGCACGGGAATCACCTGCTTTCCAAGGCCAAGCTTTTTGTGGATGCCGGCCTGATAGGCCGCCCGGGAAACGAAGGAGACGGAGGTCGACTGCTTGGCGCGACCCATTCCGCCCCACATGTACCGCCCGATGATCGGTTGCGGGGTCGGGATCGTGGAACCGGGATCACCCATGGCCGTATAGGCGATGAACCCTCCCTTGATGATCATCTCGGGCTTCACCCCAAAGAATTTCGGCTTCCAGAGCACGATGTCGGCCAGCTTGCCGACCTCGAGGGAGCCGATGTGCTCTGAGATCCCGTGCGCGATGGCCGGGTTGATCGTGTACTTGGCGACGTACCGCTTCACCCGGGCGTTATCGTTGTCCCCCCGTTCCTCGGGGAGGCGCCCCCGCTGTCGCTTCATCTTATCCGCCGTCTGCCAGGTTCGGATGATGGTTTCGCTGACCCGGCCCATCGCCTGCGAGTCCGATCCGATCATGCTCACGGCGCCCAGGTCGTGAAGGATGTCCTCGGCCGCGATGGTCTCGGCGCGGATCCGGGCCTCGGCCTGCGCGATATCCTCGGGGATTCGGGGATCCAGGTGGTGACACACCATCAGCATATCCAGGTGTTCTTGCACGGTATTGACGGTGTAGGGCATCGTCGGGTTTGTGGAGGAGGTGAGAACATGCGGATACGAAACGATCTTGATGATGTCGGGGGCGTGGCCGCCGCCTGCCCCCTCCACATGGTAGGCGTGGATCGTCCGCCCGGCGATGGCGGCGATGGTGTCTTCCACGAAGCCGGTCTCGTTCAGCGTGTCCGTGTGGATGGTCACCTGAATGTCGTACTCATCGGCCACCCGAAGGCAGCAGTCAATGGCGGCGGGGGTGGTGCCCCAGTCCTCGTGCAGCTTGAACCCCATGGCGCCCGCCTCGGCCTGCTCCCGCAGCGACTGCGGGAGAGAGGAGTTCCCCTTGCCCTGGAACCCGAAGTTCATCGGGTACTCCTCCGCGGCCTCCAGCATCCGATGGATGTTCCAGGCCCCCGGGGTACAGGTGGTGGCGTTGGTCCCGGTGGCCGGGCCGGTGCCGCCGCCGATCATGGTGGTGATGCCGGAGCCGAAGGCCTCAGTCACCTGCTGCGGGCAGATGTAGTGGACGTGGCAATCGATCCCTCCCGCCGTGGCGATGAGGCCCTCGCCCGCAAGCGCCTCGGTGGAGGCGCCGACCACCATGGTGGGCGAGACCCCCTCCATGATGTTCGGATTGCCCGCCTTGCCGATGCCGACGATCTTTCCATCGCGGATCCCGATATCTGCCTTGACAATACCCCAATGGTCTACGATGAGGGCATTGGTGATCACGAGGTCGAGGGCACCGCCCTCCCGCGTCGCGTCAGGGGCCTGGCCCAGCCCGTCCCGCAGCACCTTCCCCGGTCCGTAACGGGTCTCGTCCCCGTAGACCGCATAGTCCTTCTCCACCTCGATGATCAGATCGGTATCGGCCAGGCGGACCCGATCCCCCGCCGTGGGTCCGAACATCGCCGCGTAGCTTCTCCGGTCAATGATGAGGCTCATTCCGCCGCTCCTTTGAACTGTCGAGCCTTGGCCTGCGCCATCGCCTTCGCGCGGACCTCGGGCGAGGTGAGGTCCCCATCGGTCAGTGCGTTCAATCCGCGGACGATCTTCCTTCCGCGAAACTCCACAAGGGTCACCCGACGCTCGTCCCCTGGTTCAAATCGCATGGTGGTGCCCGACGGGATGTTGAGGCGCATCCCAAAGGCCTTTTCCCGGTCAAATCGGAGGGCCTTGTTCACCTCGAAAAAATGATAGTGGGCCCCGACCTGGACCGGGCGGTCGCCGGTGTTGGCGACCAGGATCTCACAGGTCCGACGTCCCGCGTTCGCGACGATGTCAGAGAGTGCGGTGAGAATCTCCCCCGGTATCATGACTGTCTCCCTAACCCGGCCTCGCCGGAACCAAACAGGACAAATCTTCAAGAAATATGGGACTACGGGATCGGGGTGTGGACGGTGACCAGCTTGGTCCCGTCCGGGAATGTGGCCTCGACCTGGACCTCCTCGATCATCTCGGGCACGCCCTCCATGACGTCCTCTCGCGTGAGGATGTGTGTCCCGGCCTGCATCAGGGCGGGCACCGACTTCCCGTCCCGCGCCCCCTCCATGATCTCGGCCGTGATGAACGCCACCGCCTCGGGGTAGTTGAGCTTCAAGCCCCGCGCGCGTCGGCGTCGGGCGACTTCCGCCGCGGTGAAGATCATTAGCTTTTCTTGTTCCCTTGGCGTCAGGTGCATGGCCCGCCCCCTTTGTACATCAACCCGTCTGCCAACCACAAGGCGAATTCTCCAGAGCGCCCCACCGTCTGAAGGGCATCGTTCCCCCAATTACACGCTCAGCAAACGCATCACCTCATCCATGCGGAACTCTTCGCGTTGGCCCTCTAGGGCCACAACGCCGCGGTCGATGACGCAGAAGCGGTCACAAATGGCGCGCGCGAACTCGAGGTACTGCTCCACCAGGAGAATCGACTGTTGCCCTTCCTGCCGGATCCGGTGGAGGACGGCCGCGATCTCCTCGACGATGGAGGGCTGGATCCCCTCGGTGGGTTCGTCCAGGATGAGGAGCTTGGGGTGCGAGATCAGGGCGCGCGCGATGGCCAGTTGCTGCTGCTGTCCTCCACTGAGATCTCCGCCCCGTTTGCCCAGCATCCCGGGGAGGGCAGGGAAGAGCGAGAAGACGTATTCCAGCGCCTCCGGCTTCGGTTGGCGCCGGCGCGCCCCCATCACGAGGTTTTCTTTGACCGTCAGGGATGGGAAGATCTCCCGCCCCTGGGGGACATACCCGATCCCCAGGCGCGCCCGCTCATAGGGTGGCTGACGAGTAATCTCGTGCCCGCCGAAAACGATCCTGCCCTGGCGCGGCACGAGAAGGCCCATAATGGTCTTGAGCAGCGTGGTCTTGCCGACCCCGTTCCTCCCCATGACGCAGACCACCTGACCCTCTTCCACGGCGAGGCTCAGGCGGGTCAAGACCCGGCTTTCGCCGTAACACACATCGATGCCCTCGACGGTGAGCATAACGACTAGGTCCTCACCGCGCCTCGGCCGAGGTACGCTTCGATGACGCGTTCATCCGATTGAACCCGGTCCATGGATCCCTCGGAGAGGACGGTCCCTTCGTGGAGCACGCTCACCCGGTGGCCGCGACGGGCAACCTGCCGAACAAACTCCATGTCGTGCTCGATGAGCATGATGGTGGCCGTCGCTCGCTGGACGATCGTCTCGAGCAGCGCGGCGGTCTTCTCCTTTTCGGCCTTGGTCATCCCCGCCACCGGTTCGTCCAGGAGGAGGAGCCTCGGCGATTGGACGAGCAGCATGCCTATCTCCAGCCACTGTTGCTGGCCGTGGGAGAGGGCCCCGGCCAGCTCGCCCGCGTGCTCGAGCAGGCCGACCTGCTCCAGTACCTCCGCGATCCGGTCCTGCTCGACCGCTGCGGCGCGTGAGGTGATGGTGGACAGAAATCCCTTGCGGCCGGAGGAGAGCACCATGTTCTCGAAGACGGTGTGGTGGGGAAAAACGGAAGGCGTCTGAAATTTCCTGATGACTCCCCGGTTGGCGATTTCATGTTCGCGCAGGCCCACCAGATTGACGTGGTCAAGGAAGAGGACCCGGCCGGAGACCGGCGTGACGTGACCCGTCAAGACGTCGAACAGCGTGGTTTTCCCGGCGCCGTTGGGGCCAATCAGCAGGCGGATCCTCTCATGCTCGTCGAGGATAAGATTCAAGCTCCTGAGGGCTAGAAACCCGTCGAAGGAGACGGTGAGGCCATCCACGTACAGCAGCGTGCGCATGGGTCAGAACGAGGGTTCTTTCACGGGTGGAGCTGGGGCGACGTCTTCGGGGTTGACGACGTTCCGGCTCCTGGCAAAAAAAGCGCTGAGCCGAGTCCCGAACCCGACCAGACCCCGGGGAAAGAGCAGGATGACGGTCACGAACAGGCTGCCCAGGATGATCGGCCAGAGCCTCGGGGTGCTGGCGGTCAACACACTCCGGAGCCAGTTGATGGAGATCGCGCCAAGGAGTGCTCCCCAGAGCGTCCCCCGGCCGCCGAAGGCGACCCAGATAACGATCTCCAGCGAGGGGAGTACACCGACTTGGCTGGGCGTGATGATCCCCACCTGCGGCGCATAGAGCAGCCCGGAGAGGCCGGCCAGCGCGGCGGAAATGGCGAAAACGAGGATCTTGTAGTTGGCGACATTGTAGCCCAGGAACTCCAGCCGCCGCTCGTTATCTCTGATGGCCTGGAGGACAAGCCCCGTTTTCGAGCGGACGAGCCATCGTGACAGAAGGAACGAGGCCAGCAGGAGGGCGGCGGTGACAACGTAGAGCGTCCGGAGCGTCGCAGGGTGGCCTAGGGAGAACCCCAGGATCGACTTGAAGTCGGTCAGGCCGTTGGTGCCTCCCAGCTTCATTTCATTGCGGCTGAGCATCAGCCACACGGCAAAGGCGATAGCCTGAGTCAGGATGGCAAAGTAGGTCCCCCGCACTCGCCGACGAAAGGTCAGGAAGCCGATGAGCGCGGCCAGGGCCGCCGGCAGCAGAACCGAAGAGCCCAGGGCGAAGAGCAAGTGCTTGTAGGGCTTCCAAAAGAGGGGGAGCTGGTACACCTGGTTCCAGATCATGAAGTCGGGGACCGGCTCTCCGTACACGCCTTTGCCGCTTCCCTCCAGCATCATGGACATCCCGATGGAGTAGGCCCCGATCCCGAAAAAGATGGCCTGGCCCAGGCAAAGGATCCCCGCGTAGCCCCAGAGAAGGTCCATGCCCAGGGCCATGATGGCCAGCGAGAGGTACTTGCCGAAGAGGTTCAAGTAGTAGTCCGAGAGCAGGCCCAGGGCATTCGCCAGGGGGAGGACAACGACAAAGACCGCCGCGAAGACCCCGATCCCCAGGCGTTGGATGTTCCGGGTCCCCTGGCTGATTGTCGGAGCCACCGCGCGCCTCACGCGGTCTCAGCGGCCCGTCCTTTGGCGGGGAAGAGGCCGGTCGGCCTCCACTGGAGGATCCAGAACACGATCGCGAGGATGGCCACCTTGGCGTAGACGGCCGCCGCGGTCCCCCCGATGGACGGCTCCAGGATTTTGTTCGACAGGCCAATGCCGAAGGATGCCATCACGGTCCCCAGGAGCTTTCCGACGCCGCCCAGGACTACGACCATGAAGGAGTCCACGATGTAGGTCTTGCCGACCTCCGGGTCTACCGTGCCGATCAAGCTCAGGGCGCACCCAGCGACCCCCGCGAGGGCAGTCCCCAGGGCAAAGGTCAGGGCGTCGATCCTCCGGGTGGAGACGCCGAGGCAAGAGGCCATCGCCCGGTTCTGCATCACGGCTCGAACCTTGAGCCCCGCATAGGAGCGGTGAAGCACAAGAGAGATTCCGGCCAGACACGCTAGGGCCAGCGCCACAATGAAGATCCGGCTGTAGGGGAAGATCAGCCCGGCCATCACCTCCAAACCTCCCCTGAACCACGTGGGCGAGTTCACGCTGGTCTGGTCTCCAAAGTAGAGCCGGGCGGACTGCTGGAAGATCATCCCGATCCCCCACGTGACGATGAGCGTCTCCAGGGGCCGGCCGTACAGAAACCGGATCATCCCCGCCTCTAGCGCCAGCCCCACCAGCCCGGCCACCACGAATGAGAGCGGTAAGGCCAGGAAGAAGTAGTAGTCCTGGTGGGATGCGAAATGCGCAGCGAAGAGCTCCTGCACCACGTAGGCCGTGTAGGAGCCCAGCATCAGCATCTCCCCGTGCGCCATGTTGATGATGCCCATGAGCCCGAAGGTCACGGCCAGCCCCAGGCTCATGATCAGCAGCACGGCGCCCAGGCTTAGGCCATTGAAGAGGTAGCCCACGACGTTCCGGATGACGAGGAACGATTCGATGCGCTGGATCGCTGCTTTGAGGGTCTGTTTGACCTTTCCATCGGTCTCCTGCTGGAGCATGGCCTGGAGTTGCGCGAGGGCTGCCTCGGAGTTGAGCCGGCCCAGAGATTGAGCGGCGCTCGCGCGCGTGGAAGGGTCCGGGGCGGTGAGCTGGAGCTTCGCGAGTGCCTCCTCGAGGACGGCCTGCACGTCGCGATCCCCCTCCCGTTCCATGGCCTTCGCCAGCAACGGGATCGCCGAAGGATCTCGCGAGGTCCCCAGCTTGAAGGCAGCCGACTTCCGGGCGTCTCGATCCGAACCGAAGACCGCCAGACGCTCCAGGGCGCGCTGGACAAGGCCGAAGTGGGCCTCCTCAAGGGCGATGGCCTCCTGCCCCTCCGCGGGCGCCGCCGGCTGCCCGGCAGCGTCCAGGATCGGCTGGCCCCGCAGGTCTTTCAGCGCGCCGTCGTCCCCCAGGACGGCGACGCGGTCCTTGAGCAGATACAGGGCGCCGTCCTTGAGCGCGCGCAGCAGCGGCTCCACGGCGGGGTCGGCCATTTCCTGCAGGGCCAGGATGGCCGCCGCCTGCGTGGCGGGCTTGGCCAGCCGGAGGGCGGCCGCCTCGAGCGTGGGGCCGCCGCCCGCCGGGGGCGCTGCACCCCCGGGGGCGGCATGTCCCGCCAGCGCCAAGAGGGCGACGGCGACGAAGGTCGTTACTTTTTCTCGGAGAGCCACACGCGCTTCCCACCGACGAGGTCGTACGTCCCCTTCCCGCCCCCGCTCCAGTCGCAGCCGCGGTTGGCGTAGGTCACCTTGCTCCAGGGCTCCGGGGCCACCCAGCCCTTGCTCTTCCACACCACGTCGAACTGGCCGTCCGCCCGGATCTTGCCGATGTACACCGGCTTCCAGGTGTGGTGGTTCTTCGGGTCCACCTTGTACTTCCCGACCGGGCTTGGGATCTCGAGGCCCTCCAGGGCCTTCAGCACCTTGTCCACCTCCGTGGACTTCGCCTTCTCCACGCCCCTGGCCCAGAGGTACACGTGGAGGTAGGCGTGCATCATCGGATCGTCGGTGACGCACTGCTTCTCCGGGATGCTGTGGCCGGCGCACCACGCCTTGTAGGCCTTCACCCACTTCAGGTTCTCCGGGGTCTTGAGCGACATGTAGTAGTTCCAGGAGGCCAGGTGCCCCACCAGCGGCTTCACGTCCAGCGTCTGCAGCTCCACCTCGGCGAAGCTGTAGGACATGACGGGGACCCGCTCCGCCGTGAGGCCCTGGTTAGCCAGCTCCTTGAAGAAGGGCACGTTGCTGTCGCCGTTGATAGTGTTGATGACGGCCGCGTCCCCCGCCGCCCCGAAGCTTTTGATCTTCCCGATGATCGTCTGGTAGTCCTGGTGATGGAAGGGCGTGTACTCCTCGGCGATATTGGCCTCGGGGACCTCCTTCACCTTGGTCAGGTAGAGCCGCAGGATCTTGTTGGTGGTCCGCGGGTACACGTAGTCCGAGCCCAACAGGTAGAACTTCTTCCTGTTGCCCCCCTCGGGGCTCATCAGGTAGTCCACCCCCGGCGTGGCCTGCTGGTTGATGGTGGCGCCGGTGTAGATGACGTTCTTGGAGCACTCCTCGCCCTCGTACTGCACGGGGTAGAAAAGGAGGCCGTTGTTCTGCTCGAACACCGGCAGGACCGACTTGCGGCTTACCGAGGTCCAGCAGCCGAAGACGGCGGCCACCTTGTCCTGGAGCAGGAGCTTCTTGGACTTCTCGGCGAACAAGTCCCAGTTGGACGCCGGGTCTTCCACCACGGGCTCCACTTTGCGGCCCATGACGCCGCCGGCCTTGTTAATCTCCTCTATGGCCATCAGCACCACTTCCTTGATGGGCGCCTCGCTGATGGCCATGGTGCCGCTGAGCGAATGCAGGACGCCGACCTTGATCGGCCCCTTCTCCTGAGCCCGAAGGATTGCCGGGAACGACAACCCTCCCGCTAGCCCAGCCCCGGCGATTCCGAGCGTGGAAGCCTTGAGGAATTCCCGTCGAGACTGGTCCGTCTTGGCATCCGAGATCTCTTTCGGCATGTCATCTCCCTTCTGTTGGGCAAAAGGTGTTCCGGCCTCACTGTTCCTCAGCGCGCTTCAGGCTGCGGCCCGTGGGGCGGCCGGGGATGAGCCGGGGAGGGTGGGAGGTCTGCTTGCCTCTCGGCCCGATCTTCCTCGCCGTTCCTCTCCCCGTCGGGGCCTCGGTGGACCGCCGGCAATCCACATCGCCGCATCCCTGTCATCCCGGCAATGGCAAGCGGTGTGCCGCAGGCGATCACAGGTGAGGCGGGGGGCGATAACTGCAACCCTGGTCGGGGGTTTCTGGCAGATGCGGAGAGCAGGAGTTCCGAGATTTGGGTCATGTGGATTCGGCCAATTTTGTCAGAAGTAACGAATATGTCGGTTTCGACTTGCTAGATCGCTGCCTCGGCGATCTCGCCCGTGCGGATGCGAAGGGCATCCTCAACGCCGGTCACGAGGATCTTGCCGTCGCCAATCCGGCCTGTCTTGGCAGCGTTGCTCCCCGCGAGGATTACCCGGTCCAGCAGGCTGTCGGGGATAAAGGTCTCGATGCGCACCTTTGGCAAGAAGCTGATGGTGTACTCGCTTCCTCGATAGATCTCCGTCTTGCCCTGCTGGAGGCCGAAGCCCTTGACCTCTGTGACCGTCATGCCTTGAACCCCGACAGAGGTCAGCGCCTCCTTGACCTCGTCCAGCTTGTGCGGGCGGATGATGAATTCCACCTTTTTCATGGATCGTGCCTCGCGCGATCGGGGCCCCGGCGATCGTGGCCTCGGCTACGCCCCCCGTGCCACAGTCTCTCCGGCGACCTGAAACGCCCGGACGATCCCGTGGTTGCGCAGCCGATAGCCGAGCTGCCGCGGCGTGATGCCCAGCAGGGCGGCGGCTCGCGCCTGCACGCCGTCGGCCCGCGCCAGGGCCTGGATGATCTGCTCGCGCTCCACGTCGCGGAGGGTGGAGAGTGCGGGCGCACGGGATCGACCGGAAGAGCGAGGGCCTCGGGCTACCGAGGGCCGGGATGGCCGACCTCCGGACCCCTCGACCGGCGTCTCGATGGGCAGGGGGAGATCGTCGGGAAGCACCAGCCCCCGGCGGGCCAGGACCACCATGCGCTCCAGGCAATTTTCCAGCTCCCGGACGTTTCCGGGCCAGTCGTACGCCAGCATGGCCTGCAGGGCGCGGCCGGTGATCCGTACCTTCCGGTTGTTCTCGCGGTTGGCCTTGGCTAGAAAGTGCTCGACCAGCAGGGGGATATCCTCCCGCCGCTCGCGGAGCGATGGCAGCAGAATGGGGACCACGTTCAAGCGGTAGTAGAGATCCTCGCGGAACGTCCCCTGGCCGATGGCCGCCTCGAGGTCCTGGTTGGTCGCGGCGATGATCCGCACGTCCACGCTGATGGTCTTGTTGCCTCCCACGCGCTCGAAGCAGCGCTCCTGCAGCACCCGGAGGAGTTTCACCTGGACGTTCATGGGGATGTCGCCGATCTCGTCCAGGAAGAGCGTGCCGCCGTGGGCGAACTCGAACCGTCCTTTCCTGGCGGCAATGGCCCCCGTGAAGGCCCCCTTCTCGTGACCGAACAGCTCGCTCTCCAAGAGCGTCTGGGGCAGGGCGGCGCAGTTGAGCTTGACGAAGGAACCCGAGGCCCGGGGTGAGTTGAAATGGATCGCCCGGGCGATGAGTTCCTTGCCGGTCCCGCTCTCCCCCCGCAGCAGGACCGTGGCTCGCGTCTGGGACACCTGCTCCACCGCCTCGTAGATCTCGCGCATCCGCTTGCTCTGGCCGACGATGTTGTCCAGCCGGTACCGGGTGCGGAGGGCTTGCTGCAGGCTTCGGGTCTGCTCCAAAAGACCCTCCCGCTCGCGCATGACATGCAGGTGCAGGCTCACGGTCTGGCCGATCAGGGAGGCCACGATGGTGAGGACCCGGACGTCCTCCTCGAAGGAGGTCTCCTGCGTAAACAGGCGGTCCACGCTGAGGACCCCCACGGTCTCTCCGCCCGCCTTGATGGGCACGGCGAGGAAGGCGATCCGCTGGCCGCGCAGGTCGCCCCGCGAGCGCGTCGGGTCCAGGAACTCGGGCTCCTTCCCGATGTCCGGGATGACCATGGGCAGGCCGTGCTTGATGATCTTGCCCAGGATGCCTTCCCCCCGCTGATATTTTCCCCGGGCCATCTCCTCCGGGGTCATGCCGATGGCCAGGCGGATGGACAGCTCTCCGGTCAACGGGTCATAGAGGAGGATGGTCCCCTTCCGCATGCCCATGAAGGAGTTCAGGATCCGGAGGGTGCCGTGCAGGCCCTTCTCCAAGTCCAGCGAGCTGCCCAGGATCTTGCTGACCTCGTAGAGGGTCGTAAGCTCCAGGACGCGTCGGTCGAGTTGCTGGCGTTCAGTTGGGCGCGGCATGGTCTGCGGCGTCTTCTTCCTCGGGTTGAAACTATCCTGCCAGATGTCCAATGCGGGGAAGCAGCTTCTGTGCCATGATAACCTCCCTTCCTTCGCAGACGGTTTGTCGCGTGCATGTAGAGACTTAGAGGGGAGGAGCACTCGGTCCTCCTGGGAGATCCAAGCGGGGGTGCTCATCTCATAGGCGCCTCGGGCCATGCCTGCCCAGTTTTTGATCTCGCAGCATGGGAGGGCCGGGCGAAAACTATTGACACCCGGCGGGGGCCGGGGATAGATTTCGCGCAGACCGTGGGACCCGGGTGATGCCCGTCCATGGAGCAGGGTCTCCGGGTCCACGCCGTGACAAACCGCGCGGCCGGCCGGGAGTGTCCCCACGGGCGGCTGCGTGGTGGCTGAAACGTCAGCGGTCAGGGGCAGGGGGAGGGACCAGAGGCCAGGGGCACAAAGGGGAGGAACCCATGAGGTACGTGAAGTCGTCGGGTGTCTTGGTTATGATCGGGATTGCCATTCTGGCACTGGGCTTGACCAACCCAGCGTCAGCGGGAGAGAAGATCGTCCTCAACGTGGTGACCGCTGGCGATACCAACATGCACGAGCTGCAGAAGAACATTTTCGGCCCAGAGTTTATGAAGCAGTTTCCGAATGTCGAGGTGAACGCGGTCGGCAGCGGCCCCGGCGATCCAGGCAGCCGGGTCATCTTCCAGAAGCTGAAGAGCCAGAAGGATGCCGGTGCGGCAAAGTGGGACATGGACGTGGCCATCGTCCACCAGAGCATCATGCCGGACATGCTCCAGAACGACCTGCTGGCCAAGTACGCCCCGGAGATCTCGACCTACAAGCTCATGACGGCAGCAGACGGCCGGAACGCCCTGGGCTTCAACGTGGAAGGCTACGTGATGCCCATGTTCCACAGCCAGGTGGTGCTGGCCTACAACCCCGAGATGGTCAAGGCCCCACCCAACACGTTTGAAGAGCTGGTCGCCTGGATCAAGGCGAATCCCAGGAGATTCGGCTACAACGGCGTCAAGGGCGGCATGAGCGGCACCGCCTTCGTCACCGGATGGGCCTACTGGAAGACGGGCAAGTACGACCAGTACGCCAAAGGGGCCTACGACAAGGCTGCTCAGGCAGGCTGGCCGGCCGCGATTAAGGAACTGAAGGGTCTCCCGGTGACCCTGACCACCGGAAACAATGACACCCTGGACAAGCTGAACCGGGGCGAGATCGCCATGGGCCCGGTCTGGGTGGACATGCTGATCACCATGAAGAACGAGAACCGGATGGATCCTAAGATCCGGATGAAGCTGATCTCTCCGGGGTTCCCGGGCCAGCCCATGTACCTGGTCGTCGCCAAGAATGCGGCCAACCCGGAGATGGCCAAGAAGTACGTCGAGTTTATCACCTCGCCGGAACAGCAGGCCAAGGTAGTCGTGGAACGGCAAGGCTGGTTGCCCGGCATCGACGCCAAGCACGTGCTGCCAGTGGTATCGCCCAAGGCCAAGCAAACGCTGTTCGGGGACCTCCCACCGGATGCCCTGGAGAAATACGGCCTGGTGTTCCCCCAGCAGCAGTACTTCAAAGATCTGCTGACGGCGTACGAGGAAAACTGAGCCGATCGAGACCGAGGAGAGAGGGGCGAGGGGGAGAACCCCTCGCCCTTTCAGTATGCGACCGTCCCTCCGCATCGCCAGCCTGATCATCGCGCTTCCCCCACTGGCCATCGTCGTCTGGCTGTTCTTCATCCCGTTCCTGGATTCGGCCCGCCTCAGCCTCCAGCGGGAAGATCAGTGGACGCTGCGGAATTATTATCTCGTCTGGCGCCTCTACCGGTACGACATCGTGTACACCCTCTGGATCGCCTTTTTCAGTTTGGTCGCGGTCCTGGGCATCGCGGTGATCCTCTGCGGGTACCTGCGGATCCGCACCAACCGGGCCGTCGAGTTCCTCTTTAAGATCCCCCTGTTCATTCCCTTCGTGGTGGTCGGCCACGCGATGCGTGTCCTCCTGGCCCCCAGGGGCACGTTGAACTCCGTCCTCAGCCAGTTCGGCCTGGTGAACCTGAACGACCCGCCCTCCATCGCCTTCGGGTGGATGGGGATTTCTGCCTCGCTCATCTGGAAGAACTTGGCCCTGGCAGTCCTCCTGGTGCTGGGGGCCTACCGGTCGGTGGACGAGACCTACCTGGAGGCGGCGCGCAACTTCGGGGCGTCCGCCTTCCGGCAGATCCGGGACGTGCTCATGCCGATGTCGGCCGCATCGCTGGCCGTGGCCAGCGCCTTCATGTTCACGTCCATGCTGGCCTCGTTTTCCGTTCCCCTGATGATCGGCAGCGGCGAGCCGCCCCAGATGCTCATGATTGATGTCTATTACCGGATCAACTACCAGGGGGACTACGGCACCGCGAACGCGCTCGGCGTCGTCTCGTATCTCATGGCCATGGGCGTCGCGGGCTACTACCTGCGCACGATCACCCAGAAAGAAACCTGATGAC
>CAZNWB010000055.1:2847-6404 GCA_964576535.1 uncultured bacterium | reverse complement strand
ATGGGTCGGCAGACACTGCGGATGACAGGGGTCGTACTGGCGGCGACGGTGATCTTCGCGCCGCTGTCCAGCCTGGTGATCTGGTCCTTTGCCGAGAAGTGGTACTGGCCGCACCTCTTTCCCCAGCAGGTCGGCCTGTTCTACTGGTCCAAGGTCCTGCAGGGGGACATGCTGCGCGCCCTGCAGGCCGGGTTCCTGATCGCGGCGGTGGTCACTGTCCTGACGCTCGTGATCACCGTGCCCCTGGCATACCTGTTAGCGCGGACGCCGATTCCCTTCAAGCCGGTGATCCTCATGATCTTTCTGCTCCCCCAGGCATTCCCCCAACTGCCGGTCTTCGTGAATTCCACCACGCTGCTGTACCGGGTGAACCAGGGCGGGAAGTTCTGGGGCGTGGTGCTGATCCACATGGTGGGGGCGCTGGTCTTCGCCGTCTGGACCATGACGGCCGTGTTCAAGTCCATACCGGAATCGCTGGAGGAAGCGGCCGTCAACCTAGGCGCCTCCCGTCTCAAGAGCTTCTTCTCCGTGGCGCTCCCCCTGGCCACGCCCGGGATCATCGCCAGCACGCTCCTGGTGTTCCTGTATTCGCTGGACGAGTTCACCGGGACACTCCTGGTCGGCAGTCCCTTCATCTTGACCCTACCGGTGTTCATGTACCGCACCTCGGTCGGGTACGAACTGCAGGTGGCGTCCATCAGCGCCCTGCTCTTGATGATCCCGGGAATCGTGCTCTTGGTCCTGCTGGAACGATACATGAAGTCCGAGTACCTCTCGATGTTCGGACGGATATAGCGCAGAGCGCCGGGACCCATTGCGGTCCGAACGGACCAATTGCAATGGGTGCCCTAGCGCCCAGCCCCCTCCCTCCCCCTGTGGAGTATGGGCCGCAACTCCACAGGGGGAGGGCCTGGGTGGGGGGCTCCGCGCGAAAGGCTCGGCGCTGAGGGGAGCATGGTTGAAGTTCGGGTAGAAAGTCTCCGGAAGACGTACGGCAAGGTCGAGGCCCTGAGGGATGTCTCGCTCAATTTCCGGAGCGGGGCGCTCACCGCCATCCTGGGGCCCAGCGGCTGCGGCAAGACCACGCTACTCCGGAGCATCGCCGGCTTCATCGGGGTGGATGCGGGGCGGATTCTGTTTGATACCGAGGACGTCACGACCCTGCCCCCGCAGCGGCGGGGCACCGCGATGGTGTTCCAGAACTACGCCCTGTGGCCTCACATGACCATCTTCCAGAACGTGGCCTATGGCCTGCGCCTGCAGAAGGTTGCTGCGGCGGAAATCCAGCGGCGGGTCCGGAAGGTCCTGGAGCTGGTCGAGATCGGGAACCTGACAGACGTGGAGTCCCGCAAGCCGGCCGCGCTGAGTGGCGGGCAGCAGCAGCGGGTGGCGCTGGCGCGCGCGCTGGTGGTAGAGCCGAAGGTCCTCTTGATGGACGAGCCCCTGTCGAACCTGGACGCCAAGGTGCGCCAGCGGCTTCGCGCCGAGCTGCGACGGCTGCAGAAGCAGGTGGGGATCACCGCCATCTACGTGACCCACGACCAGGAAGAAGCATTGGCCCTGGCGGACACGGTCGTCCTGATGGACCAGGGAAGGATCGTCCAGACGGGCACGCCGCAGGAGATTTACCTGCGTCCCACGACGGCCTTTGCCGCCGAGTTCCTCGGGGTCAGCAACCAATTGGAGGCGGAGGCTGCCGACGGGAGGCTGGTCGTCGCGGGTCAGGCCATCCCCTACTCGGGGCCCGTGCGGGGGAAGGCGACCGTCATCTTCCGGGCCTCGGACATCCAGATGGAGGATCCGTCCATTCCGCTCCGCGAAGGCACGGTGGGCCTGACGGGAGTCCTGGAGGAAAGCCTGTTCCTCGGCGCCCATTACCGGCATTACATCCGTGTGGCGGATGCCGTCGTGATGGCGGACAGTCCCAACGCCCGCCCGCCCGGCCCCGTCCGACTGGCCGTCCCTGCCAACAAGGTCCAGGTGTACGCCTGAGAATCCCGCTTGAAACTGAGACGTGAAGTCTGGGGAGCCAATCGCGAACGGTCCTGAGTCGCCGCACAGAACATGAGCGGGGGAGGGGAGCGACGGCGAATGATGCCCAAACCCATCATTCTGGACACGGACCCGGGCATCGGTACCCCCGGATCCGATGTGGACGACGGCCTGGCGATTGCGCTCGCGTTGCTCCATCCGGGCTGCGACCTGTTGGGCCTGACCATCGTCGCGGGGAACGTCGTGCACGAGGAGGGCCTGCCGAACGCCCTACGACTCCTGGAGATCGCCGGGCGAACTGAGGTGCCCGTCGTGTCTGGCGCGACCCGGCCGCTGCTCCGGGACCCGAGCCGTATCCGGGAATTGATGGGGGCCCGCCGCCGCCAGGCCGCGGAGCGGTTCTGGGACGTGCCGCCGTTTGACCCGCCGACCCTAGCCCCGGCCACGTCGCGCGCAGCCGAATTCATCGCCGAGACCGTCCGGGCGAGGCCGGGCGAGGTGACGGTCGTGGCCATCGGCCCCTGCACCAATGTCGCGGCCGCGCTCCTGCTCGATCCTGCCGTGGCGAGGTCGGTTGCGGAGATCGTGGTCATGGGGGGGGCGATCCGGGTCCCGGGCCTGGTCACGCCGGCAGTCGAGTTCAATATCGGCTATGACCCCGAGGCGGCCGCCGTCGTCCTGGCCTCCGGCGCGCCGGTGACCTTGGTCCCCCTGGACGTCACGACACGAACCTTCATGACCCCCTCCGACCTGGAGCGGATCTGCACCGGCGGGACCCCGCTCCACGCCTTCCTGGCCAAGACCAGCCGGCCCTGGCTGCGCTTCGCCATGGAGATCCGCGGCCTCCCGGGCTTCTGGCTGCACGACCCCCTGGCCCTGGCCTATGCCTTGGATCCAGCGATCCTGAAACTCACCCCCATGCACGTGGCCGTCGAGCTTGGCGGGGAGTTGACCGCGGGCCAACTCCTGGGATACCCTGAATCAGCCCGATTTCTCATCCCGGCGCCGGGCCCGCTGAACGCGCGCGTTGCCCTGGACCTTGATGCGCCTCGCTTCATGGAACTGTTCCTCGGGACCGTGGCCCACCAGCACCCTGAAAAAGGAGACACAATATGTCGCATCGAACGATCTTCACAGTCATCCTGAGCTTCGCCCTCTTGAGCGGCGGGGTCCTGCTGGGGCCATCAAGCGCTCCGCTTGGTCCAGGGCCGGCCCTGGCCGCGACCGAGCTTCATTTCCTTTCCGTGGCCCGCGGGGAGCCCCGCCGGCAGGCGATCCTGGCCGCCGTGGCCGACTTTGAGAAGGCCAACCCGGGCGTGAAGGTGGTCCTCTCCGAGATTCCCTTCGACCAGTACTTCCAGAAGGCGGCCATCGCGCTCTCTTCCGGCAGTGGCATAGATGTCTTCGACGTGGACAGCCCGCTGGTGGCCTCGTACGGGCACCAGGGCGCCCTGCTCCAGCTCGACAAGTACTACAGCAAGGAGAACGCGCAGGACTTCACCAAGGTGGAGCGGGACCTCGCCACCTATAAGGGCAAGATGATCTCGGCCCCCATGGGCTCCACC
>CAZNWB010000055.1:0-2837 GCA_964576535.1 uncultured bacterium | reverse complement strand
TCCACCAGCGTCGGCATGTTCGTCAACGTGGACCTCTTCAAGGCCGCGGGGCTGAAGCTCCCGGGCACCGACCCCACGGAGCGGATGACCTGGGACCAGGTGGTGGACCTGGCGCAGAAGGTCCAGGTGGACAAGAGCGGGAACAAGATCCCGGACGTGTGGGGCCTCGCCTTCCAGCAGTACGACCGGCCGTACATGATGCTGCCGCTGATCCTGTCCAACGGTGCCGGCGACCTCAGCCCCGACGGGACCACGGTGGACGGCTACCTCAACAGCCCGGCGGCCATCGAGGCCGCCCGCTGGTATGGCGATACCTTCAACAAGCACAAGATCTCCCCGCGGGAGCAGATCCCGAACCTCTTCTACACCGGCAAGCTCGCCATGTACGTGGCGCCTTCCTACGAGGCCAACACCCTTAAGAGCCAGTATCCCAACGTGAACTGGGTCCTCGTCCCCCACCCCTACTTCAAGAAGCCAGTGACGGAGACCGGGGCATGGCATGCGGGGGTATTCTCGGGCACGAAGCATCCTGACTTGGCCGTGGCGTTGCTCAAGGCCTACACCGATCCGGAGCCGGCCAAGCGGAACTACAAGATCATGAACTATATGCCGGTGCGGGAGTCCACCTTCAAGGCGTTGCCCGAGACCTTCGAGGTGATGCCGAACAAGCTCTTCTACTGGGAGATCGTCCACACCGCAATCGCCCGGCCGCGCACGCCGGCCTACCGCGAGTACGAGGACCTGCTGCGCCAGGGCTTTGCGAACGTGCGCCAGGGGGCGGATGCGGCCAAGGAGATGAACACGACCGCCGAGAAGATCAACGCGCAGTTGCGCCGCTACAAGTAGGCCGCGCCTGCCCGTGACCCGTCGTCGCACCTGGTCGGTGGTCCCGTACCTCTTCATCGCGCCCGCCATGGTGGGGTTCGGGCTGTTCAAGCTCTACCCCATCATGGAGGGGCTGCGCCTCTCGTTCTACGAGGTCCGACCGATCGCCAGGACACAGGAGTTCATCGGGTTGGCCAACTTCGCTGAGCTGGTGCGCGATCCGGTCATCCTCAAGGCCACGGTCAACACCCTCCTGTTCAATTTTGTAGTCACCCCGGTACAGGTCGTCCTGGCCCTGGGGTTGGCGGTGCTCGTCAACCGGAAGGGGCGGGTGATCCAGGTCTTCCGGTCCCTGTTCTTTATGCCCGCTGTCATTTCCCTGGTCGTGGCGTCCATCATCTGGAAGCTGATGTACGCGCCGGATAGCGGGCTCATCAACGGCCTGCTGATCGCCGTGGGCTTGCCCGCCCAGACCTTCCTGACCAGCCAGTCTCAAGCCATGGCGTCGCTGATGGGCATGGTCGTCTGGAAAGGGGTGGGCTACTGGATGGTGATCCTGCTCGCCGGGCTGAAGGAGATCCCCGAGAGCATCCAGGAGGCGGCCATCGTGGATGGGGCGGGGTCGGGGCGGCGATTCTTCTCGGTCACGCTTCCCCTGGTTTCGCCGACCCTGGTGTTCGTGGTGGTGGCGGACACGGTGATCAACTTCCTGCTGTTCGTTCCGGTGTACGTCATGACGCAGGGGGGGCCGTCCGAGGCCACCACGTTGCTGATGTTCGAGGTGTATCGCAACGCCTTCGTCTACACCCGCTTCGGTTACGCGGCGGCGATTTCGACGGCCCTGCTCTTGGTGATCGCCGTCGCGGTGAGCATCCAGATGCGCTTCTTGCGCCTCGAGTTCGAGTACTGAGCCGTGCACACACCTGCCGGTCCACGCCAGGGCGCTCCGACCCGCCTCCTCCGGCGCGGCCTCTTCTGCACCGTCCTGGTGGCGATTCTGCTGATCTCCGCCATCCCCCTGCTCTGGGCGCTGACCTCGTCGCTACGCCCGGACGACGAGATCTTCCGGTACACGACCCGCCTCTCCTGGAAGACGCTCCTGCCCATCGGTGGCACGCTCCGGAACTTCCGGGAGATCCTCTTCGAGGATCGCTTCGCTCGCTTCTTCGGGAATAGCCTCTACGTGGCCGGCACCACGATCGTGCTGGGACTGCTCGTCAACTCGCTGGCCGCCTTCGGCTTCGCGCGGTTCACCTTCCGCGGCCAGAAGGTGCTCTTCGGCCTCGTCCTGGTCACCTTCATGGTGCCCTTCGAGGTGATCGTCCTGCCGCTCTACTTGGTGGTCCGCTCCATGGGGTGGCTGGATACCTACCGGGCCCTGATCATCCCGGCGGTGCCGGACGCCTTCTCCATCTTCCTTATCCGCCAGTTCATGGCGAAGCTGCCCAAGGATATGTTTGAGGCCGGGCGGGTGGACGGGGCCACGTGGTGGGACCTCTACTGGCGGATTGCGCTGCCGAACGTGAAACCGGCCCTCATCACGGCCAGCCTGCTGCTCTTCCTCAGACAGTGGGATGCCTTCTTCTGGCCCTTGGTTGCCACCTCTTCCCTCGAACTGACCGTCATCCAGGTGGCCCTCACCAAGTACATGACGGAGTTCATCACCTACTGGGGACGCCTCCTGGCCGGCTCCATGCTGGCCACCATTCCAATCGTGGTGCTCTTCTTCCTTCTCCAGAAGTACTACGTCCAGAGTGTCGCTTCGACCGGAATAAAAGGGTAGGGGCCCCGTCTGCCATGGTCGGCCTCCGTTTCCCGCTGGCTCTGGTCCTCATGGTCCCCGGCGCGATCCTGCTCCTGCTCCTCGAACGCGTCCTCAAGGCCGAGTACCTCGCCTTCTTCGGCCAGCTCTAGCCCCATCCGAAATTATTAACCGCCAAGGCGCCATGAACACCAAGGCTGTAGAATAGGGGACGGAATAGGGGACTACGCTGCCACTTCTGTCACCTTCA
>CAZNWB010000054.1:19181-22399 GCA_964576535.1 uncultured bacterium | reverse complement strand
TGGGTCACAGACCGGTGGCAGGCGTTCGAGAATGTGCCCCTGGGTCTTCTCGTGGACGCCGAGTCCTCGTGCACTCCGCGCCGGGCCTCGCAGGGGCTGGTGGGTGCTGGTGGCCGTCAGCTCCGTCTGCGGATGACAGGTGAGAGCGACGACCTGCATGCCGCCCATCCTGAGGAAAACTTCGGCGGCCGACCGGGCTGCGGTGTATCGCGTAACCCGGCCGGCCGCCGATTTTTCGATCCCGTCTCCTTCCCATTGACCCCAGGGGATCTCATGGACGAGTCTCCCTGGGGTCGAATTTTCGGGACACACCATTAGCGGGCGGCGCGAAACCCGAAATCCGGGAAGGTTCCGTTTGTCGGGCTGATGGTCGCAGCGATCGTGAAGACGCCCGCTAACGTGGCGTTGCCCGCGCCGCCGCCGCGAAGCAGTGCGCCACTGCCACCACTTAAACCAACACGAGCAAGGTCCTCTGGGGAGACTGGCCCGGCCAGGCAGTTCCAGTCACCAGTCGCGGGGAACAGCGCGTCGGGTGAACAGCTCGCGGTCAGCGGCATCCAGTCGGCCACCCACTCCCAGACGTTCCCGACCATGTCGAACGCCCCCACATCGGAGAAGCAGCTACTCCGGGAGCCGGTAGCGACAGCGGTGCCTGTGCTGACATTACAGTCTGTCGTCCCATTATCCGTCCCCGGATCCGGCGTCCCCAGGGCGGCGGCCTGCCACTCGGCGTTGGTCGGCAACCGCTTCCCCGCGTTCCGGGCCGCCGCCGCAGCCTGGAACCAGGTGATGTACGCCGCGGGCTTCACACCGGGGATCGAGACAGCATAAACGTTTGTGCAGTGGTTGCCGGTGGTTGCACAGCCGACAGCGGCTAAGTCGCCGGCCGCGAGCCCGAGCTGGGTCGCCCCCGCGTTAGTCAGATCCGCCGGCGTCATCGTTCCGTCCTTGATCTTCTGGATGACCGCGGCATTGGTGGCGGCATCGGTGATCTGCCACACGCTCGCCTCATACTTATCTATGCAGGTCGTGCCCGCTAGGACCGAATCCAGGGGACACGTGATCGGGAACGCAGGCCCTGCCGGGCCAGTGGCACCAGGAGCACCTGCCGGGCCAGCGGCACCCGTAGGGCCTGCAGGGCCCTGCGCCCCTTGTGGCCCTTGCGATCCCTGGAGACCCACACCGGCCGGGCCTTGCGGTCCCGCCGGGCCCGAAGGGCCTTGTTGACCCTGGGGGCCCACCGCACCTTGGGCGGCGAGCTTCGCCCACTGCGTCGGATTGGCGAGGGTCGGCTCGATATTGATGAGGTTGTCGAGGAGCGCAATCCAGGTCTCCCCGTTGTGGGTCACGACGTCATAAGGAGCGTACCTCAGATTGCTGTACCACTCGTTCCGAAAGGTTATGCCCACGCCTGGTGCACCCTGGGGACCCACAGGGCCTTGGGGGCCCGGAGGCCCCTGCGGGCCGGGAGGGCCGGTCGGGCCTCCTGATGTGGACGTCCCCACGACACTCCAGTGGACTGCCGTCTCGTTCCGCTTGCATCGGTCCTTCGCCCCGACGAATCGGATTCGCCCCGTGTCTTTTTGCACGCAGGCATAAACGACATGGGTTTTGCCGTCGTGGCCAAGCGCCGGCGGCGGCACCACGATCGACAGCCCGAGCACCAGGCCCGCCATGGCTGGTTGCAGTCCCCATGCAAGCCGGGAACAGGAAGAACGAGAGATCATACTGCACCTCCATGCCCGCTCCCCAAGAGGGAGCGGTACCCCGGATTATTCGCGAAACTGTTCGCGAATCATCGCGGGGAATGGCCAAATCCCAATAGTCAAGGACTCATGGCGGATGGCAGTTCCGCGATGCTCCAAGGCGGCAAGCGGTGCGCGCCCATCATCATTATTGGTCATTTGAGTCGGAGAATTTACAGGGATTTTCATGAATTATCCGGGCTAACGAGTCCTCGGGGGCTCCACTTACCCCCATCCTCCGAAGAAACTTCCGCCGGTCCACTGTGCGAAAGCCATGCCTGGGCGACCGGGATCAGTCACCAAGGCAGCGGTGCGACACCCGCCGGACTGGTCAGACCGCGAAGCTTACAAAATCATGGGAGGTAAAGCGGGTGGGAAGAAGGAAAAGAAGGTTGGAACGCCTTTGCCAGGCTGTTCAGGGCGGGGGATACGTGCTTCGGACAAGCACACTCTGCATTCCCGAAGCAAGATGAGACTGTGCCGAATACGCATAACCTGGAGGAGTCAGAGCAGTGCATCAATGAGCGTCCGCACCATGGCCTCGTTCACTCCGCCGGACTATGCCGTGGGGGCCGGGTCGGATCCTCGGAGATGGTCTTGTGGAGCCGAGGTCAGGACCGCTTTGAGTGTCAACCTAAACTGTGATACAAGGAGGGGCGAGGCTGGGGCGATATGCTGGTCCTGAGACGCTTCCTCCCGATCCTGATCGCGCTCATCTACGTCATCAGCCCAGTGGATGCGATCCCTGACATGGTTCCAGGGCTGGGGTGGCTGGATGACCTCATCGTGCTGGGCATCTTGGCCTGGGTCCTGATCGCCCGGCAACGGGGGCAGTCCCCCTGGGACGTCTTCCGGGGGCGGAGGGGAGGAGGTTGGACGCGCCGCTCGAGCGGTCCCCGCCCCGAGGACTTGACCGCAGACTTCAGCACGATGGATCCGTACGCCCTCCTGGATGTGCCCCCCAGCGCATCTCCAGAGGAAATCAAGGCCGCCTACAAACGCGCTGTAGCGCGTTACCACCCCGACAAGGTCACCCACCTCGGCAAGGAGTTCCAGGAGCTGGCTCATAAGAAGCTCCTGGCCATCCAGCAGGCCTACGAGATCCTTCAAAGCCAGCGCGCCTAACACTCCGGGTGTCTGCGCCCGGTGCAAACAGGCCCGTCACCGTTCGACACGCTTCCCCTTTCGAGTCCGATCCTGGGCTTCCCTCCCGGCATCAGGCAGGCCAAAGGCCTTGCATTGGCGGGAAGTTTCACTATACTAGGCCGGGTCCGAAGCAAAGGCGAACCGCCAAGACGCCAAGGTCGCCAAGGATGTGATGGTCCGGTCTCTCGACCGGAGTACCGGAAACCGCGCTATTGAGGGCTTCGGAATCTCTGGTCCTCTGCCCAAATGGCCTATTCTGGTCTTGGCGTTCTTGGCGCCTTGGCGGTTGATTTTTTCAGATCGGGGCTAGGCCGGGTTTCGGGAACC
>CAZNWB010000054.1:14208-19081 GCA_964576535.1 uncultured bacterium | reverse complement strand
TGGCGCCTTGGCGGTTGATTTTTTCAGATCGGGGCTAGGCCGGGTTTCGGGAACCGCCATGCCACACGTCGCCTTCTACATCACCGGCCACGGCTTTGGTCACGCCAAGCGAATGATGGTCCTCGCCTCGGCGCTAGCAGAGCAGCTGGCGGACCTTCGAGTGAGCATCATCTCCACGGTTCCGGAGTGGCTGCTCCGCCTGAACCTCGCCACGCCATTCCACCTCCGGGAACGGGCGCTTGACGTCGGGGTCGTCCAGCTGGATTCCATCCGCCTCGACCCGTCGGCGACCCTGTCGGCTTACGCCCGACTCCTCGAAGACCTGCCGGCCATCGTGCGGGAGGAGGCCGAGATCCTGCGGCGCGAGCGTGTGGGGCTGGTCGTGGCCGACATCCCGCCCGCGGCGTTCCTGGTGGCACAACGGGCCGGCCTTCCGGGGATCGGCATCAGCAACTTCTCCTGGGACTGGATTTACGCCGACTATGTCCGGGCCATGCCGGAGCACGCGCCGATCCTGGAGGCCATCCGGGACGCCTACGGTCGGGCCGACCTGTTTCTGCGTTTGCCCTTCCACGGACCGTGCGACGCCTTCAAGGTCGTCCGGGACATCCCCATGATCGCGCGACGTGCCCGGCTGTCCCGAGAAGACGTCCGGCGGAAACTGGGGCTTACCGACTCCCGTCCGGTGGTCCTGCTCTCCTTCGGCGGGTTTGAGATCCGGGGTATCGATTTCGACCGCGTGGAGGCGCTGGAGGACTACTGGTTTCTCACCACCCAGCCACCGCCCCGGCCGGTTCGCAACGTCCGGATGGTCACGCTGGACGGGCTCGAGTACGAGGACCTGGTGGCACAGGCGGACGCCGTGATCACCAAGCCCGGCTATGGGATCGTCTCGGAGTGCCTGGTCCATCGCGTCCCCGTCCTGTACACGAGCCGCGGTGAGTTTGCCGAGTACGGGCCCCTGGTGGCGGGGCTGCAACGCTTCGGCATCTCCGGCTTCATCGGGAACCAGGACCTCCTGAGTGGCAACTGGCGCGACGGCCTGGAGGCCCTCCTGCGCCCACGGGCGGCGTGGCCCGAGCTGCCGGCGAACGGCGCGGAGGTGGCGGCCGGGATCCTTCGAGCCCACCTGTCATGACCAGTATCCCGAGCTTCGCGACGAATGAACCGCATGGCGGAAAGATGCGAGGACCCTGTGCGCCCCGCGTTTCCCGGCGAGTCCGGGCGGGGGAGGAGCGGAATGCATGGCGACCCCGACGCACCCACCAGCCAAGACCGTTCTGATCGTTGACGACCAGCCATTCTTCATCACCATGCAAAAGAATTTGCTGCAGCGACAGGGCTACCGCGTGCTGTCCGCCAGCAACGGTCCGGAAGGTTTGACCCTGGCCAAGCAGCACAAGCCCGATCTGATCATCCTGGACGTCGAGATGCCGGGGATGGACGGCTTCGCCGTCTGCCAAAAACTAAAGCAGGATGAGAACCTCAAGCACATCCCTGTAGTGATGTTGACCGCGACCGAGGACCCCAAGCTGAACGAGAAGGCGTTCAAAGCGGGGGCCGAGATCGTGGTGCTGAAGAACGTTCCCGCCGATCGCCTGATCAACATGCTGCGCATTGCGCTGGAGAAAGCGAAACCGCACACCGCGTAGGAACGATGCTCGAGCGCAGAACCGACGTTTCCTCACCGCCGGCAAGAGTTCGACGCGTCGCCGATTCCATGTTCACCTTTGCCGAACGGATGGACCGCCTGCCTCGCCCGGCTTCAATGAAAAACGGACAACCGACAACTGACAACCGATCAATTCTGGATACGATTGATCCGTTGTCGGTTGTCAGTTTGAAATTTGGGATTCCGCAGGCTTGACCGGTTGTCGGTTGTCGGTTTGAAATTTGAAATTGAGACGGGCCGCCGGTTCGTTGCGCGGCCTCACGATCGAGGAGGACCGGAGTCAGTGCCGGCGGCCCGCGCGACGGTCCAGGAACGAACCCTGGGAAGGAGGAGCAAGGCTGGCCAGGCGAGGAAGAAGGTCAGGGTGAAGTACGCGGCATAGCCGATCCCCTCGGTGGCCCAGCCCGACACCGTCCCCGCCACCACCCGGGTGAGCCCGAAGAGGGCGCTCAAGAGCGCGTACTGGGTCGCGGCGTGGGCCTTGTCACAGATGCTCATGAGAAAGGCCAGGAAGGGTGCGGTGCCGAGCCCGCCGCAAAAGGACTCGACAATCGAGGCACCGTACATGAGGCCCGTCGAGGGTGGCAGGGTGGCCACGGCGGCGTACCCCAGGTTCGAGGCCGCCTGAAAGATTCCCAGAACCCAGAGCGCGCGGAAGATCCCCCAGCGGGCGGTCAGGGCTCCGCCGAGGAGCGCCCCCAGGATGGTGCCGATCACACCCAGGGTGCCCGGCACCGCGCCGATCTGCACCGGGGTGAACTGCTGGTCCACCCAGAACGGGCGGACCATCGGGCCCAGGGCCATGTCGCCGAGCTTGAACGTCAGGACGAACAGCATGACCGCGGGGAACCCGCGATACGCGAAGAACTGTCGGAGAGGGATCCAGATGGCCTGTTCCGCAGGGCTGACCTTCGACCCCTCGGCCAGTGCCGGCAGGCGCGTTCGGTTCGCCTGCGGCAGGCGCAGAGACAGGAGAGCGCTGACGCCCATGATGGCGGCGGCCCCCAGAAAAGCAATCGGCCACCCGACGGTCCCTGCGAGCGCCACAAACAGGCCGCCGGCTGCGATGAGGGCCACGCGGTAGGCAGTGACCCGCACGCCGTTCGCCGGTCCCATTTCCTGCTCGTCGAGCAGTTCGATGGTGTACGCGTCGATGGCGATGTCCTGGGTCGCCGAAAAGATGGCAAGGGTCAGCACTACCGTCCAAAGGATGCCGGTCACGCGGGAGGGATCCACGCTCAGGCTGGCCAGCAGGCCGAGCGTCAGGAGGATCTGACAGCCCACTACCCAGGTGCGCCGCTGTCCCCACAGGTCCACCGCGGGCGCCCAGAGGAACTTGAGCGTCCAGGGCAGGCCGACCAGGCTCAAGAGGCCAATCTCCGCCAGGCGAACCCCGTGGATGCGGAGGAAGACGGGGAAGACATCATTCACGATGCCGAACGGGAAGCCCTCGGCGAAGTAGAGGACGGACACCCAGAGAAGTTTCGTCTTGGTCGTCATGGATCCTCGACGGGGCCTCCCCCGGTATTCCGGGGAAGAACCGTGCGAACGCCTGGGCGATTGCGGTCCCTTATAGTGTGCGGGGCACGCGCCTGTCAATGAAAGCTATGGCAAAACGCTCCGACCCTCGGATGAGCTCCTGGCGGAGGGGACCCACGATCTGGATCTGCATCCTCGGGCTCCTCCTCCTGGCGGCTGGCCAGGTGCGTGGGGCCTTCACGCTCATCGGCTTCCCCATCGAGGACCCCGCGACCCGTGATGTTGTAGAGCAGTACACCCTCGCCAGGCAGTTGCAGACCGTCCGGATCATCGGGACCCTGAAGACCACGAACTGGGTCCTGGATCGGCCGCCCCTTGCCGCCACGCTGGCGCGACACCTCCATCCCTCGCTGGAGCGCTACCACATCACGGAGCAGGGGAGCGGCCTGTACGCCGTGGACGATATGGGGGCCCTGCGGGGAAGCGTCCGCCTCGTGGCCCGGGGACCCGAGCGCCGGATCTATTTCGTCGAGGGCCAGTTCCGCTCCCTGGCCCACCTCCTCACGCTGTCGGGAAGTTTGGTCTTCACCCTGACGTACCGGGAGCACTGGGAGGGTGACGAACCCTACGTGGAGGTAGACCCCCAGCTCTTCGTCCGCCTGGACAATGTCCTGGTCCACGGGATCCTGAAGATCCTGGCCCCCCTCATCCATGGCGTCATCGAACGCCGGGTCGAACACCTGACGGCGGCGGCCCAGGTGGTCAGCCAGCGACTGACGCAGGATCCCCAAGGTCTCTACCGGGAGATCCGGACGTGGCCCGACGTGCGTCCGGCAGAGCTGGAGGAGTACCGCCAAGCCTTCCGCATCGCGGCGGATGGCGCCAAGGGGGGTGGATGACGTCCCTCCCGCTCCCGAGCCTCTTCTGCTTCGGCTTCGAGGGGACCACGCCGCCGGACCGCTTGCGTCCGCTGCTCGAGGCGGGACTGGGCGGCGTCATCCTGTTCCGACGGAACCTCCACGACCTGGAGCAGATCTGCCGCCTGACGGCCGGGTTACACGCTGCTACGTCGGCCCCCTTGCTGGTTGGCGTGGATCAAGAGGGCGGTCGCGTCACGCGCCTGCCGGCGCCCTTTCTCAGCCCGCCGTCCGCGGCGACCCTGGGGCTCGTGGACGATCTGGCGCTGACCAAGTCGCTGGCGCAGGCCGTGGGGCGCGAGCTCTGCGCCACGGGTATCACCTGGAATCTCGCCCCCGTCCTGGATGTGCGCACGAACCCGGCGAATCCCGTCATCGGGGATCGCGCCTTCAGCCACGACCCGGATCAGGTGGCCCGCCAGGGTGTGGCTGCCATCCAGGGCCTGACGGATGCGGGTGTCCTGGCCACTGCCAAGCACTTCCCCGGCCACGGCGACACGATCGCCGACTCCCACCGGACCCTGCCGGAGAGCCTGCAGTCCAGATCGCGATGGCGCGCAGTGGAGTTCCTCCCCTTCCAGCACGCCATCCGCGCGGGCGTGCCATTGGTGCTGGTGGCTCATCTCTCCTGCCCGGCGCTGGACCCCGCGTCGCCTACCAGCCTGTCCTATCCCGTCATCACGGAAATCCTGCGGGAGGAGCTGGGATTCGACGGTGTGGTGGCGAGCGACGATCTGGAGATGTCGGCCATCGCGGACCGCTTCGAGCTTGGCGAGGCCGCCGTCCGCTTCCTGGAGGCCGGCGG
>CAZNWB010000054.1:0-14108 GCA_964576535.1 uncultured bacterium | reverse complement strand
CCCCCGCATGCTGGTCCGCCAGAATCACGCTAACTCCTCGAATTTTTAGACTCGGATTTCCCAGCCCGCCCTATCCATAACCTGGTGGGGCGATCCCCGCCCGGTGGCACAGCCATCGCATCCACCCTAATTGCCCAAGGGCGACAACCACCCGCCATCGAACCCAGCGTGAACCAGAGACAGCAGGACAGAGAAAGTAAGGACGATGCCATGGCAGTAGCAAGGAAATCCTCCCGAGACCCCAGTGGCATGACGCTGGTAGAGTTGGCCATCACCATCGTCATCCTGGGGATCCTCTGCGCCATCGCAGTCCCCGGCATCCTCGGCAGTATCCATCGCACTGGGGTGGATGGGGCCTCGCGGCAACTGACGGAGGACATCCGGTTGGCCCAATCCAACGCGATCACCAAGGGCGCCCAAGCGCGCCTCATCGTTTTCGATCAGACCGGCGCGGTACCGGACCCGGGCAACCTCAACGACCCGACGAAGGCGAACAAGTACCGGATCGAGCTGCGGACCGGGCCCTCGGCCCTCTGGCCCTCCCTGAATGACAACCCGGGCTCCAACCCCAACGTCGTGACCGTCTGGCAGGATCTCGGGACCCAATATCGGGGCGTGTCGGTGACCACCGGCAGTGCTCTGCTCTTCAATTCCCAGGGATTCCTGCTGAACACCTCGGCACCCGTGAACTCCGTCTTGCAGGGTCCGGGCGGTACCAAGACCGTTCAGACCACGGCCATCGGAAAGGCGGCGGTCCTATGAAGACTCCATATGGCTCGCGGCATCCTGACACGCGCCCGCCACTGGGGCTGCGGCCCGGGAAGGGCTTTACCATCGTCGAGGTCCTGGTTGCCGCCGCCATCCTCCTCGTCGCTCTCCTGGGGATTGCGGCCGTCATGCCCACCGCCGACATGAACCTGCACTTGGCCGGTCAGATCTCCAAGGCGGCATCGCTGGCCCAGGAAATAATCGAGATGACCAAGAATGACCCATTCAGCCAGATCAGCCTATACCACGGGGTGGACACCCGGAACCCGGCGACCTTCCCCCTGGATACGCCCAACCCGCCGATCCCCGGGGACGCCGGGAACTTCATGGGGGGCACCAACGTCGCCAAGTGGGCCAACGACATTACAGTCTACCTGGCAACGGGGGCGGGCATCACGGGGGGGTACGGGACCATCACCGTGACGACCGTCGCTACCGACGCCACCGGCAACCCGATCCTTCGGAAGGTCTCCGCCACGGTGAACTGGATTGATGGGGGGCGTCCGTACCAGGTAAAGCTCGAGACGCTCGCGTCCGCCATCTGAGAGAGGCCGCCATGCGCATGCCGCGATTCGTACGCCGTCCCCCCGCCCCGCGGGGCTTCACAATGCTGGAGGCGCTCGTCGCCTCGACTATCTTCCTGATCGTCATGGGCGCGGTCTACACCGTGTACGAGGTGGGCGAGGCCAACTACAGCCGGGGCACCCGGAAGTGGGATGTCCAGTCGCAGGCCCGCGTGGCCCTGGAACGGATATCGCGGGAGGTCCGGACGGCCGGCTACGCCTCTCCCAACAAGCTCACGGACCCGGTGGTGATCGCGACCAACGATACCTTGAGCCTTCACGCCGACACGGATGGCACGGGAGCCAAGTACATCACCTATAGCCGCCGGGATTGCAGCGGGAACGTCGGAACGACCCTTTACCGCAATGTCTCGACGACGACCTTCTGCGGCGGCGAGCCCTTCATCGAGGGGGTCAGCAGCCTGACCTTTGCCTACTATGAACTGAACAACGTGCCGGTACCGTACCCGCCGGGCAGTACCTACCAGCTGGACAACCAGGGGCCGGTGACCGGCTCGGATACGCCCACGACCCCGGTGGTCAGCGGATCGCGCGACCGCGTCCGCCAGATTAAGATCGCGCTGACGGTGGAGCAGCAGTTGAAAGGCGTCACGATCCCATTCACCGCCACCACGGACGTGACACTTCGGAATCTGATCCCATGAACCGCAGCGCCATCAGGAGGGTTGCCGGTATGTGTGGACAACGTGAATTCGGCGGAGGACGGCCCCATCATCCCGTAGGGCCGCCCGGCGTGGTCCTGGTGATTACGCTCCTCCTCGTGGGCCTGATGATGGTCATGACCACGACCATGATCAACCTCTCCTCCTCGGACTATCTGGTTGCGACCAACGAGTCCCGGAGCCTCCAGGCCCTCTTCAACGCCGACGCCGGCACGGAAGAGGCCAAGATGCGCGTCAGCCCCAACGCCCCGGCCGGTATGCCCATCCCGATCGGGACCAGCGCTAACTGGCGGGCCTACATCCTGTCCGGGACCACCCAGGCCCAGGTCCAGGGGGGCATGGATCCGACCTACGCAAAGGCCGCCCCGAATTACACCACCAGTGAGGGCACCAGCAATTACAATTACTACAACACGGTGCAGACGGGCCTGAACGCCATCCAGTGGGGCTGGGCCCGCATCGAGCACCTGATCGATAACGCGGGCAACATCGTGTACCAGGATGCCCTCACCGGCCAGGCGACCTCTGCGGCGTCCCAGACGGTCGGGGGCAACGCGGTCTTCAACCCCCCCATGCTGGTGGTGACGGCCGAGGGGATCCAGGGCTCGGTCCGCCGGATGATCAGCCCCAACTATCGCCCCATCGTGAGCACCACCACCACCAACACCGATGTGATCACCGATCCCTTCAAGAATGCCATTCACACCAAGAGCGGGGCAAATCTGGACGGTGGGATGTGGACGGACAGCTACGACTCACGCAATGGTGGGTACAACGTGTCCGGTAACAAGGGCAATAAAGGTGACGTCACGACGGATTCCACCGCCACCCCTGCCATTGACCTGACCGGAATATCCGCGATCAATGGAAACGTGGCCATCGGCCCGGGTGGCAACCTCTCCACGGGCATCTCCATAGGGCCTGGCTCCACCATCACTGGGAGCCAGGATGTGGAGACGAGCGCCAGGAATATGCCCCTCTCCGGCATTCCCGCGGGGCTCACCAACCAAGGGCCGCTCACCATCGCAGGCAACAGGACCGTCGTGCTGAGCGAGGGGACCTACTGGTTCACCTCGATCTCGATCACGGGCAGCGGGCAGTTGCGGACGACCGGTGCGGTGAAGATCTACGTGACCGGCAACATCGACGTCGGGGGCAACGGCGTCATGACGGCCGGGAACCTGCCGACCAACCTGCTGATCTATGGAACGGTGGATCCCGGCGACCCGAGCCAGAAGACGAACACCGTCAGCATCCACGGGAACGGCGACTTCTACGGCGCGGTCTACGCCCCTGGGGCGGCAATGCAGGTTTTCGGCAACGCTGCTGTCTACGGTGCTCTTACCGGCAACACCGTTCACGTTAACGGCAACGGGGGGTTCCACTACGACGAGGCCCTGGGCAATCTAGGACGCTTCGTCACCACAACCACCTCGAGCACCTACACGACCACGGGATTCAGCCGCCATTCCTGGCGCGAGGTCACCTTCTAGGAAACCGATCAGGCCCCCCCAGCGGACCGGGGGGCCTGCTGGTTCCGCGGGGTATCCGGCCCGGACCGGAACTGAGAGGGACCCGATGGCCACGACGGCCCACGAGATGAAAAGACTCCTGGTGGTGGACGACGATCCGGCCGTGCGGGAAAGCCTGGTGGAGTTGTTACGGCTTCAGGGCTATCGGGTCCTGACGGCGGCGGACGGCGCGGAGGGCCTTCGGGCGGTGCATGACGAGAGCCCGGACCTGATCATCCTGGACGTGGCCATGCCCGGACTGGACGGGTTCAGCGTGGCCACGTTGATCAAGAAAGATCCAACCCTGAGTCAGATCCCCATCGTGCTCTACAGCGGCTGCCTGGAGGAGAACTTTGCCCTCAGGGCTTACGAGACACAGGTGGAATATTTCCTCCCCAAGACGTTGAACATCCGACCCATCCTGACGGCGATCCGCAAGCTGCTGGAGACGACCCCAGACGGGCAACCCGCCGAGTAGGATTTCTCCTCCACCAATCTTCCTCCTCGAAAACTTCCTCGGGTTCCGCTCAGCCTCCCATCCGGCCGGCCGCAGCCACCAGCGCCCGAAACAATGCCAGGTGTTCCGGATGATCTTGGTACATTCGCTCCGGGTGCCACTGCACCGCGACCAGGAAGGGATGGGCGGGGTCCTCGATGCCCTCCACGGCGCCATCCTCGGGGCTTTCGGCCGTGATGCGGAAGCCGGGGGCGAGGTCCTTGACGAACTGGTGGTGGGTGCTGGTCACCAGGGACTCGGAAACGCCCATGATGGCGTGCAGGCGGGTCCCCGGCAGGATGCGGACGGGGTGGATCGGTTTCCGCCGATCTTCCCGGCTGGCCGCGTGCTGCGGCGACGTGCCCGGCCGGCAGGCCACGTCCTGGTAGAGCGTGCCGCCGGCCACGACGTTCAGCACCTGGAGTCCCCGGCAGATCCCCAGGATCGGCGTCCGTCCTTCCAGGGCCGCCCGGGCCAGGTGGATCTCGAAGAAGTCCCGCTCGCGGTCCGGTTCCTGACATCGTTCGTCCCGCGCCTCGCCGTAGTACGCCGGCGCCACGTCCCCGCCGCCTGGGAAGAGCAGGCCTTCCACGGCCCCCAGGTACTGCGCAATCATGCCGGGATCGCCATCCGCGACCGGGAGGACGACAGGCAGGCCGCCGGCCGTGCGGATGGCGCCGGCGTAGGTATCGCGGACGGCCGCCCACCGCTCCAGCCCGTCTGAATCATCCCGAAGCCAGGAGGTGATTCCGATTCTTGGTCGCACTCTCATCTCCAAAAGCGTTCGGTTGTTCGACGGGTCGGTTGTTCGGTGGTTCTCCGACCCCCAGCACGACCGAACTACCGAACTACCGAACCACCGAACGCTCTTAGCCTGCCGCCGTGTGGCGCAGGATCTTCCCTGCCCTCGCTCCGGTGTACTCTCCGGCCTCCGCGGCCACGGTTCCGTTCACCAGGACCATGTGCACCCCGGCGGGATACCGGATCGGCTCCTCGTAGGTGGCGGTGTCCCGGATGCGATCCGGATCGAAGAGGACGATGTCGGCCACGTTCCCCGGCCGGATCCAGCCGCGATCCGCGAGGCCCATCCGCCGGCACGGATCGGAGGTCATCTTGCGGATGGCGGTGGAGAGATCGAAGAGCCGCGCGTCGCGGGCGTAATGCCCCAGGACCCGGGCAAAACTTCCGAAGGTCCGAGGATGCGGGCGCCCCGTGGACAGCGGACCGTAGTGGGCACGGCAGCCCGAGTCGGAGCCGATCATCACGTAGGGCTTCCGCAGAATCGCCTGCAGGTTCTCCTCACTCATGGTGAAATAGATGGCATCCACCTGGGTCTGCTCTTCCTGCAGCAGGTCCAGGACGAAGGGCAACGTCTCCTTCCCGGCGACCCGTGCGGCCGCATCCACCCGGAGGCCCTGGTACCGCCGGTTCTGGGGCTGGGTGACCTCGGAGATCATCACCTGGCTCCAGTCCCGGGCATTCGGTCCCTCGCCGATCTCTTGCCGGATGCGGGACCGGACGGCCGGATCGCCGAGGCGCGCCGTCTGTTCCGCCTTGCTGCCCTCCAGGGCCCAGCGCGGCAATGCCGCCTGCAGACCCGTGTTGGCGGCCGTGTAAGGGTACCGGTCGGCCGTGACGTCCACCCCGCGCCGCTGCGCCGACTCGATAAGCTCGAAGGCCTGGGACAGTTTCCCCCAGTTGCGCTCCCCGTACGTCTTGAGGTGGGAGATCTGGAGGGGGGTCCGCGCCGCCTCGGCCGCCGCGATCACTTCCCGGATGGCCTCCAGGAGTCCGTCCCCTTCGCTCCGCATGTGGGTCGCCAGGATCCCGCCCCTGCGCCCCGCCACGGCCGTGAGGGTCACCAGCTCCTCCGGCGGCGAGAAGCACGCCGGAGAATACACCAGCCCCGTGGATAGACCCAAGGCCCCTTCGCCCATGCCCCGCTCCAGGGCCGCCACCATCGCCTCCATCTCGGCCGGCCTGGGCGCGCGATCCGCGCCCCCCATGGCGGATCCGCGTAGCGTGTTGTGGCCGATCAGGAGGCCGAAGTTGATCGAGATCCCGACGTCCAAGAGCCGCCGGAAGTAGGCGGCGACATCGTGCCACCCGTGGTCCAGCCCATAAACGTCGCGGTAGGACTTGGCGCGATCCTCCCACCAGGGTCCCCAGATGGGGGCCGCCGCGTACCCGCAGTTTCCCCCGATCTCAGAGGTCACCCCCTGCAGCACGGCGCTCTCAGCCGTGGGGGTGAGAAGCAGGTGGTAGTCCGAATGACCATGGATATCCACAAAGCCCGGGCAGACGGCCAGTCCGCGCGCGTCAATGACCCGGTGCGCCGCCCGGGGCGAGACGTCGCGGTCCACGGCGATGATTCGATCGCCTTGAATGGCGATGTCGGCTTCCACCGGCGGGCCGCCCCCGCCGTCGAACACTCGGCCGCCTCGGATGAGGATGTCAACCGTCATGCCCAATACCGCCTCTCAGTTCCGATGAATCTGCGAAATCTGCGGTCCCTCCGGTTCCGGCTCCGAGATCATACCACGCCGGCCGCACGGAGTGCCTCTACCTCGGCCGTGGAGTAACCCAGGAGACCGTGGAGCACCTCTTCGGTGTGCTCGCCCAATCGCGGGGGGACCTGACGCAGATCCACGGGCGTCAGCGAAAAGCTCACGGGGTTCCGCACCATGCGGATGGTCCCGGCCGTCGGGTGCTCCGCCTCCAGCACCACCTCCAAGTGCTGCACCTGCGGATCGGCGAACACCTCGTCCATTTGGTTGATGGGTCCGCAGGGGATGCCGGTGGGGGCCAGGATGGTTTCCCACTCCTTGCGGGTCTTGGTCGCCAGCCGGGCCTCCAGGAGATGAACGATCTCGTCGCGGTGCCCCACGCGCTGGGCGTTGGTGGCATACTTCGGGTCGCGGCCGACCTCGGCAAGGCCGATCACCTCGCAGAGCTTCACCCACAATCGGTCGTTGGCCGCCCCGATGATCATGTAGCCATCCTGCATCCGGAACGCCTGGTAGGGCACGATGTTCACGTGGGCCGTGCCCCACTTCCCCGGGATCTCCCCGGCGTTGAGGTAGGAGCTGGCGATGTTGATGAGGGCCGCGATCTGCGTTTCCAGAAGCGACACGTCAATGCGTTGCCCCACGCCCGTCCGATCGCGGGCGTACAGGGCGGCCAGGATCGCGCCGTGGGCATACAGCGCCGTGCAGATGTCGGTCATTGCGACCCCCACCTTGACGGGGGCGCCGTCGGGCTCCCCCGTGATCCCCATGAGGCCTCCCATCGCCTGGACGATCACGTCGTAGCCGCCCCGGTCGGCCGACGGTCCGGTCCGACCGAACCCCGAGATGGAGCAGAAGATCAGGCGCGGGTTCTCCTGACCCAGGACGTCCCAGTCCAGCCCCAGCTTGGCCAGGCTGCCCGGCTTGAAGTTCTCCAGGAGGATATCCGCCCGCTTGGCCAGCTCGCGGATTATTGCCTTGCCCCGGGAGTCCTTCATGTCCACGGTGATGCTTTTCTTGTTCCGGTTGATGCAGAAGAAGTAGACCGATTCCCCGTTCTTGAACGGCGGGCCCCAGGCCCGGCTGTCGTCGCCGACGCCGGGTTGCTCCACCTTGATCACCTCGGCCCCCATGTCCCCCAGAATCTGCGAGCAGAAGGGCCCGGCGATGATCCGGCTCAGGTCGAGCACTCGGATCCCCTCGAGCAACCGGACCTTCGTCTTGCCCTCCGTCACACTTTCTCCTCTCTATTTGCTTGGCAACTAGGCGCACCCAGGGGGTACCCGGCAATCTGGCAATCCGGGGTTCCAAGTTACTGGGTTGCCGGATTGCCTAGTTGCCAGATTGCCTAGTTGCCCAGTTGCCCTGCTTCTAAAGACCGCGGATGCGGCCCCGGTATTTCACCTCCAGCGCCCGGTTGTGCTCGTCTCCCCCGGGCACGTTGGCGCTGAGGTACACCGGCGGCGTCAGCCCCTTTGCCAGGAACAGCTCCACGACCCGGCAGACCAGGGAGTTGATGATATAGGCCCCGGCCAGGAGGGACGTGGGGGCCACCCGGCCCCGAAACCCCTCGTACTGAACGGCCGCATCGCCGGGCTCTCCGCAGTTGTCCAGGACGATGTCCGCGATCTCGAACAGCCGCCTGCCGTTCGGGTGCCGGGCCGAGACCGAGCGCGAATGGTTGAGCGACGTCAGGGCGATCACCGTGAGACCCCGGGCCTTCCCCTCCAGCGCCACCTCGACCGGGACGGCGTTGATCCCGGAGTTGGAGATGACCATCAGGACCTCCCCCGATCGGAGGTCGTGGCCGTCCAGAATGATCTTGGCCAGGCCGGCGACGCGCTCCAGCTGGCCGCTCACCCCCGGGGACGTGAGGGGCGTGAGGAAGGCCTCCTGGATTGCGTTCACCGGGACCAGTCCCCCGGCGCGGTGGTACGCCTCCTCGGCCAGGGCGTGGGAATGCCCGCAGCCGAAGACGTGGAACACGCCGTCCTTCGAGAGGGATGTGAAGACGGTCTGGGCGGCCCGCTCCAGGCCCGCGGCCTGGGAGCGCATGATGGCGGCGATCAACTGCATGACTGTCTGGTAGTACGGCGTCGTCCCCACGGCATCGCCCCCGCCCTTATCCCGAATTTTCCACCACCAAGACACCAAGACACCAAGAACACCAAGGGCTACGATTCCAAAGCAATTCTAAGGCAGAAGTGGGCTCAGAAGTCTCCGCGTAGCCTTCTCATCTTGCCCTGTGCCCCGGAATCCAAAGTATGGGTGCTTTTCTTGGTGCCCTTAGTGCCTGCGAGGAAAATCCCTGACGCGGTGTGTGGTAGGGAGGGCCCTTGTGGCCCTCCGCCCTCGGAGGGCGGGTACCCGCACGAAGTGTGGGTGCAGCCCCCTCCCTACCGGCATCCGGGGAATGGGATTTTCATCCGTTGTGGTGACCGTGAGCGGTCATGACCACTTGGTGGTCGAACTGCAATGTCCAGGTTTATGGCTCGTCTCTGAGGCCCCGGAATCCGCGTCCGGGCACGATGCACCCGAGGACGCGGGAACCCCGGGCGCCCGTGACTGCGGGAAGATTGCCTGGCCGCCCCGTGGCCGTCAAGTAGGCCAGCCAGGCGAAGGCTACCGCCTCCAGTGCCCGGGCGGGAACGCCCAGCCCATCCGACGTGGTCAGCATGCACTGCGGCAAGGCCTCGGCGAGGCGGCGCATGAGGAAAGCATTCCGCGCCCCTCCGCCCGTGACGACCAGCTCGCGCACCTCGACCTTTGGGAACACGAAATCCCGGAGGTTCCGGGCCACGGCCTCGACGGTAAAGGCGGAGAGCGTCGCAAGGCCATCCAGGGGGTCCACCCCCGCAACGTCAAGTCGCCGGCGAAACTCCTCGATGAACGCCGGACCGAAGACCTCGCGCCCCGTGGACTTCGGCGGTGCGCGGCGTACGAAGGGGTGCTTCAGGAGGTCCTCGAGGAGCGTCGGCTGCACCTGACCCCTGGCCGCCAGACGGCCGTCCTCGTCATAGCCTTCGGGCGTGAGACCCTTGACCCGCACGAACTCGTCCAGCAGGACGTTCCCGGGGCCGGTGTCGAATCCCGTCACCGACGTTGGATCGGACCGGGCGGGCAGGACCGTGATGTTGGCGATCCCGCCCAGATTGAGGATCACGCGTCCCCGGTCCGGATGGGCAAACAGGGCGTGGTGGGCGATGGGTGTGAGGGGTGCCCCCTCGCCGCCGGCCGCCATGTCGCGAGGGCGAAAGTCGGCGATAGTCGTGACGCCGGTGCGTTCGGCGATCACCGCCGGCTCCCCGATCTGGAGCGTGGATCGGATGGCGTGCGCCCCCTCCAGCCTCGACCCCGGAAGGTGATGGATCGTCTGTCCGTGGGAACCGATCAGGGTCACCTCTGCCAGAGGCATCCCGGCCTTTCGGGCCACCTCTGCGGCCGCCTCGGCAAACAACTCCCCGAGATAGCCGTTCAGATGGCAGACGTCTCCCGTGCTGCCGCCCGAAGCAACCGCCAGGATCCGCTCCCGCAGGCCCGGGGGATAGGACACCGTCTCGTACGCGACCAGGCGGATGGCCGGCCGCTCGCCGCCGGCAGCTATCTCGACCAGGGCGGCATCCACGCCGTCCGCCGAGGTGCCGGACATCAAACCGATGACCTTCATGCCCGCTCCGAGACGCTAGGCGCCGGTCCCGCCGCCAGGGGGACTACGTGTGTGATTTCATATGTTCGTCTAGGGTTGGTCACGGCCAATCCCACACGCAACGCCCTCGGCAAAGGGCGATCCGTATCGGGCAACACCCGATACGGATTTATGAAATCAAGCACTATGGCCGTCGGCCCACGACAATGGGGGGTAACTCCAGCTCGCTGCCCGGCGCGAGACCCATCACAGGCACGGACACGCTGTTAACGCCGATGCCTCCCACCTCGAGAGTCGCCGTCGCCAGGGGAAGGTTGCGGATTATGAAGCGGCCGCAGCGGTTGGTGACGCTCTGGCGTTCGCCCGCCCGGATCCCTGCGCCCGCCACAGGCTGCCCGGTGGCGTCCTGCACGAGGCCCCGGACGGATGCCGTGAGGGGGGCGCCATAGCTGCTGACAGAGTGAAAGATCGCCGTCCCACGGTAGGCGGGCTGCCGGGCCAGGGCCCTGTCCAGCTCGCGAATCGTCGCCGCCAGATCTCCCGCGCTGGCGTACTCATACGTCGCCAGGCCGATCCGGATCCCCTTTCCCGCCGGAAGGCCCGACCACAGGTGGCCATCCTCCAGCCGGCGCAGCAGCGCGCGAGCCGATCCGCCGACCAGGGGACCGCCCGGGTCGCCGAATGCCAGCAGGACGATCTCGTCCAGGCTCTCGAGCCACCGCCCGGGCGAGGCTTCCGGGATGTCGGCCGAGAGCGGACCGATCCACCACGGCAGCGCGGCCGAGAGGAGGGGACGGCCCTTGGCCGCCTTCTCCGGGGACGCCATCACCTGCACAAGCTGGGTGAGAAGGCTCTGAAGCTTCTGGATGAGACCGCGCCGCTCCGAGATACTACCGCACTCCCAGGCCTCGAGGGCGTGCGCCTCGACGTCCACGTGCACGCCGGCGAAGGCCTGCTCCGGGCGGTAGCGGTTGAGCTGCAGCAGGCGTGTCACCCGGTCACGTGCGCCGGCAGGATCATCCAGCCAGCGGGTGTCCTGGAGGAGCATGGCGTGGACCGCGATCCGGGAATGCTCTCGCAGGAATCCCGCGAGGCGCTGCATGTGCGCGGCCTGGAACTCGTCGTCCAGGAGGAATCGCGGGCCCTCCTCGACGCTGGCGTACACGTGCCGGGTCCCCGGCGGCAGCGCGGCGGACCGGGCCTGCCACTGATTCTCGGTCCACTGGGGCAGGTCGTAGACCCACACCGCGACGTCGGCGGCGGCGACCGGCCGGACGCCCACCGCAAGGCAGCAGACGGCAAGAACGGTGAGATGCCGAAGAGTTCGCATGGGATCCCAGAACGATGCTCAGTGCTTGATTTCATAAGTTCGTGTAGGGTTGGCCACGGCCAATCCCACACGAAATGCCCTTGGCAAAGGGCGATCCGTATCGGGCAACAGCCGATACGGATTTATGAAATCAAGCACTCAGGCAGAGACGTGACCTTGGAACTCGGCCGTCACGCGCGCCAGCGAAGCCGCATCTGCCAACAGATCCACGGCGGTCATGGCCATGGCCTTGGCCGCCAGGAGCATCCCCCGGTGGCCGGCCTCCGAGATGGCCGCCTCGGCGAAGGCCGCCATGTGGCACGTGACTTCCCGGGAGGAGATCTGGAGCATCGGCTGGATCGTGGGCACTGCCTGGCTCACGTTCCCCACGTCCGTGGAGCCCAGCTCCCGATCCACCGGCCCCTGGTCCACGGACTCTCCGAGCGATTCCAGGTTTCGCTGGAACAGTCCCGCCAGGGAATAGACCGGCTTGTAGGGATGGTAGTCCTTCCCCGCCGACGTGACCTTCGCCCGGCAGCCGGTGGCCTGGGCCGCCGCCTCGAAGCAGGCGACCACCCGGCGGTTCAGCTCCTCGAGATATGGCAGGTCCAGCGCCCGGACGTAGAACCGGGCGGCGGTGTAGTCCGGGATGATATTCGGGGCCTGGCCCCCGTGGGTGATGATCCCATGCATGCGCGCGTCGGAGCGCACCTGCTGCCGCAGGGCGCTCACCCCGTTGTAGGCCAGGACCACGGCGTCCAGGGCGTTGACCCCCCGCTCCGGCGAGGCGGCCGCATGGCTCGCCTTGCCGAAGAATTCCACCGTCAGCTCTCGCATGCCCAGCGCCAGCTTTACCATCTCCGTCCGGTTGCTGGGGTGGACCAGCATCGCCGCGTCCGTCCCGGCGAAGGCCCCCGATTCCACCAGGGGGATCTTGCCGCCCCCCTTTTCCTCCGCCGGGCAGCCGACCAGGAGAATCTCTCCGGGCGTGGGGCCCAGGACCGCCTTCACCGCCAGGGCCGCTCCCAAAGACGCCGTCCCGATCAGGTTGTGGCCGCAGGCATGGCCCAGGCCGGGCAGCGCGTCGTATTCGGCCAGGAAGGCGATCCGCGGACTGCCCGCTCCGGTGCGGGCAATAAATGCTGTCGGCAAGCCGGCCACCCCGCGGGTCACCGCGAAGCCGTATTGCGCCACGATGGTCGTGAGATGCTCGGCCGCCTTGTGCTCCTCGTAGGCCAGCTCCGGATTCGTATGCAGGAACCGGCTCGTGGCCAGAAGATCCGGGGTCAGCCGGTCCACCTCGGCCTGGACGCGCTGCTTGAGTGACGGGATATCTCGCTGGCTCGTCACAATCGCCTCCTGGGTTGTCACTGGGACATCCGCACCCAACCGGTCCGGCATCCCCTGCAGCCAGCAAAACGACAATGGCTTCCCCCATCACGGGAAACCCTCGGAAAATGCAGGGGAAGTTGGAGGAACATACCACGCAGCCTTGCCTCCGTACAAGCGTTCGCGGGCGTGAGCGGATTTTTATTGACAGCCAAACACTTGTTTGGTATCTGTAACTCATGTTCCGGGAGGTGAGTGCCGTCACCCGCCGGGAGGACGATGGCCTCCTGGCCCTCTTGAGTCACCTTGCCGAGGGAGATCGGGACCGTCTGCCTTTGCCGGGGTGGCCGACCCGGGCGGGTCTTTCCCTCCTGGTCGGGCCGCCTTTTGTCCTGGATCTGGGAACGACCCTGGCTGGCCGGGTCATCCTGGGCGGGCACACGGTCCTGTACGTGGATGGGGCCAACGCCTTTGACCCCTACATTCTCTCGCGCCTTGCCCGAAACGCCGGACAGTCCCCCAAAGCGGTCATGCAACGCCTGCATCTCACCCGCGCCTTCACGTGCCACCAGCTCGAGACCCTGATCGTGGAGCGCTTGTCCTCGGCGATCGCCCACTATCGCCCCGGCCTGGTGGTGATCTCCGGCTGGAGCCATCTGTTTCACGACGAGAACGTTCCCGCGCGCGAGGCGTTCCGCCTGCTTCAGAACACGGCGCGACGGGTCCGGTCGCTCACCGAGGCCGGCCAGCCGGTCCTGGCCACCCATCCCGAGGAACCGGTGACGCCAAGACTCAGGCCCCTCGGTCGGATGCTGGCCCAGGCGGCCGACGGCGTCGCCCGGCTCCGCGAGGAAGAGGGCCTGATCCTGGTCAATCGCGAGAAACCCTCGGACCCCCACGGAACCCGTACGCTGGTGGTCTCGCAGGAGCAGTGCAGACTCTGGATGCGCGGGCACCGCCACCAGGAATTGCCGGTGGCTTATCCGTGGTCGGGGAGATGAGTGATTGCCTATCCGGTGGATGATGTGAACCGCCAAGTCGTCAAGGATGCCAAGCGAGCAGTCTCACGTTCCACCCAGGGTCCTCTTGGCGGTCTTGGCGTCTTGGCGGTTGAAGGATGATCATGGGCCGAACCGTCGCACCCTTCAGTCGGGTCTTGGAAGCCGAGTTCGAGAGCTGGAACAAGTTCCGTCGCGCCCTGCGCCGCGAGGACCAGGAGGCCTTCGACAACCTCTTCGCCGCCGCCAAGTATCACGTGGCCGCCATGGTCTATGCCTCGCGCCTGACCCCCCTGGA
>CAZNWB010000053.1:0-23356 GCA_964576535.1 uncultured bacterium | reverse complement strand
GGAGGGCCACAAGGGCCCTCCCTACGACACACCGCGTCAGGGATTTTCCTCGCAGACACCGAGGACACCAAGCTTCCCATGTCAAGACTCTGCTCCCCCCTCACCCTCGCTCTCTCCCACCCACCCGGGGGAGAGGGATCAAGGGGGGATGGGCCCTCTCCCCCACCTCACCTCACCCAGAGGGTACCCGCTATCCGGAACCCGGGACAGGGCAGTATGAAGTGGCGGACAGTGGGCGCACCTCCCCCTGAGGACAGGGGATCCCAATCTGGCGCTCGCGGAATTGCGCCAGAGGCGACGGGGATGACCGGGATCTCCGCCAGGAATGAAAAACCCCGCCGACGACAGGCCGGCGGGGTCAGGTGGCGTTCGACCCATGTCTACATCTTATACTTGCCGAAATCCTCGGGCTTGAGGTTCTCCAGCCACTCCTTCCACTTGTCGGTCTCTTCCTTCTCCTCGGAGATCTCCACGCTCTTCGCCTGGGACACCACCTTCTCCGTGACGAAGATCGGGGCGTTCACCCGCAGGGCCAGGGCGATGGCGTCACTCGGACGCGCGTCGATATTGATCAGGTTGCCGTTGTGGTTCAGCTCGATCACGGCGAAGAAGGTGTTCTCCTTCAGATCGTTCACGATGACCTGGCGCACTGTCACCCCCAGGCCGTCCAGGATGCTCTTGAGGAGGTCGTGGGTCATGGGGCGCGGGGTGGACACCTTCTCCAGCTCCAACGCGATGGCGTTCGCCTCGAAGATGCCGACCCAGATCGGGAGGGCCTTCCGTTCGTCGACGTCCTTCAGAATGATGATGGGCATGTTGGTGATGGGATCCAGGGCGATGCCCCGGACGGTCATCTTGATCAGCATGAGGCCCTCCTCACCTCCCCTGCCCCTGGAAGAGGGGGTAGAGCTTGTCGTAGCCGACCTCCAGGTACTCCGGCATCACCTTCGTGTCCGCCAGGACGGGCATGAAGTTGGTGTCGCCCATCCACCGCGGCACGATGTGCAGGTGGATGTGGTCGGCAATCCCCGCACCGGCGACCTTGCCCAGGTTGAACCCGATGTTGAAGCCCTCGGCGCGGAAGGCATCCTGGAGGATCTGGGTACAGCGTTGGGCCGACTGCATGATTTCGAGGGATTCCTCGGGGGAGAGCTGGGTCAGGTCCGCGCAGTGTCGGTAGGGCACGATCATGAGGTGGCCGTTGCTGTACGGGAACAGGTTCATCACCACGTAGGTCAACGGCCCGCGGGAGAGCATGAGGTTTTTCCGGTCCGCGCCCTCGTGGGGCTTCTCGCAGAATAGGCACCCATCGCTGCGCGCGCCCTCGATATAGGCCATGCGCCACGGGGCCCAGAGTGTCCAGGTCATCACGGCTACCGCGGCGGGCGCGGCGATGGCGCGGATGGCTCACCCTCCAAGCCGAGCCGGTAAATCGCGATGGAACGACCGATGCCTTTGAATTTAGCATCCCCCACGTACTCCAGCAACACATTTTTCCGCAGCTGGTCATCGAAAAAGCGGTGTCCGCCCCCGCTGGCGCCGGCCAGCGGCTGGCAATCCATGAGCTTCACCACCTCTTCCACGGTATCCTGGCTGACCACGATGCCGGTATTGTACAGCGTGCCCTCCTCGTCCACCCAGACATCCCGCGCCGCCGCCGCGACCTTCTCGGCCTTGGCCGGAGTGGCGCCGATCCACTCTTCGTCGTCGAAGGCGGTCGCCTGCGTCTTGCCCGAGCCCGAGAGCCGGCCGGCGATGTTGACGTTTCGGCCGATGATCGTGTGATCCATGGTGCGGTCGTCCACAATGAAGTGAGCCACCTGGGCCCGACCCGTGTGAACGCTGATCCCCATCTCGAAATTCGTCCGCCCGGAAGCCCGCAATCTTCGCATCATGGCCTGGAGGGCCAAGGCGGTCCGCAGCGCGTTCAACTCGTCCTGCCGGGTGAGGCCGGCCGCCCCAAAGGTGATCATCACCCCGTCGCCGGTGAACTTGTCGATCTTCCCGTGATACTTTTCCACAACGGAGGCCAGGGGGTCGAACACCTCGTAGAGGTGGTGGGTCAACTCCCGCTCCGAGACCCCGCCCTCCGAGGTGCGGGTGAACCCGCGCAGGTCGGCGAAGATGACGGTGATCTTGCGCGCCAGGCTCAGCACCTCGCTGTCGGGGTGGAAGCGGTAGAGCCGGCCCTCGTCGAAGCGCTCCCGCCGCTGGGCCTCGGAATGCTCCGGCCCGGCGACGATCACCGCCTGGCGCACCAGGTCCACCACCTCGCTCCGCTTCACGGCCTGGAGCAGGTCCAGGTAGTCGGTCAGGAGCTCGCTCCAGCTCTTGCCCAGGGCCATCTCCGCCTTCAGGACCGAGTTTGCCTGGAGCTTTGCCCCCAGGCCGCTGAGGTCCGCCAGCAGGTAGGCCATAACCCGGGTGTTGAAGAGAATCTTGGTCGCACCTTTCTCGTCGTCATACAGCTCGGGGCGGATGGCGGGGAGGTGGCGTCGCAGGATCTCCAGCAGCCGCGCTTCCCGGCGCTGGAGCCCCTCCCGCAGCCGCTCGCGGCAGCCGGCATAGATCTCCTTGAATTCCTTGAAGGTCAGGCGGAACCGCTTGTTGTGCTCCACCAGGACCTGGGCCAGGTTCAAGCGGGCCAGGTTGACCTCGGTGAGGGGGAGTTGGTCGTCGATGATGCAGTCCATGAGCCGGAGGTTGAAGCGCGAGCCTAGATTGTACCGGAGGTTGTCTCCCTTCTGCCCCTTGTAGAGGGTCCAGGCCTTGTTGCGGGCGTTGCGGTACACCCCCTGGAGCAAGGGGTGTATCTGGTACCGAAGGTTGATCTTGACGCCGGGTTTGGAAAAGAACTCCTGGATCAGCTCGGCGGCGTCCTTGGAGTGGGCGAGCCAGAACAGGTTCATCAGGCCCAGGCGCCGCTCCCGGTCGAGGATGTTGATGAGGATGACGGTCAGGGTTTCCTCGAAGCGGCTGTAGGGGCTGCCCGGGGCACTCCAATCGAAGCTGACCTCCCCGCCCCCCTCCTTGCTCCGGGCCGAGGTAAGAGTCCGGTAGGCGAAGTCGACCAACTCCCGGAAGGCGTTGCGCAGTCCGGGGTGAAGCTCCACCACCAGGGCGTCGCTCTGGTCCGGGAGGTGTTGAGCTTCCGGCAATTCGGGGGGCGGGCTGCCGAAGAACTCCTCCACCTCCGAGACTGTTCCCTCGATGAAGCGAGTCCCCACGTCCTTGCGAGACTCGAAGAAGTTCCGCATGGCAACTCCCCGGTTCGGGGGCGGATCCCCCGCTTTCCAGGCAATGAAAAAGCAGGGCGGTGCCCTGCTTGTCGTGGTGGGAGGTGGCAGGGGCCTACGAGTCCACCAGGGCCTTCAGCTCCTTCCCGGGCTTGAAGTACGGCACGCGCTTGGCCGGGACCTGGACCGGCTTGCCGGTCTGCGGATTCCGCCCCTGCCGGGCCCGGCGCCGGCGCACCCGAAAGCTGCCGAATCCCCGCAGTTCGACCTTGGCGTCGGTCTTCGCCGCCAGGGCCTGCGAGATGCTGTCGAAGATGGTATCGATGACGACTTCCGTATCCTTCTTCGTCAGGCTGACCTGAGCGGCCACTTTCTCTACGAGATCGGCTTTGGTCATGGACTCCTCCTCCTCCTCCTCCTGGCACCCACCCCGGCCCGCATCAATGAAAAACCGACAACCGACAACTGAAAACCGGTCATCCGTCCCGTTGGCCGGTTGTCGGCCTGCGTCGAGCTCAGGCGAGACGTTGTCAGTCTTCAATTTGAAGATCCGCCGTTGCGCCGGGCGGTTACTGCCACAGATAGTGAAGGGCTACTGGCGCCGCAGGCCCGCCCACGGGGAACACGGGGCCCAGCGTCTCCGTCAAGAGGTCCCACAGCCAGGACCGACGCCGGCGCTCCTGGATCACCTTCGGCCGGCCCGGGATCCCCACCAGGCTGCCCGCCCGCTCGATGGCATCGGGAAGGTCGCCGAGCTCGTCCACCAGCCCCAATCCGAGGGCCTGGCGTCCGCTGAAGATCCGGCCGTCTGCCAGCGGTTCCAGGCGGGCGCGGTCCATGCGCCGTCCCTGAGCCACCGCCTCGATGAACTGGCCGTGCACGTCGTCCATCACCTCTTGGAGGATCCGGCGCTCCGCCTCGGTCGGATCCCGGGTGATGGAGCCGAGATCCTTGTTCTCCCCGGCCTTGATGACCGTGGTCTTGATGCCGACCTTCTGGAGCAGTCCGCTCACGTTCGGGATCTGCAGGATGACGCCGATGCTCCCCGTGATGCTCCCGGGATTGGCCACGATCCGGTCCGCAGCCGCGGCGACGTAGTAGCCGCCCGAGGCGGCCACACTCCCCAGCGAGGCCACCACCGGCTTTCCGGTCTGCCGGCGGAACTTCAGGACCTCCTGGTAGATCTCCTGCGCGGGGGCCACCGCCCCACCCGGACTATTGATGCGCAGGACCACCGCCCGGACGCCGGGCAGGTCGCGGTAGCGGTGAAGCTGCTCGATCACCTCCCGCGAGTCGGCGATCACGCCCTCGATGGCGATGATGGCCACCCGCTCCCCGCCGAAGGGGAGGCGGGGACCCAGGAGGGCTGCCGCCAGGCCCACCACCACGAGGAACAGGGCGAGCCCGCCGAGGGCCCACACCGCCACCCATCGTCCGCGTGAGCCGCCCACGTCCCGCTACTCCTCCCCCTCCCGTCGGCGCCGCTTCCGCCCGCGCCCGCCGTCCTCCTCAGCCGAGCCCTCCCCCTGACCCTCCAGGTAGGCGCGCAGGCTCAAACCGATCTTTCGCTCCTCGGGGTCAAACTTGATCACTTTGAGGATCAGCTCCTGCCCGACCTGGACGATATCCTCGGGCTTGTTGACGCGTTCGTGGGACAGCTCCGAAACGTGGAGGAGGCCCTCCACCCCGTCTTCCAGCTCCACGAAGGCGCCGAAGTCGGTGATGCGGACCACCTTGCCCTTCACGTCCATGCCCACTCGGTACTTCTCTGGCACGGCCGACTGCCAAGGATCCTGCTGGATCTGCTTGAGCCCCAAGGAGATCCGGTGGTTGGCCTTGTCCACGTGCAGGACAATGGCCTCCACCTTGTCCCCCTTCTTCAGGACCTCGGAGGGGTGGCGCACCCGCTTGGTCCAGGACATGTCGGAGATGTGGATGAGGCCGTCGATCCCCTCCTCCAGCTCCACGAAGGCGCCGAAGTCGGCCAGGTTCCGGACGCGGCCCTCGACCCGGGTCCCGACCGGATACCGCTCCTCGATGAAGTTCCAGGGGTTGGGCTCGGCCTGGCGCATGCCCAGGGAGATGCGCTTGTTGCCCCGGTCCACGTCCAGGACGACCACCTCCACGACGTCCCCGATGGTAACGACCTTGGAGGGGTGCTTGACCCGCTGCGTCCAGGACATCTCCGAGATGTGGACCAGGCCCTCGATCCCCTCCTCCAGCTCGACGAAGGCGCCGTAGTCGGTGAGGCTGACCACCTTCCCCTTCAGTTTGGTGCCGACCGGATACTTCTGCTCGACCGCCTCCCACGGGTCGGGCAGCCGCTGCTTGTACCCCAGGGACACCCGCTCGTTGGTCCGGTCGAACTTGAGGACAACCACCTCGATCTCGTCCCCCACCTGAAACAGCTCGGAGGGATGGCCCACCCGCCCCCAGGACATGTCGGTGATGTGGAGCAACCCGTCCAGCCCGCCGAGGTCCACGAAGGCGCCGTACTCGGTGAGATTCTTGATCTTGCCCTTGATCCGCTTCCCATCGGTGAGGCCGCTCAGCGTCTGCTCCTTCAGATGCTTGCGCTCCTCTTCCAAAAGCTCCCGCCGGGAAAGGACGACATTGCCCCGCTTCTGGTTGAGCTTGATGATCTTCATCGGGAAGGGTTTCCCGATGAGCTTGTCCAGATCCCGGACGGGGCGCAGGTCCACCTGGGAGCCGGGCAAGAACGCCCGCACCCCGATGTCCACGATCAGGCCCCCCTTGGTGCGCCCAAGGATGGTGCCGGTGACGGGACCCCCCCTCTCGTACACCTGGGACAGCTCGTCCCAGATCTTGATCTTCTCCGCCTTCTCGCGCGACAGGACGATGACGCCCTCGCTGTCCTCCTTCTGTTCGAGGAGCACATCCACCACGTCCCCGACTTTGATCGTCACCTCGCCCGACGGCGTTCGGAACTCCTTGAGCGAGATCACCCCCTCGGACTTGTAGCCGATATCCACCAGGACAGCATCGTCCTTGATCCCGAGGATCGTCCCCTTGACGATCTCGCCCTCGACGATGTCCCGGACGCTCCGCTCGTAGATCTCCTGCATCTCCGTCGAGGGGCCGGACTGCTCCTCCTCTTCGGGATCCGTGGAAAACGGGGCCCCTGAATGCACCGGCTGTGACGTCATGCGAACCCTTACCTCCTACGCGTGGCGATGACATGAATTGGCAGCCGACCCCAGTCGGGGGCGTCGGCCGCACCCGCCAGGGCGACCAAGCCGCCTCAGCGGGACATGGACACCGGCCGCTCCGCCGTCGGGCGGAGCGCCGCAATGGCTTCCATCAACTGGCGACCGAAGGCCTCGGCCGCTTCCCGGTCGGCCCGTTCACCGGCGCCTCCGGCGCCGAACCGCAGAGGCGGGCCGAACCGAACTCGCAGGGGCACGCGGCGGAACCAGCGAGCCCCCCGCGGCAGCACGCGCTCACTTCCCCAGTGAAACACCGGAACGACGGTTGCCCCGGACCGGGCCGCCACCACCGCGATGCCGGATTTGGCCGGACCCAGGCGCCGCCCGTCCCCCCGCGTCCCCTCGGGAAACATGAGGACCACGTGCCCCGCCGCCAGCAGGGAGAGCGTGTGCTTCACGCTGGAGGGATCCACCCGCCCCCGGGTGATGGGAAAGGCGTGCAGGCCGCGGAAGAACCGCGCCATGGCGCGGTTCCGGAACAGCTCCTTCTTCGCCATGAAGTGAACCGGACGCTTGACCGAGATACCGATCAGCACCGGGTCCACGTAGCTCACGTGATTCGGCGCGAGGATGACCGCCCCGACCTCTGGAACGTGCTCCACTCCCTCGATTTCCAGAGCGAAGAAGGCACGGGCGATCCATCGGCACAGACACGACGCGATTGTGTAGAGCATCGCGTGCGATCACCACGGCGAGGAACGCGAAGGCGGTTGATCATACACACCCTCTCCGACCGAGGCAAGGAAAAAATTCCGTATCCCCCCGGAAATTCAGGAGTTATCCGGTCTCAGGAACTTCCGAACTTCGGACAGCATGCAGGCCACCACTTCCTCGGCGGCAAGACGGGTGGAATCGATGCGGATTGCGTCGGTCGCCGCCTGCAGCGGTGAGGCGTCTCGTTGCCGGTCGCGCTCGTCCCGGCGGGCCACGTCCGCCTGGAGCGCCTGGAGATCGACCTCCGCGCCGCTCCGCCGCAGGTCCTCCAGCCGGCGGGCGGCCCGCACCGTGAGATCGGCGTCGAGATAGAACTTCACGTCGGCATCGGGAAATACCACGGTCCCGATGTCGCGCCCGTCCATGACGACGCCCCTCTCCTTGGCCATCGCCCGCTGGATGGTTACGAGCCGCCGACGGACCTCAGGGACCACGGATACCAGGGAGGATGCTACATCCATGGCGGGCGTCCGCAATGCATCCGTCACATCCTCGCCGTCCACCAGCACCCGGGGGCCGGATCCGCCCGCCGCGACCCGGATGTCCGTGGCCGCCGCCAGGGCCGCCAGCCGCGCCGGATCGTGCAGGTCCACGCCCGCCTGGACCGCCTTCCAGCCCAGCGCCCGGTACATCGCCCCGCTGTCAATGTAGAGGTATCCCAGCGCCTGGGCCAGGCGCCGCGCCGCGGTGCTCTTCCCCGCCCCCACAGGCCCATCAATGGCGATGACCAGCCGCCGCTTTCCCGAAGTCATTGCATCCGCAGAGGATCGAGTATTCTGTGAAAAGCTCGAACAGACAGCCATACGTATCCGCAGATTACCCTTCGACAAGCTCAGGGCCTGCGGCGAACTCAGCCGAGCGGCCCCGAGCCCTGTCGAGGGGCGCAGATTACGCAGATTCCACGGGGAAATTCTCCGGAAGAAATCTGCGTAATCTGTGAAATCTGCGGATCCCGTTGAGTCTGTTTCCGTCGGCGGAGATGTTGACGGCTACGCTTCAGTGATTTCGCGGATGCCGCAGCCGGGCGCCACCTCGGCCAGCAACCGCGCAAACCCGGGAAACGAGGTCTCGACGCACGCGACATCCTGGACCCGGGTTTCGCCCTTCGCAAATAGTCCGGCGATCGCCAGGCCCATGGCCATTCGATGGTCGCCCCGGCTGGAAACCACCGCACCCTTGAGCTGGCCGCCACCCGCGATGCGGAGGCCAGACGGCTCTTCCGTCAGTCGCACCCCGAGCTTCACGAGCTCGCCGGCCAGCGCGGCAAGGCGGTCCGCCTCTTTGACCCGGAGTTCGGCCGCCCCGGAGATGACCGTCTCCCCGTCGGCCTGGGCGGCGCCCACCGCCAGGGCCGGGATCTCATCCAACAGGCGCGGGATCAGTTCCCCGCCGATGGTCGTTCCTCGGAGGCGTCCCCCGCGCACGCGCACGTCTGCCACCGGCTCCCCCGCCTGCTCCCGCCCCCGCTCCTGCACCACCGTGGCCCCCATTGCCTCCAGGACCTCGAGGATGCCGCTCCGGGTCGGGTTCACCCCTACATCGCGGATCAGGACCGTCGCACCCGGGCGCGCCGCGGCCGCCACCAGGAAGAACGCCGCCGACGACAAATCGCCCGGGACCCTGACCGTGGTGCCCTGCAGGCGCGCCGGCCCGGTGACCGCCACCGTCGTCCCCTCGCGCGCCACGGCGACACCAAAGGCCTCCAGCATCCGTTCGGTGTGATCCCGGGAGAGGCTCGGCTCCCGCACACGGGTTGCCCCCCGCGCCTGAAGCCCGGCCAAGAGGACGGCGGATTTGACCTGGGCGCTGGCGACCGGGGAGTCCCACGCGATGCCGGAGAGCTCACGTCCGCGGATGGCCAGCGGTGGATATTGCCCAGCGGCCCGGCCCAGCAGCGTGGCGCCCATGGCCGTGAGCGGGTCCACCACGCGCCGCATGGGCCGATTTCGGAGGGAGGCATCACCGGTGAGGACGCTGAAGAACGACCGGCCCGCCAGGAGTCCCGCCAGCAGGCGCAGGGTCGTTCCGGAGTTTCCGGCATCCAGGACGGCCTCGGGTTCCTGCAAGGCCTCTGGTCCCTCTCCCTCGATCTGGAGGCGCCCGTCGGGCGATTCGAGGATCTTAGCACCCAGGGCCCGCAGGGCGTCGAGGGTCGCCAGGCAGTCCTGGCTCCTCAGGAACCCGTGGACCTCCGTTGGTCCATGGGCCATCGCCCCGAGGATGAGGCTCCGGTGGGAGATGGATTTATCCCCTGGGACGCGGACGGTGCCCTCGACCTGGTCGCACCCGTGCAACACCCAGGACCGCATCCCGCCTCGTTCAGTCTTCGTCATTCGACATTCGCCATTCGCTAGTCTGGCGGGGGTTGGGGTTGCGCCACCCGGAGCAGGATCTTCTCCGCCAGGGGTTCCACCCACTCCCAGCCGTGGACCGTCACCCACTCGGCGGTCGGCTCCCGCCGGAACCAGGTGAGTTGCCGCCGGGCATAGTTACGGGTGGCCCGCTGCATCTCGGCAAGGGCTTCGGCGGCGGTCCGGCGCCCCGCGAGATAGGCCACCGCCTGGCGATAGCCCAGCGACTTGAGGGCCGGCAGGTCCGGGGCGTAGCCCGCGTCCAGGAGGCCCCGCACCTCGATCACCAAATCGCCCTCCCACATGCGCCGGGCGCGCTCGTCGATCAAGCGGTACAACTCCTCCCGCTCCCGCGTCAGCACCACCAGGGCCGACACCGTCACGCGGGGCAGGTCCCAGAGCGCCGGCCGCAGCTCCGAGGGACGCCGCCCTGTGACCTCCCAGAGCTCCAGGGCGCGGACGATCCGGAACTGGTCCTCGGGATGGATCCGTTCGGCCGACGGCGGGTCCAGGGCGCGAAGCCGCTCGTGCAGCACCCGAGCCCCGCCCACCTCGGCCTCTTGCGCGAGGCGCGCCCGGATCGCAGGATTCCCTTGGGGACCCGCCAGGCGACCCTTCAGGAACGCCCGCAGGTACAGCCCGGTCCCACCCACCAGGATGGGCAGGCGGCCGCGTCCACGGATCTCCCGGACCACCGCCTGGGCCCGGGAGGCGAACGCCGAGGCCGAGAAGGTTTGGGAGGGGTCGCAGACGTCCAGGAGGTGGTGCGGGACGGAGGCCCGCTCCGCCAGCGAGGGCTTGCCCGTCCCGACATCCATCCCCCGGTACACCTGCATCGAATCGGCCACGATGATCTCACCCGGGGCGCGCCGGGCCAGGGCCAGGCCCAAGGCGGACTTCCCCACGGCCGTGGGGCCGGCGATGAGCAGGAGGGGTTCGGGCGAGATGGTTCCAACTCCTGGCGTGGGGGCTCAGTCCAAAAATCTCAACCGCCAAGACGCCAAGATTGCAAAGGCAGGCCAGACCTCAACAATCCTCAGGGCAGATGCTGGAGGAAAATGTTCCGAGGCACCTGTCACGTCCTCTGCCGACTGGCCCTGAAAAATGGGAGGCTTCTTGGCGCACCGGGTACCCAGCGCTGGCGCTGGGTGATCTTGGCTGTTCAACTGCACTGTTTGGGTTCAGCGCGTGGACACGCGCTGCTCGACGCGGAAGTGGATGTCGTAGCGATACCGGGGGAAGTCCACGGGTTCCACCCAGTTGACCCGGATCACCAGCTCCTGGCCTTCGTGGACGATCTCGATGTTTTCGTCCGCAAGGTGGAGACCCATGTTTCGGGCCTTGCGCAAGAGGTCCTCTCGTGCGGTAGCCTCGCCATTCCGGGTGGTGACGGCGGTCACGGCCGCGTCCCTCACCGGGTCCTGCATACTCAGATAGGTCCAGTAGGCGGGAACAAGGCTGATAACGAGGTAGACCACCACCCCCACCACCAGGATCAACAGCAAGGCCCCGAGGCGAATCCTCCCCGGGGCCCTCCCATTCCCGTGGCGTCCCTGTGGCCGCAGAGTGGCCAGCGTGCGCTGCCCGTCCAGGATGCGTCCTCCCGGTCACCTCGCCAGCAGACGGCGGGGTCAGTGGCGCCCCTTCAACCAGCTCATCATCCCGCGCAGTTCTCTACCGACAACTTCGATGGGATGGTCGGCGTCCTTCTTGCGCATGGCGTTGAAGCTGGGTCGGCCCGCCAGATTCTCCAGAATCCACTCCCGCGCGAACTGGCCGCTCTGGATCTCGCCCAGGATCTTCCGCATCTCCGCCCTCACTGCATCGTTGATGACGCGGGGGCCCCGGCTGTAGTCTCCGTATTCAGCGGTGTCACTCACGGAGTAGCGCATGTAGGCCAACCCGCCCTGGTACATGAGGTCCACGATCAGCTTCAGCTCGTGGAGGCACTCGAAGTACGCCAGTTCCGGCTGGTACCCGGCCTCCACCAGGGCATCGAAGGCGGCCTTCACCAGCGCCGACACCCCGCCGCACAAAACCGTCTGCTCGCCGAACAGGTCAGTCTCGGTTTCCTCTTTGAAGGTCGTTTCCAGGACGCCCGCCCGCGTGCAGCCGATCCCCCTGGCGTAGGCCAGGGCGATCTCCTTGGCCTTGCCCGAGGGGTTCTGATGGACCGCCAGCAACGCGGGCACCCCCGACCCCTCGGTGTACACCTGCCGCATCATGTGCCCCGGCGCCTTGGGGGCGACCATGGAGACGTCCACCTCCGGAGGCGGGACGATCTGGTTGAAGTGGATGTTGAAGCCGTGGGCGAACATCAACGTCTTCCCGGGTGTGAGCGCCCTGACGATGGCGGCCTCGTACACCTGCTTGTGGGTCTGGTCGGGGAGGACGATCATGATGACCTGGGAGGCCTCGGCCGTCTCCTGGGCGGTTCCGACCTTCAGGCCCTCGGCCTTGGCCTTGTCCCAGGACTTGCTTCCCTTATACAGGCCGACCATCACTTCCAGCCCGCTGTCCCGGTGGTTGAGGGCGTGGGCGTGCCCCTGGCTCCCGTAGCCGATGATGCCGATCGTCTTTCCCTTCAGCAGCCCCAGGTCCGCGTCCTTGTCGTAGTACAGCTTGGCCATGGCTCTCCTCGGCTCACTCGCCCACGGCTTGCTTCCGGTTGGCCAGACGGAGCTTGCCCTCTTCCCGCTTCGGGACGGTCTTACTCCCCCGGGCGATGGCCAGCTTCCCGCTCCGCACGATCTCCTGGACGCCAAAGGGCTGGAGCAGCTCCAGTACCGCCTGGGTCTTGCTCTCCTCGCCCGTGATCTCCAGGGTGTAGCTGGTGGGCGTCACGTCCACGACCCGGCCGCGGAAGATCTCCACGATGCGCAGAATCTCGGCGCGGTTCACCGGCTCCGCGTTGACGCGGATGAAGATCATCTCGCGCCCGACGTGCGCCTCGTCCGTCAGATCCACGACCTTGATGACATCGATGAGCCGGTGGAGCTGCTTGACCACCTGCTCTATCACCCACTCGTCCCCCCGGACGGACATGGTCATGCGCGAGATGGTGGGATCCAGCGTCTCCGCCACCGACAGGTTGTCGATGTTGTAGCCCTTGGCGGCGATGAGGGAGGCGATCTTGGCCAGCACGCCCTGGTGGTTCTCTACCAGGATGGACAGGGTATGCTTGCGGTACTGCTTGACATCGGTCATGGCATCCGCTTCCCCTACCGCCAGCCCTGAAAAAGCTTGTCGGGCACCGGCTCGCCCACGTCGATGATGTCCTTGAGAGCCGCGCCGGCCGGGATCATGGGGAAGCAGTTCTCCTCCCGCTCGCAAACCACCTCCACCACCACGGGGCCCGGGGTGCTGATGGCCTTCTCGATGATGGGCCTCACATCCCCCGGCCGCTCCGCCCGCAGGCCGACGCAGCCGCAGGCCTCGGCCAGCTTCACGAAGTCCGGATGGATCTCCAGGTCCACCTGGGAGTAGCGCCGGCCGTAGAACAGCTCCTGCCACTGCCGGACCATGCCCAGGTACTTGTTGTTGATGATGAAGATCTTCACAGGCAGGTTGTACTGCGCGCAGGTGATGAGGTCCTGCATCGTCATCTGGAAGCTGCCGTCGCCGTCAATGTCGATGACCAACTTGTCCGGGAAGGCCGCCTGGGCCCCCAGGGCCGCGGGGAATCCGAACCCCATGGTCCCCAGGCCGCCCGAGGTGATCCACCGGCGGGGGTGGCGCGTCCGGTAGTATTGGGCGGCCCACATCTGGTGCTGCCCCACCCCGGTGGAAAAGATGGGGTCGTGCTCCTCCGTCACCTTGAAGAGCTGCTCGATGGCGAACTGAGGCTTGATGGCCCCTTCCGGGGACTGTTGGTAGCGGAGGGGATGGGTCCGCTGCCACTCGGCGATCTGACCGTACCACTCCTCCTGGTCCTTCCGCCAGTCGCGCGTGATCTTTCGGAGCTCCGCGTTGAGCTGGGTGAGGACCCGCTTCACGTCCCCCACGATGGGCACGTCCACGTGGACGTTCTTCCGGATGGAGGTCGGGTCGATGTCGATGTGGATGATCTTGCAGTTCTTGGCGAACTCCGAGAGCTTCCCGGTCACGCGGTCGTCGAACCGGGAGCCGACGGCGATCATGAGGTCCGTGTGGATCATGCACATGTTCGCCGCGTAGGTCCCGTGCATCCCCAGCATCCCCAGCCACAGCGGGTGGGAGGTGTCCAGGCCACCCAACCCCATGAGGGTGAGGGTGGTGGGGATCTGCGTGAGGTTGACCAGCTCGGTCAGCTCGGGCGAGGCGTCGGCGTGGATGATCCCGCCGCCCCCGTAGATCACCGGCCGGTTGGCCGAGGCGATGAGCTCGGCGGCCTTCCTGATTTGGCCGGGGTGCCCGTTGACCGAGGGGTTATACCCCCGGATGTACACATCCTCCGGGTAGCCCTTGAACTCGGCCCGGCCCATGATGATGTCCTTGGGCAGGTCCACGAGGACGGGGCCCGGCCGGCCGCTTCGCGCGATGTAGTAGGCCTCTTTGACGATTCGGGGCAGCTCCTCGGTCTTGAGGGCCAGGAAGTTGTGCTTGGTGCAGGTCCGGGTGGTCCCGACCACGTCGGCTTCCTGGAAGGCGTCGCAGCCCATGACGGCCGTCGGAACCTGGCCGGTGAAGACCACGATGGCCATGGAGTCCATGAGGGCGTCCGTCAGGCCCGTGACGGTGTTGGTGGCGCCTGGCCCCGAGGTCACGATGGCAGTGCCAGTCTTCCCGCTCGCCTTGTAGAAACCCTCGGCCGCATGGACAGCCACCTGCTCGTGCCGGACCAGGATATGCCGCATGGGATAGTCCAGCATGACGTCATAGCCGTGGAGGATGGCCCCGCCTGGGTGGCCGAAGGCGGTGTGGATACCCTCGCCCTGCAGGCTTTTCATGAAAATCTCGGAACCGGTGAGTCGCATGTCGGTGTCCCTCCCGCCGCAGGAGGATCGCTCCTGCCGGCCGCATGGCAACAACACCCGCCCGGCCGTCCAACCGGTAGGACCTAGGGGCGGGCTCGTAAGCCTGGGTTGATACCATAGGCCACCGTTCCAGTCAACTAAAAACTTTCCCGAGAGAATCGAAATGGCGCGAAGTTACATGCATCTCCTCTTGTCTGGCCGCCCTCTTGCACTCCTTGAGGCCGTTAGTGCCGGAAATCCGGGCGGGGGACCCAGAAACAAGAGCAACGCATGCCTGAACGAAAACCCACGGAGATCCGCCAGGAGATTCTCGCCTGGCTGGAAACAGCCACCAAGCAAGAGCTTATTCAGGTCCTGGAGCTTATCCGGATCCTGCGCCTCCGGCGGCGCTACCAGTACGGCCGCCCACCTGCGCCCAGCGAGCCCGAAGAGGACCGGGAAGGATAGGATCAGGACCCTCGCCTTCTCATTTCGTCATCTCGCGTAACTTCCCAGGCAACTCTTGCTCAACCCTCCTGTCCAAAGGCAAATCTTTCCCAGGTGCCCGCCGTCATCCGCCGCCGCGATTCGCTTGGTCACCCGTGCGGGAAAGCCAGAGCGGAACCCGTTGACTTCATGCTCATGACAGCTACGGGGCCACTCCGTTTCCCACCGGTCCGGAGCCACGTCGCCTCAGAAGATCCAGTACCCAGCGGAATTCCTCGCATCGCAAGGCCCCGGCGGTCACTACGAAGAGTGCCACCGCCACCCCGAGTTGCCCGAACAACACGGCTGCCTTGGCCGCCGTCCCCGAGGTCGCCAGGACGTCCCACCAGGCCTGCGACATGATCCCCCACATGATCATGGGAAGACAGGCCAGGCCGACTTTGGCCGCCGGCCACAGGAGCCGTGTGACCCCCACCGGGCCGAGACGGCGCCGCAGGAACGTGAACAGGAGGATAAGGTTGGTTGCCGACGCCACCGCGGTGGCCAGCGCCAGGCCCGCCGCCCCCAGGGGCCGCATGAACAGGAGGCTGGCAGTGATGTTCACGCCGACCGCCAGCATCCCAGTTCTCATCGGCGTCCAGGTATCCTGCATCGCGTAGAAGGCCGGGGCGACGATCCGGTTGCAGACGTAGAAGACCAGCCCCAGCGTGTAGGCCAGAAGGATGTCGGCTGTCAGGATCGTCACCGGGCGGGTGAAAGCGCCCCGCTCGAAGAGGACGTGCACGATCGGCCGCCCGAAGACCAGGAGGCCCACCATCGCCGGCAGCGTGAGAAAGATTGCCAGGCGCATGCTCCCCTGGAGGGCAGCCTTCATGTCTCCCACGGCCTCCTTCGCGAAGGCCGCCGCCATGACAGGCAAAGCTCCCGTGGCGATGGCCACCCCCACGACCCCGATGGGAAACTGCACAAGGCGAAAGGCATAGGTGAGTGCCGCCACGCTTCCCTGGGCGAGAAAGGAGGCGAGGAACGTTCCCACAAAGAAATTGATCTGCGTGATGGCCAGTCCCCCCACTCCCGGCGCCATCAGGCGCGCCATTTCCCGCACCCGGGGATCGCCCGGCGCCACGCGCAGCCTCGGTCGCCATCCCCTGGCCATGGCGGGGGGCACCTGGATGAGCAGCTGGCCGGCACCGCCCACCAGCACCGCGACGGCCAGCGGCACGACCGGATTGCTGGCCCGAGGCGCGATGACCAGCGCCGCAACGATCATGGCGACGTTTAGCACGGTCGGAGAGAGGGCCGGCGTCAGGAAGTGCCCCAGGCTGTTCAGGATCGCCATGAAGAGGGCGGCCAGCCCGACCAAAAAGATGTAGGGAAACATGATCCGGAGCAGTTGGATGGTGAGGGCAAGCTTCCCGGGAATCTCGGCGAAGCCGGGCGCCAGGACCCGCACGATCTCCGGCGAGAAAACGACCCCCAGGAGTGTCACGCCTGCCAGAACCACGACCAAGGTCCCCATCACCACCGACGCGAGATCCCAGGCCGCCTGGCGGCCCTCCCGGGTCGCGGTCCGGGTGAAGACGGGAACGAAGACCGCCGACAGGGCTCCTTCCCCAAGGAGTTCGCGGAGGGTGCTGGGAATCCGGAAGGCCACGAAAAAGGCGTCGGCCATCATCCCCGCCCCGAAGAGCCAGGCAATGGCCATGTCGCGGACGAAGCCGAGGGCCCTGCTGAGCAGGGTGGCAAGAGCGACGACCCCCGCCGCCGAGGCGATCTGCCGCACCTGGCCCGCCTGGGAACTCATGTGTCCCTCGATAAGATCTGAAGCGTAAAACGTAAGCCGTGCAAATCACGATTTACGTTTTACGTCTTACGTTCCTCGGAGAAATCCCTTGACATCCCTTCCACACTCTCTTACAAGGAGACGGCCGTCCGACCCGCCGGGCGGACGTCCCGGGGATCGTCGCGTCATGAACGTGAGAGAGGAGTCATCTGCATGCCGATCATCAAGTCGTCCATGAAGGATTTGCGGCGCACCGCGCGCCGCACCGCCCGCAACCGCGCCGCCAAGGGAAAGGTGCGGTCGAGCATCAAGCGCGTCCGGGTGGCCCTGGCCAGCAATAAGGCGGACGCCGCGAAACAGCACCTCGCCGAGGCTGCCCCCATCCTTGACCGCGCGGTGAGTCAGGGGATCCTGCACAAGAATGCCGCCGCCCGGCAGAAGTCACGGCTGATGCGCCAATTGAACCGGCTGGCCAAATCGGCAACCCCGGCCGATACCGATATCCGACCGCGATAGTCCCGCCTCGGCGGGATCCCTGTCGTTATAGCCCTTCCAGGAGCCGCGTCACCATCCGGATGGCGAGATCCTGCGCCGCGCGGAAGGTGGCCTCCTCCTGGGCCGTACGCGTCGCCTCGACCTCTGTCCCCGCCGTGTAATAGGCCTCCCCGTAGACCTCCTCCCTCAGAAGCGGCTTCTCCTTGCCTCGCTCTGTCAGATGCAGGGTCATGATGAGCCGAAGGCGGAACCGTTGGCCGACGTCCGACTGATTGAAGGTAATGGGGATGTTCTGGTATGCGGTGATGGTGCCCACGAGGACGGCGTCCGCGGCCTCCTGTGGGGCCACGCGGATCCGGCCGTCCTGTTGCAGTTGTTGCAGGATTGCCGTGCCCACGATCCCTTGCAGGCCGGGCCGGAATGTCTCGTTCCTGAGGGCAGCCAGATGCAGGCGCTGCAGCTCCGGCGGCAGGCTTCCCAGCCCGTGGGGCTGATAGCCGCACCCGGTGACCCACAGCAGAAGGATGACCAGAAGAACGAGGGGGAGCGGGAGGGTGCGACGGCTGGCGTTAGGATGGCCGGTCAGCATGTCGGGTGTTCATGATCCCACAACGATATTCACGAGCCTGTCGGGAATCACGATGACCTTGCGGACGGTCTTGCCGCCGATCCACGACTGCACCCGCGAGTCGGAGAGGGCCAGCTCCCTGAGACGATCCTGCGCCGTCCCGCGAGGGACGTGCTGGCGGCTCCGGACCTTGCCGTCCACCTGCATGACCACCTCCACGGTCTCTGGCTGGGCCAGGACTGGATTGGCCACGGGCCAGACCTCGCGGAAGATGCTTCCCCGGTGCCCCAGCATCTCCCACAGCTCCTCGGCGAGGTGCGGGGCAAAGGGGGCCAGCATCACCACCAAAGTGGTCACCCCTTCGGCGAAGGCCGGGGCCTGGCCCCGTTGCGAGGCCGGGATGCCGCCCGATGCCGGCGGCGTGGGGCCCAGCGGCTCCTGGAACTTGGCAAGCGCGTTCTGCAGTTCCATCAAGGCCGCCAGCGCCGTGTTGAAGTGGAAGGCATCCTCCAGGTCGCGGGTGACCCGGGCGATGGTGTGGTGGGTCACCTGCCGGAGGTCCCGGACCTCTGCCGTGAGCTCCCCGCCGTCCCACGCGAGACCTCGGGCCGCCCGCAGCCATGCGGCGTGATCCTCCACCAGGCGGAAGATCCGGGTCAGGAATCGGAACGACCCCTGCACCCCCTCGTCGGACCACTCCAGGTCCTTCTCCGGCGGGGCTGCGAAGAGCGAGAAGAGCCGGATGGTGTCCGCCCCGTACCGCTCCAGCAGGTCGTCGGGGTCCACGATGTTGCGCTTGGATTTCGACATCTTCTCGGTCCGTCCGATCTCCACCGGGCGCTGGCACTCGGTGCAGCGCTCCAGCTTGTCCACCTCGGACGGCAGGCGATAGCCGTGCTCCGCGCAGCGGTAGCTTTCCTTGCACACCATCCCCTGGGTCAGGAGGTTGCTGAAGGGCTCGCCGACCGTGGTGAGGCCCAAGTCGCGGCAGACTTTGGTGAAGAAGCGGGCGTAGAGCAGGTGGAGCACGGCGTGCTCGATCCCGCCGATGTACTGGTCCACCGGCATCCAGTAACCCACCGCAGCCGGATCCAGGGCGTGCAGGGTCTCCTGCGGGCTGGCAAAGCGGAGGAAGTACCAGGCAGAGTCCACGAAGGTGTCCATGGTGTCAGTCTCGCGCCGGGCCGGCCGCCGGCACGTGGGGCACGTGGTTCGCACAAATGCCTCGAGCCGGGCCAGCGGGGAGCCCCCGGTCATGGTGATGGCCACGTCCCGCGGCAGGATCACGGGGAGGTCCCGTTCCGGTACCGGCACGATCCCGCACGCGTCGCAGTAGATGACAGGGATAGGCGTCCCCCAGTACCGCTGGCGCGAGATCAGCCAGTCGCGGATCCGGTAGTTGACCGCCCGCTTGCCGATCCCCTGCTCTTCCAGGGACTGGCAGACGGCCAGCTTCCCCTCCTCGCTGCCCATGCCGCTGAAGCGGCCGGAATTGACCATGCGGCCCTCGCCCTCGTAGGCGGCGTCCATCTGCTCCGGGGGAAGCAGCGGCTCACCCGGGGGCTGGATCACGATCCGGATCGGCAGGTCGTAGGTCCGGGCAAAGTCAAAGTCCCGCTGGTCGTGGGCGGGGACCGCCATGATGGCGCCAGTGCCGTATTCCATGAGGACGAAGTTGGCCACCCAGATGGGAATACGTCCCCGGGTCATGGGGTTCACGGCGTAGGCCCCGGTGAACACCCCCTCCTTGGCCGCGGCATCCACCCGGACCACCCTGTCGGCGCGCCGCATCCGCTCGACGAAGGCATGCACCGCCTCCGCCTGCGGGGCGCCGGCCGACAGGCTGAGGGCCAGGGGGTGTTCGGGCGCCAGCAGCATGAAGGTCGCGCCGAACAGGGTGTCGGGCCGCGTGGTGAAGATGCGGAGACTGCCCCCGTTCTCCAGGGGGAAGTCCACCTCGGCCCCCACGCTCTTCCCGATCCAGTTGCGCTGCATCACCCGGACGCGCTCCGGCCAGCCGGCGAGGCTGTCGAGGTCCCCCAGCAGCTCCTCCACATAGGCGGTGATCCTCAGGAACCACTGCTCCAGGTCCTTTTGGACCACGGCCGTGTCCGTGTGGCGCCAGCACACGCCCCCCTCGGCCTGCTCGTTGCTCAGGACCGACTGGCACCTCTCACACCAGTTCACCGGGGCGCGACCCCGGTAGGCCAAGTCGCGCTCCAGCATCTTCAGGAAGAACCACTGGTTCCAGCGGTAGTAACTCGGGTCGCAGGAGGTGACCTCCCGGGCCCAGTCATAGGAGAAGCCCATGCGTTGCAGCTGCGACTTCATGTAGGCGATGTTGTCGGCGGTCCACTTGGCGGGATGGACGCCGTGCTCGAAGGCCGCATTCTCGGCCGGGAAGCCGAAGGCGTCCCAGCCCATCGGGTGCAGGACGTTGAATCCCTGCATGGTAAGGTAGCGGGCTACCACGTCGCCGATGGAATAGTTGCGCACGTGGCCCATGTGGATCTTGCCCGAGGGGTACGGGTACATCTCCAGGCAGTAGTACTTCCGGCGCGCCGGATCCTCGGTGACGGCGAAGGCGCCGTTCCGCTGCCAGATCGCCTGCCACTTCGTCTCAATACGGGTGAAGTCGTAGCCGCGAGCCATGCAGGCCCCTCCGCTTTCAGGTCGGCCTTATGTAGCACGAGACCCCGGCGTTGGCAAGGAGATGCTACCCGGAGAAGGAGCGTTCGGCCGTTCGCCTGTTCGGCGGTTCAGCCGGAGGTGAACGACCGAACCACCGAATCCGCCTGAGGCAGAAAGAACCGAACACCTCTCTCGTGGGGGGACGTCGCGGCGGTCCTAGGCCTCAACTTCTTCCACACCGTCTCCCACCGGACGGATAGGGGCGACGGGACGGATAGGGGACGTTGTTGACTAAGTGGACTTATGTTTTCCCCTCCGGCTGAGGATCTTCGCAATCCCCGAGGTGGAGATCCCGAGCTGGCGGGCTGCCTCCGCGAGGGAGAGCCCGAGCTCGGTCACGAGCCCCACCGCGATCTGAGCCCGGACGGTCGCGACCGGCTGACGCCGGCCCCCGCGACGCACCTCCTCGGGGGTAATGCCTGCACGGCGGCAGTGGCGGATGATCCATTTCTGGGCGTCCTCCCGCCGCCGATCCCACCCCCGCTGGGCCCGCAGCCGGGCATCCCCCGCCTGAAGCATCTGCTCCACGAAGGCCCCGGTCCCGAGGATCCGGGGATCCGCCAGGACCGGCGCCTTGCGCTGGCGGATGGCCCGAACCTCGGCCCAGCCTCCCAACGACCGGACCAAGCCGCCCCCCACCAGTTCGGGGCGGCGGCCCTGGGGGAGGCCCTCCTGCACGTAGGCCCGGTAAGAGCGGCGAGCTGCCTTTTCGGTCCGCCCGAACCACGCCAGCACAGAGCGGCAGTCGTGCCAGGGGGGCACCACCCGCCCCAGCAGGGCGGCATGGCCGCACCAGGGGAACCGGTCGAGCGCGGAGAGATTCTGGACGGACTTGGCTCGGAGGGGGTTCAGATGGATGTAGCGCACCAACTCTCGGAAGTAGGCGTCCTCCTCCACCACAATGGACTTATAGCGGTTCTGGAACAGATGTCCATGCCGCTTGTGCCGGCGGTTGAAGTCCCCGGCATACCCGGTGAGAAAGCGCCGCATGAATGGGGGGAGCCCAGAGGGGCCGCTCCGAAGAAGGAGGTGGGCGTGGTTGGGGAGCAGGGCCCAGGCGTAGATTACAGTTCCAGTGGCCGTCGCGGCCGCACCGAGACGGGTGAGAAAGGCCGCTCGGTCCCGGTGGTCGGCCACGATGCGCCCCCGTTCGATCCCGCGTACGATCACATGGTGCAGGGTGTCCGGGGCATCCAGCCGAGCCCGGCGCGGCATCTCGTTCCCCCTCCTCCGTTCGCGTCGAGGGCAGAGGCTATCAGGGTAAGTCTATTTAGTCAACAACGTCCCCTATTCCTTCCGTCCCAACGTCCCCTATTCCTCCGTCCCCTATTTCTCACGGCACCAACAGCTGGCTCTTACAGTCTTCGAGGGAGAGATCGGAACATCGTATTCTTGGCGACCTTGGCGGTAAACAATTCGGGCTAATAGTGGACTTCCACCAGGCACAGCCCGTGCGGGGGCGCCGTCTTTCCCGCCCGTCGTCTGTCCCGGCTGGCCAGCACGTCCCGGACGTGTGAGGAACGGTGCTTCCCCCGTCCCACCTCCAGCAGGGTGCCGACCAGGATCCGCACCATGTGCTGGAGGAACCCGTTCGCCGTGATCTCGAAATGCCAAAGGTCCCCCTCCGGCCGCCAGGAGGCCTGCAGGACCGTCCGCACCGATGTGACCGCCGTGCAGGTTCCCGCCCGGAACGCGGAGAAGTCGTGCGTCCCGATCATGAACTCGCCGGCTCGGGCCATCGCCGCGAATTCCAGGGGGACCGGCACGTACAGGCTGTGACGGGCCAGCAAGGCGGAGGGGTGGTCCCGAGAGAGGATCGAGTATCGGTACGTCTTGGAGCGGGCCGAGCGTTGCGCGTCGAACTTGGGGGGAACCTCCTCAGCGTGGCGGATGACGATGTCCCTGGGCAGGGAGGCATTCAGCGCCCGGCGGAGGGTGGGAGCGTCCAAGCGGGTGTCGGCGCGAAAGCTGGCCACCTGCCCCAGGGCGTGCACACCCGCGTCGGTGCGGCCCGCTCCCGTGACCTGGACCGGGACCCCCACGATCTGGGCCAGCGTATCCTGCAGGAGGCCCTGGATCGTCGGAAGGCCCGGCTGGAACTGCCAGCCGTGATACGCCGTGCCCTCGTACTCCAGGATCAGTTTGAACTGGGGCATCGCCGAGTGCCTCTTTCGATCTTCTGTATTGACCTCTCAACCCCCTCACCGCTACTCTTTCCCCTGCGAGGGAGAGAGGGAAAGGGTGAGGGGTGCGTGAGCGAAAGTGCGCAGGGCAGTCCCCACTCCGTGGGCCTGACGAGGGACCCACGTCAGCAGTATGCCCTCTCCGGCGACACGAGTCAAACCGACCGAGGCAATACGCCGGGCCCGCCTTGACGGCACCTTCCGCTCATGGTAGCGTCAAATCGCCTCGGTGGTTCCCCGGTGTCCTGGAGGGGGCAATCGCATGACATCTACCGGCTCCCCCACCCCCCCGCCTGCCCGTCGTGATGACCCGCGGAGAAGCCAGGGCAGTTCTGAGTCACCTGGAGGGCGACAAGCGGCTCATAGCGTCGCTTCCATGAAACCATCCTCTAACGGGCCGTCAGGGAGGCCGTTCGAAAGGCTGGGATCGTCAAACGCGTGGGATGTCACACGATTCGCCATTCGGGAGTTTATCCCGCATTGTGCGGGACCACCCATGTGCTCGAGGCCGGTTTTGACATTCGCACGGTGCAGGAACTGCTCGGCCACCAGGACGTCCGAACCACAATGATCTACACCCATGTCCTGAATCGGGGAGGCAAGGGCGTTCGCAGTCCGGCTGACACCCTGTGACGATGCCGCCCGGTGGGTCTCTTATACCGATCCGTATAATATTACTAGGTTAAGTAAGCCTTGACAGGGGCATCCGCGTGGCGTAGCATGGCAG
>CAZNWB010000052.1:0-23727 GCA_964576535.1 uncultured bacterium | reverse complement strand
CATGCGTTTCTCCATCTGCGTGGAGTTGATCTATCCCGACGTGGACTTCGCCGCACGGGCGATCAAGGTTCGCGACAAGGGGTTTTCGGCGGTGGAGTTCTGGGCGTGGACCGACAAGGACCTGGATGTCTTCCAGCACCTGGCAGGAGAGGGACTGAGGATCGCCACGTTCAGCGGGCAGCGCAAGGGTTCCCTGATCAATCCGCAGGATTGGGAGGTCTACCGGGCAGAGGTCAATGCGGCGATCCCCGTCGCCAAGCGCCTGGGGTGTGACCGGCTGATGCTCTTGACGCAGGAGCTATTGCCGGGCGGCTTCGGCCGGCCGGCTCCATCTCACCTGAGCCGTGCAGAGCAACGCGCGAGCATCGTGCGGGGTCTGAAGGTCCTGGCGCCTATCGCGGAGCGTCAGGGGATCACCCTTCTATTGGAGCCGCTCAACATCCGCGTGGATCATCCCGGCTACTTCCTGGACAGCGGCCGGGAGGGGTTCGCCATCGTCGAGGAGGTTGGCAGCCCTCGCGTCCGCTTGCTCTACGACATCTATCACCTGGAGGTGATGCAACGGAACAGCACGGACGTCCTGCTCGCCCACCTGCCGCTCGTGGGTCACATCCACATTGCAGATGTCCCCGGCCGGCACGAGCCCGGGACGGGGGAACTTGATTTCTTCAAAATTCTCCGGGCGGTGGGGGAGCGGGGCTATACCGGCGCCGTGGGGTTCGAGTTCAGCCCGAGCGCGGGGAGCGGCGAGGCGCTGGACCGCATCCTGGAACTGCGGCACCACCTCCGGGCGTCGGGGTGCACGGTGCACTGACGCCGGACTGTGTAGTTCGACCACCACTCCCGCCAAGGGCGGGACAAGACACCAAGGACAGGCAGCCCAGAATTCTTGCTACTCCGCAGGGCAGGGCATCCAGGAACCTCGAGCATCGGCCCGGCTAGATCTGGCGCCTGGAAATCCTTACATAGAAGGCCGGTGGTGCCTTGTCCCGCCCTTGGCGGGAGTGGTGGTGAAATGTTTGGGCTTAGTCTTCCTCTACCTGCCCGTCCCACTCGATGGCGATTCCCCGCTTGACCGACTGGGAAGCGGGGCATCCCTTCTCGTGGACCTCGATGGCGCGCAGGGCCTCCTCGCGCTTCCCCTTGGGGACCTTGACCTTGTAGTGCACCTTGATCGTCGTGACCATGGGCTTCCCGTCCACGTTTTCGATGATACCTTCCACATCCGACGACAGCCGATCCGGTTGCGTCGGGATCTTCCGCGCCGCCAGCGCCACGGCCAGCGTGCCTGTCATTCACCCCGCCACTGCGGCCACCAGATGGTCGAGGGTGGTGGGGAGGTCCTCCGGCGGCTCCACCCCGTAGAACTTCTTGACCCCGCCGTGGACACCGTATCGGACCGGCTCCGGGAAGTTCTCGATGTAGGCCCGGCGCAGCGGCCCCTTGTCCTTCTCGATCCGGATCCGTGAGATATGGATCAGCTCGCCCATGGGCTCCTCCTTTCGGGCTGCAGGAATTGAAGCACTCTAGCCGAATTAGGGCAGCCTGGCAACGGGAGGAAGAGGGGCTGGTCGGGCATAAACAGATGGGCCGCCTGATCTCATGGACCAGGCGGCCCTGTGTTCTTCGAAGGTCCCCGCGGATTAGGCGAGAGGAGACTCTCCCCCCTTGGAGGGCTGGTAGAACGGGTTCGTGCCGCCTGCATGGTCGGTCGTGTCCACAACCTGCGTGATCTCCGGGACCGCCTGTTTGATCAGGACTTCGATTCCCTGCTTCAGCGTCACATTCGCCATCCCACACCCTTGACAGCCGCCGCCGAGCGCGATGTAGGCGGTGTCCTCCTTGACGTCCAAGAGGGTGACGAAACCGCCGTGCGAGGCCACACCCGGATTGATCTGGGTGTCAATGACTTCCTGGATCGCCTTGGCCTTCGGCTCGGTCCAGATGGAGTTCGGGTTGTCAACCGAGAAGCCGTTCTGGTGGATCCCCTCGACGAAATTGAGCGTCGCGTCATTCAGATTTTGGGCGCTCGCCGAGTCAATGAAGACCTGGAAGCCGCCCGCATCCTCGACGATATCCTCGGGCCCTTTCTCCCCACCTTCCACGAATCGCAGATCGTATTGAAATCCTCCGGGGCCCCGCCCCGTGATGGCCACGCGCAATGCCGAACCTTTCTTCCCCTGGCTCTCCAGGAGCGCAAGGACCTTGTTCTTTGCAACCTCAGTGACCGTGAACATAGTCATCTCCCCCTGGGGGTCGGTCGTCTCCCCGCCTCAATCCTCGCCTCACCGCCACACGTCCGGACCTTGAACAGAAATCGCCGCAGGTTTCACGTTGTCCGTGCCCCAACCGAGTGTCGCGCCCGCGCTCTTCCCGTGGGGGAGGCATGCCGCTCGACCTCGGCGACACGCGAGCCTTCCGTCCAGATCACCTCGGGAGGGGTGATGATGAATGTCAGGCGCCGGTGTGCCTCCCGTAGCGACGTTTCAACGTGTTCGGGTGTCCCGCCCCGGGCGAAGATGAACCCGAGATACCTCGTTCCCTCCGGCAGAGGGATGAGTTCCTGTCCCGCTGGGATGGTCAGCCGGACTTCCTCGACTCCAGGAACCTTTTCCGCCTCTTCCTTGCCCTGGACCTCACGGAGTATTCCGGCGTGGGGAATGGGAATCATCATCACGCCTGCCGCATGTTCCTCCCGCTCGAAGGATTCCACTTCACGCCCCATGGCATGGCGGAGGATCAGCTCCTCCAGGGAGATTCCCTCGCCGAACCGGAGCGTCCGGGAGCATAGGCCGCCGATGGAGCGGGGAGTGATCTCGATGATCCACGGCCCCTGTTCGTTGAGGCGCAGCTCGGCGTGCACGGGACCTTCGTGGAGACCAACGGCCTTCACAGCCTCTGCCGTGCAGGCGGCGATTCCTTCCTGGGTCGCCACCGGGAGGCGGGATGGGGTGACGTAAATGCTTTCCTCAAAGAATGGGCCGTCCAGCGGGTCCGGCTTGTCGAAGATCGCCAGGAGCTTGAGCCGGCCGTCCACGAGGAGACCTTCCAGCGCCACCTCGACGCCAGGAATGAACCCTTCGACCAGGATCTGCTGCGCCAGGGTTCCACCCTGGGCGGCAACGTCCGGCCGGCGCAAGATGGCGGCAATCCGGTCGAATGCGGCAACAAACTGGGCGGGGTCGTCGGCGCGGATGACCCCACGGCTCCCGGCGAGGAACAGGGGCTTGAGGACGCACGGGTACGCCACCCGGCGCGCCGCGTTCTCGGGAATCTCTTCGAGGGGGAAGCAGTGAACGGGTGGGGAGGGGAGTCCCGCCTCGGCCAAGACCTCCCGCATGCGGGCCTTGTTCCGTGCCGCCCGGGCTGCGTCCATCGAGTTGCTGGATAGGCCGAGCGCCTGGGAGGCCATCGCCGACAGGATCACGCCGTCATCGTCGGCAGCCACCACAGCCCGGATGGGGTACTGCGTTGCGAATTCGACGATCGTCCGGGTGGACTTTTCGGGGTCCAGGAAGTCCAGCGTGAGGTTCCCCCCGGGATTCGCCGCGGAGAGAACTTGGCGCTCGTCGGTTCCGACCACGACGGGGACCTCCAGCCTTCGCGCCGCCTCAAGGAAGGCGGAGGCCCGATAGGTTGTCGTGGTCATGAGAAGTAGAAGACGGTCCATGGATCTTTGGGCTTCTCCTGCCGAATTACCGTGCCGGGTCTTTCCGCACAATACGTCGTGAAGGGCGATGCGTCAACGGCGACCGCATTCTTGCGCGTCGAAAGGACCGGAGGCAACCTAGGGAACTCAGGTCGGAATCTTTATTTATAGAGAGTTACGAGATATTTATCAGATACAGTCTGAGGTGAAAATCCACACGAGGCTAAGGCGACTCCCCCGGGCCGCCGACCTCACGCCAGCCTCAACTCGGATGTGCAGTGCGGGCACCGGGACGCCTTGATGGCGATACTCGAAAAGCAATACGGGCAGTCCTTGGTCGTCGGTGCGGCCGGGGCGGGTGGCGGCTGACGCTTCAATCGATTCACCTGGCGGATGAGCAGGAAGATGGCAAACGCCACGATGAGAAAATCAACCAGGGTGTTGAGAAACAGCCCGTAATTGATCGTTGCCGCACCAGCGGCCTTTGCCTCGGCCAACGTGGTGACAGGCTTGCCCGAAAGGTTGAGGAACAGATTTGAGAAATCCACCTTGCCGAGCAGGAGCCCGACGGGCGGCATCAAGACGTCACTGACAAAGGTGGAGACAATCTTGCCAAAGGCTGCCCCGATAATGATCCCGGTGGCCATGTCCAGGACGTTTCCGCGCATCGCAAACTCTTTGAACTCTTTGAACACTTTCGATCCTCCCTTCCAATGAGTGGCCTCAAATGATTTGGTCTCCGGGCCGATTGACCTTACTCCATTTGACCTCCGTTCGCCAGGCTTACTCTTCGGACAGAAAGCCGATGGCGGGCCGCATCCACTTCGGTTGCGGCAAGGAACGGAGATTGAAGGCACGGGGTCCGACCCGGGGCGCTGGTGAGGGTCGAGTGCCGCTTGGTTATGCGCTCGGGTCCGGTGCGAGTTCGACAACCAGGCCATCGCCCCAGTCGTACTTCTTGCGGGAGAGGGCCTGGATCGCCTCGTTGAGTTCGGGCTCGGCTGCCGGATCAACGACACGTGCACGACCCGTAAAATTGGCGTCCTCCACGCGCCACCGCACCAGGGGGTTTGCCAGGAGGTTCTGGACCCAGTGAGACTTGTAGGAATGCTCGGAGATCACGTAGTCCCGGCCGGTTCGCCGGGTGAACCAGATTTCTATCTCCCGCGGCAGACCGCTCCGCCGCCCGATCGTCGTCAGGTACAGGTATGTGGGTTCCTTCGGCCTGGCCATGTCCCGCAAGAGGAAGGGGATCGAGGTGGGCGGATCGTAGCACGGGCGGAACGGCTGTCAAGTCAAGAGGAGTGCGGACGGCCCGGCAACGGGCGGGTATCAGGGGCTCAAGGGCGGTGGGCCAAACGCTCCTGGAACTGCCGGAGGGCGCGGGCGGCTCTGTCTTTGAGGACTGGGCTCTTGTCCTTGGTCATCTTGATCAACGCTTCCGCGGCCTGGGTGTCCCCAATCTGGCCGAGGGTAGTGCAGATGGCGCCACGCACCGTATCGCTCTTCGTCGCAGTCGGGCTCCATCGTCCAAGCAGCCCCTTGCCGCCATCGGGATCGAGGGCCTGGATCAAGACCGGCTGGATGGTGGCGCGGACCGATGGCTCTGCGTGACCGATCTCGGCCAGGGCCTGACAGGCCTGAACCTGCAACCGATCATCTTCGTCCGCTTCGTCTTTCCGCCGCTTCCGTACCACGTCGCAGAGAAACTGTATCACCCGCGGATCCGAGCTGCCCACGCTGCCCAGGCAAAAAAGCGCACGGCGCTTGACGGCCGGCTCCTGGTCTTTCAGGGCGGCCAAGAGGTCACTTTCCGCCTCCCGGCCGGAGATCTTGACGAGGGCAGCCAGGGCTTCTTCCCGGACAGATGAGTCAGGGTGGTGCAGGGTTCGGCGGACGGTATGGGACGCCTCCGCACCCCCGATCTGGGCCAGCACCGTCAGGAGGTCGCGGGCGGCGCGGGGGGTGACGCCAGGTCTTTCGAGAACCAGTCGAATCGCCCAGAGGACCGGCGGACCGATCTGTCTCAGGGCATCGATCAGGTGCCGACGAAGCTCGGGATCCGCCGCGCCCACCAGTGCCTCGATGAGTGGGGGAATCCCAGGCTTGCCGAGGGCGGCCAGGACTTCCACCACCTTCTGGCGCAATCCCGCGGATCCCGTTCGGAAGCGCTCGAACAGTGTGTGGAAGACGTCGTCTCCGGCCACGGCCGTCCGGATGTTTTCCACCAGGACGGCAAAGCCCGGTGCCGACGCTGAGTTGCCTGTGGCAGTGGATTCGATCCCTCGCATAACGGTCAGGGCCGACGTGTACTTCTCCCGACGGAGAAGTTCGGGCACGATCCGCGCATACGGCGCGGCGGCCGTGGGATTGTCACGCAAAGCACACAGCCGTTCCACATGCTGGGGCTCGTGGGCAAGGTACTCGTCGGCAAACTGCTTGGTGGCGATCGCCTCCTGCAGGTGTTGGGGGAGGTCCGCCAGTGTCAGCAAGCGGTGCTCGAACAGGTGACTCAGGACCTGATCCGCGCCCGGGATCGCCTGGTCGTGGAGGCGAGCAACCACCACCTTGAGGAGGTCCCGAGCGCGTTCCTGGTGTGCGGTCCCACCCGTCGGAGCCACGGCCTCCAGCTCCTTGGCTAGCTCGAGCGCCGTGTGGCCGACGATTGCGGGGGGCAGGCGCTGGATGATCTCCAGCTCGATCACCTCCTCGTTGGTCTCCTTGAGATCTTTGGCGATCAGGTCACAATTCAGCAGGATCGCCTTGATCAGCTCGGCACGACGCATCGGTCGGATGATGTCGTCGATCACCTGCGCCTTGGCCCGCCTGATCTCCGTTGCATCGCGGTTCTTGAACAGCGGAAGCGTCCGCAAGTCTTTTCGCAGGCGTGTGAGCGCTACCTCGACCCGCCAGGGCAGATGGCGGTCCCGGCCGACCAACTCCTCCATGAAGACGAGAGAGGCGTGTGAGACGCCGCGCGCCGCCAACGTTTTCGCTGTTTCGGCCGCCACGTTCGTGCTCGCGTTGCCCGGCGCTGCGAAGGCGCTCATAACCGCGATGAACGTTTCGAACTCCGGTTGAGGGATGTCGGCCTTGATCGACCAGGCCAAGAGGCGGTGCCGGTCGAAGTACTCACGGAATTTCGGGAGGAAAAGGTCGCCGACCGCCTGCGGCAGCAGCGTGGCAAGATTGACTACCTCGGGGAAGATCCCATCCAGGAGGACCTCCTTGGGGTCTCCTCCGACCTTGGCGAGGAAAGTCACCTCGCTCTTCCCGCGGACCAGCGCTTGAAGCTGCTGGAACAGCGCAGCGAGGTAGCGCTTGACCTCCGGGTGGTCCGGTGTGTAATGGCTTGTCTCTTGGAGGGTCTTGACCAGAGAGAGGATAAACTGGTGGACAACGCCCTTGAGGTGGAGATCCTCGGTGGGAATTTTCGGCTGGGCCGCCTCTACCGCCATGGGGCCCTCCCTGCTCCGGCCGCCGGCATCCGGGATAGCGGCCTTGGCAGTTGCGCACCGTCGCCCGATTCGACTGCAGACGCTGGAACGCGCTAATAGTGCAATGCATCGAGAATGCCAGAAGGGCTCGTCAATTTAGAAGCTTGTGGTTTCAATTGGTTGCCTGGGGGTCGCTCACGTTGATCCGAATCGAGCCGGGGACGCTGCGGCCTCACTGCCCTGGACTCCGGCAGCGTCCGGAGGAGGTGGGGCCTCACCCGGTCACTTCCGGGGCGGGTGACTCGCTACCCAGGGCGAGGAAGAGGAGGGTGGCAGGGATGAGCCACGGACGGCATTGGCGGAGTGGGATCGTTCTTGAGGCTGGAACCTCGAGTGTCGATTCTTGGCTCGTGCTACAACTGCCCAGACTCGTTCCAGGTTTCAAGCATCCTTCGGTATTCGGGATCCTGGTACCGGTCCAACCGGAAGGCGGGCGCATACGATGGCAGGCGGCCGCCCGTGATATGGGCCGCGAGCAATTCGCCCGCCGCACTGGAGGCCATCTGACCGAAGCCCGATAGGGCCCCGATGATATACGCGCCCTCAACGGGAAGCGGTCCGATGAGCGGACGGTTCTCCCGGGTCTTGGTGTAGTACCCCCCATCAACGACCGACTTGGGGATTCTTTCAAAATAGGAAGTCAGGCCGGGTAGCATCGTGGACATTCCGCGAAGGACGATCTCGGGATACCGCGGATCGAAACGAGGGGGGAAAACCGGCTCGATCGGCGCGATGTCGTACGTCCACAGCATCAACCACATGCTGCCATCTTCCCTGCCCTCGGGCCGTCCGTGGACCCCGACGGGGAGCTCCTGCAGCAACCACCTGGTCTCTTCAGACTCGGCCAGCATCGCCTTTTCTTCTTCCGACCAAGGCAAGTACTGGCCATCGGTCCAGATGACGAGCGGTGCCTCCCGTGGCAACACCCGGAGATGATCGTTGAAGGCAATCTTGCCATGCAGCTCGGAAAACACTGGCAGGTCAACTCCCACCATCTGTCCGACCTGCCTGAGGTGGGGACCGCCTGCATTGATAAAAGTAGGGGTGGAGATACTCATTGGCCGACCGTTCTGGCTCATGCGCACGGCCTGCACCCGACCTCCGGCCAATTCGACACCTTCGACCCGGGCTTCCAGCAAGGTCGCACCGCGGGAGCGAGCCTGCTCCAGCATGTACATCCCAAACTGTTGAGCGCTGAACCAACCACAACGTCGCGCGTGCAAGGCTGCCACAGCACGGCCGGAGAGGTAAGGAAAATGCTTCCGGAGGAGCGTCCGGTCCAGAATGATGTCGGCGCCGTTCGGCTGGCCTTCGAACCCGTGCGCCGGCGCCGGCACATAGGCCGGGTCGTCGGGCCGGCCGGTGTGAAATCGCACCGGACCCGCGCCGAGTTCGGCTGCCTCCTCCGCGATCCGCTTGAAGTCCGCGATCCGCGCCGGATTCGCCGTGGCGAAGAGGTATCCCCGCCGGTTCAGGTGAAACATGTTGCCGCTTTCGTGGGCCAGCTCCTCCAGAATGTCGATACTGCGGTTCATGAAGCTGACCATGGCGTTGCCGGGCCCCGGCCACCAGTTCCGGTAGCATTCGGTGGACTTGTCGCTCGTCAGGCTCAGCGGCGGATACTGATCCACCAGGACCACATTCTTGACGCCGCGTCTGACACTCAGGTGATAGGCAGCGGCAATTCCGGCGATGCCGGCGCCACAGATCACAACCTCTGCGGTTGATCGGCTCATGCCCTTGCCCCCGGTCCTCGGACGATAAGGTGTTCCACCGGCTGCGTCCGAGAGGTCTCGGTGAAGCATATCACGGGCCGTCCGATGATGCACCTCCCGGCGCAGGTCCGCCGGCCAGCGAAGGTCGGGGAAGAGGATGCGGATGGGATTCGCGGATGGGGTGGGCTGAAGGCCAGCACGCGGGGGCATCCTCGGCCAAGATGCAGACGAGAGGAAACCAGCTTTCCTCTGATTAAACCGTGGGCCATGATGAGTCTTACCAATTCAAGACCCGGAATCCGCCTGGGAAGTGGTACAGATGATTCACGGAAATGATGCACATGCATTATTTACGCTGGCATTCCTCTCGGTTACCCTGGCGGAACATTTGTTTCCCCACAGGAAACTTTCTGGCGGCCGCGGTACGTGCAGGGAGGGGGCATGGCCAGGATCGCTGTCATACCCGGCGACGGCATCGGACCTGACGTCATTGCCGAGGGTATCAAGGTCCTGGAAGCCGTCGGCCGGGTGACCGCGTCGCGCCTTGACCTCGTCCACTTCGACCTCGGTGCGGAGCGCTACCTCCGCACCGGCGAAACCCTCCCCCAGCCTGTCTTCGAAGACCTCCGCGACAACTACGACGCCATCTACCTGGGCGCGCTCGGGGATCCGCGCGTCCCGGACATGAAGCATGCCGCCGACATCCTCCTGGGGCTCCGCTTCCGGCTCGACCTGTTCGTCAACATGCGCCCGGTGAAGCTCCTCGACCGGCGCTTGTGCCCTTTGAAGAACCGGATGGAGGGCGACGTGGACTTCGTGGTCTTCCGGGAGAACACGGAAGGCCTCTACGTCGGCATGGGCGGCTTCTTCAAAAAGGGAACCGCCGACGAGGTGGCCGTCCAGGAAGACGTCAACACCCGCAAGGGGGTTGAGCGCATCATCGAGTACGCCTTCCGCTTCGCGCACGAGACCAAACGCACCAAGGTCACGATGAGCGACAAGGCCAACGTCCTGACCTACGGCCACGATCTGTGGCAGCGGGTGTTCCGCGAGGTGTCGGCGCGGTATCCCGACATCGAGGCGGAGCACCTGTACGTCGACGCGCTGGGCATGCAACTGGTGCGGGCGCCGCAGCGCTTCCAGGTGATCGTGACCTGCAACATGTTCGGCGACATCCTGACCGATCTCGGGGCCGCCCTCCAGGGCGGGCTGGGCATGGCGGCATCGGGAAACTTGAATCCCGAGCGCACGCCCCTGTTCGAGCCGGTCCACGGATCCGCTCCCAAGTATGCGGGCAAGGATGTCGCAAATCCCATGGGCGCCGTTCTCACGGCCGGGATGATGCTCGAGTATCTGGGCCTGCGGCGAGAGGCCGCCTTGATCGACGCCGCCGTCCGCGAGGCGATCCGCCAGGACAAGGTGACCAATGACCTGGGTGGAGCCCTCGGGACCAAGGCGGTGGGTGATTTCCTCTGTCATGACATCGAAAGCGCTTGAGCTGGCAAGAGCGACGCCACTAAGAGGTCGCGTGTTCGGTCAAAGGCTGAATGTCGAATGCTGAATATCGAATGACGAAGGAGAGAGAAGACTCTTGAGAACTAGCCGCCCCATAACGTCGGACTTCGACATTCGGCATTCGAAGTTCGATATTCGATATTGCCCTTCTGGGATTGGCCCAAGACTCCGGTGGTATCTTGGCGCTCTTGGCGCCTTGGCGGTTATTGAGAGGACTGCTACATGAAGGCGACGGCCGAGGCCACTGCGTGGATGAATGAAGTCCGGTTGGGTCCCCGGATCCGGGAGCTGCGCCAGCAACGGGGGATGACGTTGCGGCAACTGGCGGACAAGGCCGGACTCTCAACGGCTCTCCTGTCCAAGGTGGAGAACAACGTAATCTCCCCGACGATACCGACCTTGTGGAAGATCTGCGAGGCGCTGGGCGTGCGAGTCGGGTACTTCTTCCAGGACGGTGACCACGAGAGCCGGGATTACGTCATCACCAGGAAGGACAAGCGACCGGTGGTTTTCCGTGAAGGCTCCAAGCATGGCTACCTGTATGAATCCCTGGCCTACGGGAAGCCGGATCACGCCATGGAACCATTCGTGGTCACGGTGGCCCCGGGAGAGCGGAGGGGTGGGAAGCTGTTCAGCCATGCCGGTGACGAGCTGGTGTTCGTCCTGGAGGGCCGGGTGGAGTTCCTGCTGGGTGAGTTGAGCTTTGTGCTGGAAGAAGGGGACAGCGTCTACTTCAACTCGGAGCGCCCGCACCGGCTTCAGGCCCTGGACGGGCGAGAAGCCAGGACGCTGCAGGTGGTCTATTATCGCTGATCGCGGAACGTGTAGCGTGTAACGTGGAACGCCAAGACAGGGCTACGTAACACGCCTCACGTTACACGTTTCACGGGGATCGTAACATGGGAATGACCATTGCCGAGAAGATTTTAGCGGCGCATGCGGGAGTTCCCGCGGTCAGGCCGGGGGAACTCCACTTCGCCAAACTGGACTTGGTGATGGGGACCGACGTCACCACGGCCCTGTCGGCGGAGGTCTTTGCCCAGATGGGCGCGACGCGGGTCTTCGACCCCGACAAGATCGCGCTGGTGAATGATCACTTCGTACCGGCCAAGGATATCGCCGCGGCCACGCTGGCCCAGACCATGAAGCGCTTCGCGGAGCGCCACGGGATTCGTCACTACTTTGAGCTGGGCAGATCGGGCATCTGCCACACGCTGATTCCCGACGAGGGACTGGTCGTCCCCGCCGATCTCGTGATTGGGGCCGACTCCCATACGTGCACCTACGGGGCGGTGGGGGCTTTCGCGACCGGGGTCGGGAGCACGGACATGGCGGCGGCCTGGGCGCTGGGGGAAACGTGGTTCCGCGTCCCGGAAACCATTCGCGTCATCTTTCGCGGCCGCCTTCCTGAATGGGTTGGAGGCAAGGATCTGATCCTGCGCCTGCTGGCGGACCTCGGCGAGGAGGGGGCCCGCTACAAGGCCTTGGAGTTTTCCGGTGAAACGATCGAAGCCCTGCCCATGGCCGGACGGTTCACGGTATGTAACATGGCCATCGAGGCGGGCGCCAAGACCGGGATCATCCCGGCCGACGAAGTCACCCGGGATTACCTGCGCGGACGCACGGAGCGGAGTGGGGTGTATCACCGAGCCGATCCAGATGCCCGTTATGCGCGATCGGTGGACTACGACGTCGGCAACCTGGAACCCTTGGTGGCCTGTCCGTACTCGCCCGCCAACGTGAAGCCAGTGGGGCAAGTGGAGGCGCTTCCCGTGGACCAGGTGGTCCTGGGATCCTGCACCAACGGACGGGTGGAGGATTTCCGGATCGCCGCGGCGATCCTGAAGTCGCGTGCCGTTCACCCGAAGGTTCGGTTGATCGCGATCCCCGGAAGCCAGGCGGTCTTCCGCCAGTTGCTGAACGAGGGGATCATCAGCATTCTCGCCGAAGCGGGCGCCACCATCGCCCCCCCGACGTGCGGTCCATGCATCGGGGGGCACATGGGTGTCCTGGGGCCGGCCGAGCGAGGGCTTTTTACGACCAACCGGAACTTCAAAGGCAGAAACGGCCACCCGACATCCGAGGTGTACCTCAGTGGCCCCGCCGTGGCGGCGGCGACTGCGGTCACGGGACACATCACAGATCCCCGAACGCTGATGGGATAGCTCAAAACCGTTCGGTTGTTCGGGGGTTCGGCAGTTCGGTTGTTCACTTTCTGCGAAAGGCATTTCGTCTGCCGGGAGCTGTCGAACGACCGAACCACCGGGACCCACGGCACAGCGGTGTGCACCACCGCAGTGGCGTGGGTGCCCCGAACTACCGAACGCTCTTGAAATGGAGTGCAGCATGGCCAGTCCGATGTTGCGTGGCAAAGCGATCAAGTACGGAGATGACGTGAACACGGACGTCATCATTCCGGCGCGCTACTGCACCAGCTTCCGGGCGGAGGAACTGGCCCAGCACTGCATGGAAGACCTGGATCCCGACTTCCTGAAGAAGCGGCGACCGGGCGATATCATCGTTGCAGGAAACAACTTCGGGTGCGGGAGCTCGCGCGAGAATGCCCCCCTGGCGATCCAGGGCGCGCAGATCTCTTGCGTGATTGCCAAATCGTTCGCACGGATCTTCTATCGTAACAGCATCAACATCGGCCTGACGATCCTGGAGTCGCCCGAGGCGGCGGAGGCCATCGCCGAGGGGCACGACGTCGAGGTGGACCTTGACGCGGGCGGGATCCGCAACGTGACGACGGGCGCGTCCTTCACGGCTCAGCCGTTTCCCCCGGCGATTCGACAGATCATGGCGGTGGGCGGGATGGTGGGCCTTGTCCGGGCCCGCCTCGGGCTGGCCCCTGTGTCCGGGCAGGGGTGATTCCCGAGGATGGATCCAGAGCTCAATGTCGAATATCGAATGATGAATGTTGAATCCTGAAGGAGAAGAATTAGAAACCGCGACCCTGATGACTCCTTCGGACTTCGCCATTCGACGTTCGCCATTCGATATTTGTGCCATCCGGTTGGACGCAGATTCCTCTAGTGGTCTTGGCGGATCTACGGTGCGGCATCTGGATTGAGGGGAGATACGGTCCCAGGCGTGGCGTCAGGCCGGTCGCCGGCCGGTGACCACGCGCGGACCAGTGAACCGGAGGGGGAGCCATGGAGCTCAACGAGAAGCAGTTGCTCTACGACTGGAACACCCTGGGCGCCGACGTCAAACCACTGAGGCGGCGGGTGGAGTTCGACGACGAAACGCTGCGGGATGGGTTGCAGAACCCGTCGGTCGTGGATCCCCACATCGAGGACAAGAAGCGCATCCTGCACCTGATGAATGACCTGGGAATCCATGCGGCCGACATCGGCTTGCCCGGTGCGGGGCCAAGGGCGGTCGAGGACGTCATGGCTCTCGCGCGGGAGATCGTGGATTCCAAGCTGGCGATCCGGCCGAACTGCGCCGCGCGGACCCACAAGAACGACATCACGCCGATCATTGAAATCTCCAACAAGGTCGGGATCCCCATCGAGGCGTGCACCTTCCTGGGATCCAGCCCGATCCGGCAGTACGTGGAAGGGTGGGACATTGACCGGATCCTCAAGCTCACGGAAGAGGCGGTGGACTTCGCGGTGAAGGGTGGCCTGCCGGTCATGATGGTCACCGAAGACACGACCCGGGCGCAACCCGAGGATCTCCAAAGGATCTACACCACGGCGATCAATTACGGCGCCAAGCGGATTTGCCTGGCCGATACCGTCGGACATGCCACCCCGTACGGGGTCAAGCATCTCATGCGGTTCATCAAGGAGATGCTCCGGGAAATCGGCGCCAAGGACGTGAAGGTGGATTGGCACGGACACCGGGACCGGGGACTGGCGATCATCAACTCCCTCGTGGCGATCGAGGAGGGAGCCGACCGGATCCACGGAACCGCCTTTGGCATCGGCGAACGGTGCGGCAACACGCCGATGGAGGTCATCCTGGTCAACTGCAAGATGATGGGCTACATCGAGCAGGACCTGTCCAAGCTGACCGAGTACTGCCGGTTCGTCTCGCGGGTGTGCCACCTGCCCATCGCGCCCAACTACATGATCGTGGGCCGGGATGCGTTCCGGACGGGAACCGGTGTGCACGCGGCGGCCATCATCAAGGCGGAGAAGAAGGGGCACGCCTGGCTGGCCGATCGGGTGTACTCCGGGGTGCCGGCCAGCCTGGTGGGCCGGGAGCAGGTGATCGAAGTTGGACCCATGAGCGGCGAGTCCAACGTGATCTACTGGCTTACCAAGCGCGGAATCGAGCCGACCCGCGAGGTGGTCGAGAAGATTGTTCGGACCGCCAAGCAATCCCATCGCGTGTTCTCGGATCAGGAGGTCTTCGAGTTACTCGGGATCGCGCCTGCAGTGCCGGTGGAGCCGGCGTACATCGGCGGCTTCGACTAAGACCATTCGGGTGTTTCCGCCTCCGGCGGATTCGGTGGCTCGATTGTTCTCGCCGGAGGGGAACAACCGAACACTTTTCAGGCATAGCGGATGGACTTTGAATACAGCGACGAAGAGCGGATGGTGCAGGACCTGGCCCGGCGGCTTGCCCAGGAGAAAATCGCGCCCCGCGCGGCGGAGATCGATGCCCGCGAGGAATTCCCGCACGATCTCGTCCAGCTCCTGGCGGAGCACGGGCTCTTCGGCCTGGTGGTTCCCGAGGAGCTAGGTGGAAGCGGGGCCGGCGTCATCGCCTTTCTGCTGGCGGTTGAGGAGATCGCCCGGGCATGCGCCGCGACGGGGACGATCTTTGCCGGACAGTACCTCGGGATGTACCCGATCCTCCTGGCCGGGACGGAAGAGCAAAAACAGCGCTTCCTTCCGGCCTTGGCCCGCGGCGATCGCCTGGCTGCCTTCGCCCTGACCGAGCCAGAGGCGGGAAGCGACGTCGCGGCGATTCAGACCACGGCCCGTTTGGACGGCGCGGCATACGTTCTCAGCGGGGCCAAGCAGTTCATCACCTCTGGGGACGTGGCCCATGTTCTGACGGTCTTCGCCTCGACGGATCGCTCGCTGGGACACCGTGGCCTCAGCGTTTTCGTGGTTGAGGAAGGCACGCCAGGATTCCGCGTGACACGGGTCGAGAAGAAAATGGGCATTCGGGGCTCCACAACGGCCGCCCTGGAGTTCCAGGACTGCCGGGTGCCCGTCGCGAATCGCCTGGGCGCGGAAGGGCAAGGCTTCAAGATCGCCATGCAGGTGCTGGATCGGGCCCGGCCCAGCGTTGCGGCAATCGCCGTCGGAATCGCCCAGGCCGCCCTCGACCATTCCCTGGAATACGCCCAGACTCGAAAACAGTTTGGGCAGCCCATCGGGAGCTTTCAGGCGATCCAGTTCATGTTGGCCGACATGGCCATGGAGATTCACCTGGCGCGACTGTCCTACCTGTACGCGGCTCACCTGATCCGCACCGGATCGGAGCGCTACACCCTGCCGGCGGCGGTGGCGAAGTGCTATGCCTCCGAGGTTGCGATGCGCGCCGCGACGAACGCGGTCCAGATCTTTGGCGGGTATGGCTATACCCGCGAATACCCGGTGGAACGGCTGATGCGCGATGCCAAGATCACCCAGATCTACGAGGGCACGAGTGAGATCCAGCGGATCGTGATCGCGAACCAACTGCTGAGAGGCCAGCTGTAGGAGAGCCATCAGCCGTCAGCAGTCAGCTAGGGCAAGACGCTGAATGCTGAGGGCTGAACGCTGACCGCTGCCTGAAAGGATCCTGAATGACCAGACACCATGAGATGGCCGCGCCGCCAACGACGGGGCGAATTCTGATGTCGGGAAATGAGGCGGTGGCTCGAGGAGCTTGGGAGGCCGGCGTGACCGTCGCCTCCAGTTACCCGGGCACCCCGGCGACCGAGATCCTGGAATCGCTGGCGCGGTACCCGGATGTCTATTCCGAGTGGGCCCCCAACGAGAAAGTTGCCTTTGAGGTGGCCATGGGCGCTTCGCTGGCTGGGGCGCGATCCCTGGTCTCCATGAAGCACGTGGGGCTGAACGTGGCCGCGGATCCCCTGATGACCGGGTCCTACATAGGGGTGCGGGCCGGATTCCTCGTCGTGGTGTCCGACGACGTGGGGATGGGCAGCTCCCAGAATGCCCAGGACACCCGCTACTTCGCCCGCTTCGCCAAGGTCCCCCTCTTGGAGCCCAGCGACAGCCAAGAGGCAAAGGCATTCGTGAAGGAGGGGTTCCGGCTGAGCGAGCAGATGGATACCCCGGTCATCCTGCGCCTGACGACCCGCATCAGCCACGTCAAGGGTTTGGTGGATTTGGGTGAGCGGCCTGCCGTGCCGTTCCTCGGCTTTGCCAAGGATCCAGGCAAGTACGTGATGATCCCCGGGCACGCGCGGAAGCGGCAACCGATGGTCCTTCAGCGGCTGAGCGATCTGGCGCAGCTCGCGGAGGCGAGCGCGTTGAACCCCATCGAGTGGGGCAGCCGCGAGATCGGAATCATCGCCGGCGGCCCGGCCTACGTCTATGCCCGCGAGGCTTTCCCGGACGCTTCCTTTCTCAAGCTGGGCTTCTCCTTTCCGCTCCCCGAGCGTCTCATCCGCGAATTCGCCTCGCAGGTGAAACGGCTCTACATCGTCGAAGAGCTGGAGGGCCTGGTGGAGGCTGAGGTCCTGGCCATGGGCATCCGCGTGGACAGCGTCGGCAAGCTCCCCCGGACCGGAGAGCTGAACCCGCAACGGGTCCGCGCGGCCCTTGACGGTGGCGGCCAGAGGAAGGACGAGGTGTCCTCGCCGCCGCCGGATCTGGAGATGCTTCCCTTTCCCCGGCCTCCCACGCTCTGCGCGGGCTGCCCGCACATGGGGGTGTTCTACACCCTGGGCAAGATGAAGGACCTGATCATCGCGGGGGATATCGGGTGTTACACGCTGGGGGTGGGCTCCCCCTGGAACGCGACCCACACCTGCGTCTGCATGGGCGCCAGCCTGGGGAACGCCCTGGGGATGGAGAAGGCCTACAAGATGGCCAACAAGGACCAGAAGGTCGTGGCCATGATCGGCGATTCCACCTTCCTCCACTCGGGAATGACGGGACTCCTGGACATCGTGTACAACGGCGGCAACGTGACGGTCTTCATCCTCGACAATCGAACGGTGGGAATGACCGGGGGCCAGGACCACCCGGGGACCGGCGTCACCCTCCAGCAAGAGGCGACCAAGCCGGTGGATTTCGTCGCCCTGTGCAAGGCCTTGGGGGTGGAGCATGTTCAGATCGTGGATCCGTACCGGCTGCCCGATGTGTACAAGGCGGTGAAGGAAGCCCTCGCCCATCCCGGGCCCTCGGTGATCGTCACCAATCGGCCCTGTGTCCTGATCGAGGAATTCCATCGGACCCAGCCCTATGAGGTCTTGGATGAGCTGTGCAATGGCTGCGGCGCGTGCCTGAAGACCGGGTGCCCGGCAATCCAGGTCATCCGGCGCGAGGTGGTGCGCCTTCCGAACGGGCGCGACAAGGAGTTGAGCTACGTGACCATCGACCCCATGGGCTGCAACGGCTGTGACCTGTGCGTCCAGACGTGCGGCCCCACGGCCATCGTGCCGGCGGGCTCGGCGGCGCGCGTGACCTCCTCCGGACCACCGCAGAGCTAAAGGATCAGTTGATGAACGTGGGCGAGCGGACGTTGAACGTGCTATTGGCAGGCATCGGGGGACAGGGAGTCCTCACGGCCAGCCAGCTTTTGTCCGAGGCGGCCGTCCGGGCCGGCCACGACGTGAAAAAGAGCGAGGTCCACGGGATGGCGCAGCGGGGTGGGGTGGTGACCAGCCACGTCCGGATCGGGCGGAAAGTGTATTCGCCCATCATCTCCAGCGGCGAGGTGGACCTCTTGGTGGCCTTCGAAGAGGCGGAGGCGTTGCGCTGGCGTCCCGAACTCCGCCCGGGCGGCACCTTGATTGTGAACTGCCTGCGGGTCGCGCCGCCCATCGTGAACCTCGGCCTGTTCAAGTACCCGGATGATCCGTTGGCAAGTCTCCGAGACTTCAACGGGTCCGTCCTGCCAATCGAGGCATCCGCCCTCGCCATCGAAACGGGAAGCCCCCGTCTGGCCGGGACCATCCTGATCGGGGCCGCCGCCGCCGTTCTGCCCCTCTCCGTAGAACACTGGGAAGCCGCGATCGGCAGCCGGTTCACCGCGCCGGAGGTCCTCGACCAAAACCTGAAGGCTTTCCATCAAGGGCGAGACTATGCAGCTTCCATGGCGATTGGGCAATCGGGCAGCTAGGCAACCGGGCAATTTGGCGATCCGGCAATCAGACGATTGGGCAACTGAGTACCCAGAACCGATAGCCTCCTGGTTGCCTGACTGCCAGGTGTTAAGATGATCGAGATTCGGATTCACGGACGGGGCGGGCAGGGGGTGGTCAGTGCCTCCACCATGCTGGCCACCGCGGCCCACAAGGCCGGACGACACGCCCAGGCCTTTGCGGTGTACGGGGCCGAGCGTCGCGGGGCCCCGATGGTGGCCTTCGTCCGGGTGGACGATTCACCCATCCGATTACGCCAGATGGTGTATCAGCCTCACGGCGCCATCCTCCTGGATCAGACCCTGCCAAAGATCGTGGATGTCGCCCTGCAAGCGCGTGCCGCTGTACGAACGGCCGCCACGGTCTAGCGACTCGACTGCCGGATCCACCTCAATCTGCACTTCATATCCCGCGGGCCGGCAATGGCAGGCCCTCCCCCTCAGGTGACGGCGCTTCCCGCGGCACCCCGGTGCTCCTCCAGCCGCTCTGTCGGCAACAGCCGGATCAGCACGTACAGGATGAGGAAAGGTAATGCTAGCAGCGCCATGGCCGCGGCCAGCCCCTCGATCCCCATGACCTCCATCTTGTACCCCATGAGTCCTCGCAGGCTCTTGGAGAAGAGCTGGCCGCCGATGACGACGTTCCACCGGGTGCTGAAGATCCCCATCTGGATCAGGATGACCGACGCGAAGTAGAGGAGCTTCCGCATGTCATCGTTGAACCTCCACGCCCGCGCCACCACCAGGATTCCCAGGGGAATGACCATCCCCAGGAGGACCTGAAGCACCAGCAGGCTCATGAACAGCTTGCCGGTGATGAGGGTGCCCAGGATCTTGACCGACTCCTCGCTCTGATAGAGCCGGTGGATGAAGTCCAGCGCTTCCAGCGAAAAGTCCACGATGACCGCGTAGAACAGATAGCCGACGATGGTGTCCAGGCAGCGCATGTCAATCGGTCGGTTCCGGACGGCCATCAGGACCATGTACAGGAAGATCACCAGGGCAATCCCGGACACGATCGCCGACATGAGGAACACGATGGGCATGAGCACGCTGCTCCACCACGGGTTTGCCTTGATCGATCCGAAGATGAAGCCGACGTAGCCATGGAGCAGGAACGCCGACGGGATGCCGATGATGGTGATGACCCGGATGGCCTTCTGGTCGAAGGCGAGGGCCTCCTCGCTCGTATCCGTAGAGAAGAGGGACAGGGCCTGGTAGACACGGTTCATGGGGAACAACGCTTTCCGAGCCATGATGACGAGATCGCGGCGGTACTCGAACCAGATCTCCAGCAAGAGGACCGCCATGAGGTACCAGGCATACACGAAGCCGAACATGGCCATGGCCGAGGTGAGATTGGGCGTCAGGAAGATCTCGTAGGATCGCAGCGGATGACCGAGGTGCAGCAGGAGGGGCAGGGGAGCCACCAGCAGGAACGCCAGGGCGGTCAGGAGTGACAGCCGGTACGTCGGGGCCACCTCCTTGATGTTGAAGACCTTCACCAGCGAGGCCAAGATGAAGGCCCCCGCTACCAGCCCGGTGACGTACGGATAGACGACGATCAGGATGGACCAGTGGATCTCGATCTCGTTCGGATAGATGAACCCCGTCACCTGTTCGAGTAGCTCGGTCAGGATCGTCATCTGCTCTGTATTCATCGGACCTCTCCATCGAGCTGGGCGTAATAGACCTTCGGCTCCGTGTTGAGGGACGGCTTCAGGACGTGGATCTTGTTCATGCGGGTGAAGCGGACGAGGCGGCTGGCCTTGCTCTTGAGGTCGCCGAAGATCCGGGCCTGGGTGGGGCAGACCTCGACGCATGCGGGGAGAAGGTCCTGCACCACCCGGTGGTAGCAGAAGGTACACTTGTCCGCGGTCTTCGTCCCGGGATGGAGGTAGCGGGCACCGTAGGGACACGCCTGGATGCAGTAGCGGCAGCCGATGCACCGGGTCGCGTCCACCAGGACCACCCCGTCTTTTGTGGAGAAGGTGGCCCCCACGGGACACACCTGGACGCAGGGCGGATTGGCGCACTGGTTGCACAGCTTGGGCACGAAGAAGCTCCGGAGGACCTCACCTTCCTCTTGCCGTATCTGCCGCGAACTCTTGGTCTTGACGTTGATGCTCTCGACAACAGGCTCACCCTCCTTGGTGATGTCGTACCGCTCCATCCAGGTACGGAAGAAGAAGGGCTCCCGGGGGACGGCGTTCTCCGCCTTGCAGGCATCCACACAGCGGCTACAGCCGATGCACTTGTCAATCTCGATCCCCATGCCGTACCAGTGACGACGGGGGTCGTACTTCGCGTTACCCTCTGCGTTGTTGTCCTGGCGACCGGCTGCGCCGACCGCGGCATCTGTCTTGCCCGCCTCCTTGGCGCCCGCCCATCCGGCCAGGATGCCCATGAATCCTCCGGTGGGGAAAAGGAAGAAGAGGCTCTTCAGGAATTGCCGCTTGTTCATCCGCGTCCCTCCGGAAGATGCGGGTAATGGCATTGCCAGCACAGGTAGGTCCCTCCGTGGCTGGTGAGATCGATCTTGGGCGCGTCTTTCTGTGTGGACTCCTTGCCGTGGCACTTGCCGCAGAATTCCCGGGTCTCGGGTTTGGACGGCAGGGCTCTGCGGGGCGCGCTCTTGTGCTGGGCAGGCACGGTGTGGCACGTCGTGCACTGGAGGAGGGCATGGCTGGACACTGTGGTCGTCCGCTGGATCTGTGCGTGGCAGGCCGAGCAGGAGAGGATCAGCCTCTGGGGCACCGGGTCGTGGGGGTTGTGGCAGGTAAAGCAGGGCTTCACCGGATTATGGACCGTGGGGTTGATCTGGGGGAAGCCAGTCGGCCTGGAGGGATCGTACCCGTGACAGAGCGGGCAGAACTTCCGGTCCCGCGGCGCGAAGGGCTTCACCTCGCCGGGACTCTCCACGTGTTTCATCGCCGCGCCGTGACAGCCTTCGCATGACAGGTTCTTGTGAAAGCCCCTTCTCACCTTGCCGGTGATGTCCTCGTGGCAGCCTTGGCAGGCGGTGGAGCCCGCAAACTTGACCGGCTTGGCCCGCTCCCGCTGGACGGTCGAGGATCGGTGCAACTCATCCGAGATCAACGACCGGGGGATCAGCAAGAACCTCGCGACCAGGACGCCGCCGATGATAACCGCGACGACCAACGCAAGCCGTTCGACCTGTTCGGGGATTCTCACTCACCGTCTCCTTGTGGATGGGGTGGCTGTCCTCATGGATGCGGACCCGCCCAGGTCCACCTCAGTGCTTGATTTCATATGTTCGTGTGGGGTTCGCCACCGCCAACCCTACACGAAACGCCCTTGGGCGAGGGCGATCCGTATCGGGTGAAACCTGATACGGATTTATGAAATCAAGCACTCAGTTCACCGGGATCAGGCTGTCGTGCCGGGCCACCTGGACCCGCCACTCGTTGCCCGCCAGGATATGAGACCGGTACAGGTACTCCAGCTCGACTCGGACCCGCACTGCTTCCCCGGCGGGCACGAGAAACCCGAAGGTCTCGGTGCGATTCTCGTGAGCGGCGATCCGGGTGTCCTGGACGCTTCGGGCCTGCATGAGATCGCTATCGCGGAGGAGGACCCGGCCACCCCCGTCCAGGAGTTGCTTCTGATAGGAGCGGGTGGCCTCTCCCAGGAGTGTGCCATTGCCGGCAGAACGGGCCTCCACCTTCAGGAGCAGTCGCCGCGAGGGATGCCCCGTGGGCACCGCGTGGCCCGAGCCGACATTGCGGATGGCCACGGCCACCTCCAGCTTGTCGGCATCCCGAGTCACCCGCTGAACGTCCAGCCGCACCGCCTGGCGGAGCTGCTCCTCATTGCGCTGGAGGCGATGGTCCGGGACCTTGGAATCGGGCGAGGCCGCCGCCTGGACGCTGGGTCGTCCCTTCACCGGCAGGAAGTGGCAATCCTGGCAGGATCGCAGCTCGGCCGGGTAGCGCGAGGCGCGCCATTCGGCGAAGGTGCTGATGGTCGTGACGCCCTCGCCGTTCCGGAACTCGTGGCAGCCGCCGCAGAGGCGAGAACTCTTGTGGAGGATGGAGGGCTGGATCCCGTGGGCCTTGGAGCTTGATCCCACCTTGGGCCCCCGCTTCGTCGTCCCTACCTCCACGACAAAGGGGGAATCGGTGTCCCGGATCGCCACACCGGTCACCGAATGGCAGAAGTCGCAGGTCACCCCTTCCCGGGTGATGGCCTGCTGCGCGTCCAGGTCGCCCGTGAATCCAGCAATGGGAGCGTGGCAGCGGAGACAAAGCCGCCTCGCGTCACCGCCCGCCCGTTGGACGTCCCGATAGGCAGCGGCAAAGATGGAGTTCTCGAAGGCGCGAGCGTGCTTGGAGTCCTTCCACATGGCGTAGATGTCCTGATGGCATGCACCGCAGATCTGGCTGGACGTGAAGCCCGCTGGGTTCACCCGTGGCTGGTCTGCGGCGAGGACAGCGGCAGGCCCCAGGAACACCAGCCACCCAAGAACCCAGCAGGCTCTGTGCTTGGCCACGGTCCCCTCCTATGGGCTGGCTGCCCGCGGGACGGCTCCGGGCTCCCGGATCGCCCGCTCGATCTCCTCCCACCGAAACGGCTCGAGGAAGCAGTGGATGAAGTCGGTGTGCTCCGTCGGACGCGGCTCTGGCTCGGCGTCGTCCGGGAGGATGAGCACGACACGCAGGGTCGGGTGGATCTTTTTCAAGATGGGGATCGTCTCGTAGCTGGACAGCCCGGGGAGGTGCCCTTGGATGAGAATGGCATCGACGCGGTGCTGGATGATATGGGCGATAGCTTCAACGCCGCTGCGGGCGGCCGAGACCTCGTATCCGCGGGACCGCAGGTACTCCAGGCTCCGGGCGCGGCGGGGGCCATGGTCGTCTATGACCATGACCCGACTGCCGTCACCTGGCTGAAGACCCTGCAAGGCCGACATGCCGCTGTCCTTCTCCGTTGGGTGCGAGGCTAAAGGTCTCGGGTAGCAAGACGCGTTCCGCGATGCTCGGGGGAGGGGAGCCAGACCCGGCGGGGCTCTTGTTTCTTGCAGTTAGGGCACGAGGAGGCAGCT
>CAZNWB010000051.1:9532-23985 GCA_964576535.1 uncultured bacterium | reverse complement strand
GGGCGCGATCAGGGGTTCGCATTCCTGAAAAACAATTGAACGCCAGCGGGACGAAACATGTTCGGGTATGGCGGTACAATCCTGACAGTGGATGTGACCAGCGGAGACCAGCGGGTCGAGGAATTCGATGCCGCCTTCGCCCGGGCCTACCTGGGGGGCAACGGCTTCGCGGCCAAGCTCTGCTACGATCGCATCCCGCCGGGCATTGACGCCTTCGATCCGCGGAACCTGGTGGTCTTCGGCACCGGGCCCATCACTGACAGTGTGATCCCCGGCAACAACCGGAACTGCGTGGCGGGGAAATCGCCCCTCAACGGCCTCTTCTTCGACTCCACCTTTGGCGGCCGCTTCGCGGGGACCCAGCGGCACACGGGCTTCGACGCCATCGTCATCACGGGGGTGGCTCCTGAGCCGGTCTACATTCTGGTGGATGAGCAGGGTGCGCGCCTCCAACCCGCCCGGGACCTGTGGGGCAAGCCGACCCTGCAGACGGCCCAGGCCATCCTGGATCGCGAGGGGTGGGAATCCGACGTCGTCAGCATCGGCCCGGCCGGGGAGCGGCGCGCCCGCATCGCCGCGTTGGCCCATTACTGGAAAAACCGCGAGGCGTTCGGAGCCCGGGGGGGTCTCGCCGCCGTCCTGGGGTCCAAGAACGTCAAGGCGGTGGTCGTCCGCGGCAGCCGGAAGGCCCAGTTCGCCAGGCCCGATGACCTGAAGGCCCTGGTGAACGAGACGCGCGAGGCGCTGAAGAAGGGAACCTCCAACCTGCACGTGTACGGCACGCCCAACCTGGTGAAGGGGATCAACGCCATCGGGGGCCTCGGTTTCTTCAACAACCGGTTGGAGCATTCCCCCGACGCGGAGCAGGTGGGGGGCGAGCGGTACAAGCTGGAATTCCACAAGAAGGACACCACCTGCAACAAGTGCCCGGTGGCCTGCGGCAAGACCTTCGAGGTGAAGGAGGGGGAGTACGCCGGGACCGTGTGGAAGATGCCGGAGTACGAGAGCATCTACGCCTTCGGTCCCATGCTGGGCAACCTGGACCCCGCCTCGCTGATCAAGGCCGAGGAGCTGTGCGACCAGCTTGGCCTGGATACGATCAGCATGGGGGTGACGATCGCTTTCGTTTTGGAATGCCTGGAACGGGGATTCCTCACCGAGAAGGAGATCGGGATCCCGCTCACCTGGGGCGACCACCAGGCAGCGCATCGCCTGGTCGAGATGACCGCCCGGCGCGAGGGGTTCGGCGACGTTCTGGCCGAGGGGTCGGCCCGCCTGGCCGCGCGCCTCGACCCCGAGGCGCGGAAGTTCCTTCACGCCGTCAAGAGCCTGGAGATGCCCGCCCACTCCGCCCGGGCCCTGAAGGGGATGAGCATCGGGTATGCCACCGGGACCCGGGGCGGCAGCCACCACGACGCCCGGCCCACGCCCCAGTACGCGCCCGACTTCGACCGCCGCAACCCCGAGGGAAAGCCCGCCTGGGCCGTCCGCAGCCAGAACTTCACCGCCGTGGATGACTCCCTGGTCCTGTGCCGCTTCACCTCGGAGCGCGGCGGCTACGGCATGTACCTCAACGAGAGCTACGTCCGGATGATCAATGCCGCCACCGGGTGGGACTTGGACCTCCAGGAGTTGGAGCGGATCGGCGACCGCATCTGCAGCCTGGAGCGCGCCTTCAACGTCCGCGAGGGGATCTCGCGGAAGGACGACACCCTGCCCTGGCGCGTTCAGCACGAGCCCATCCCCGACGGTCCCTCCAAGGGCGCCTTCTGCCCGCCCGAGGAGCTGGATCGGATGCTGGACGAGTACTACGAGCTGCGGGGCTGGTCCAAGGACGGCATCCCCACTCCCGCGCGCCTCCGCGCCCTGGGCCTGGAGTTCGCGATCCAGCGCTGATCTCATTTCACCCCCCCCTCTGCGGCCTCGCCCACACCGGCATCCCATCTCCCGTGGAGCGTCCAGCCACGACGGCCGGTTGGGCTGGGCAAATTGCCTTGACACCCCATTTGGTCACCCATATATTCTGCCTATTCTCGCGGAATTCGGACGACTTCGCTCCTTTTTGGATTCCATCTGGATTCCAGTGCGTTCCTCATCTGCACTCTTGTGGGTTCACCCCGGAATCACCGCGTGCCAGCTTCCTGGAGACGGGCATCGCAGCCAAGTCTGGGGATCTCTTCCATGAGTTGCCCCCCGATCTTGGCCGCTTCTCTGCGAATGCCGGGGGTCGAGCGATGATCTGGAATCCCGAGATGGAAACCCTGCCTCGGGACCGCCTGCGCGCGCTGCAGCTCGAACGCCTCCAGTGCACGGTGCGCCGGGTGTCCGAGCATGTGCCGTTCTACCGAGAGGTGTTCGACAAGCATGGGGTGAAACCGGCCGACCTCCGGACGCTGGAGGACATCCGCAAGCTCCCCTTCACGCGCAAGGCGGACTTCCGGGACACGTATCCGACCGGCCTCTTCGCCGTTCCCATGCACCAGGTCGTCCGCATCCATGCCTCGTCCGGGACGACGGGCAAGCCGATCCTCGCCGGCTACACCCGGGCGGACATCCAGATGTGGGCCGAAACCTGCGCGCGCTGCCTGGCCTCGGCCGGCGCGGTGCCGGGCGACACCTTCCAGAATGCCTACGGCTACGGCCTGTTCACCGGGGGCCTGGGGTTCCACTATGGTGGGGAGCTGATGGGCCTGACGGTCATCCCCGTCTCGGGGGGGAACACGGAGCGGCAGATCCTGCTGCTCCAGGACCTGAAGCCCAAGATCCTGACCTGCACCCCGTCCTACGCCCTGACCCTCGCCGAGGCGATCCGGAACATGGGCATTGAGCCGGCGGGCCTCGGCCTCAAGTCGGCGGTCCTGGGGGCGGAGCCGTGGACGGAAGAGATGCGCAGGGCGATCGAGGAGAAGCTCCACCTGAAGGCGGTGAACATCTACGGCCTCACCGAGGTCATCGGTCCGGGAGTCTCGTGCGAGTGTGTGGAGGCGCAGAACGGGGCCCACGTCTACGAGGATCACTTCTACCCGGAGGTGATCGACCCCCATACGGGCGAGGTGCAGCCCCCCGGGAACCGGGGCGAGCTGGTCTTCACCTCCCTGACCAAGGAGGCGCTGCCCGTCATCCGATACCGGACGGGCGACATCGCGTCCCTGGATCCCTCCCTCTGCGCCTGCGGCCGCACGAGCATCCGCATGTCGCGGATCGTCGGCCGGACCGACGACATGCTGATCATCCGGGGCGTGAACGTGTTCCCGTCGCAGATCGAGGCGGCCCTCATCCAGATCCCTGAACTCACCCCGCACTACCAGCTCGTCGTCACGCGGGAGAAGACCCTGGACGAGCTGGAGGTGTGCGCGGAGGTCAATGACCAGTTCTTCCGGCTGATCGGGGGCGAGATCCTGGTGGACGAGACCCACCAAGCCGATCACGCCGTCCACGAGCTCCGGCGGCGGGTGGTTGAACGGCTGCGGAGCGCGCTGAACCTCAACACCAAGATCACCCTCCTCCCCCCCGGGGGCGGCCCGCGAAGCGAGGGGGGGAAGCTCAAGCGCGTCGTGGACAAGCGCAGGCTGTGAGGGGTGGGGGGAGCGGAGTACCATGGTCTATCCGGCAAGCCAACCGGCGCCAGCCTTTGGATTCGAGCGCATCTTGTACGAGAAGAGCGACTGGCGGGCCACCGTCACCATCAACCGGCCCGAGGTGCACAACTGCCTCGACTTCCAGACGCTCCGGGAGATGAGCCGGGCCTTCGAGGATGCCTCCTGGGACGACGGCGTGGCGGTCCTGGTCCTGACCGGGGCGGGGGATCGCGCTTTCAGCACGGGGGCGGACCTCAAGGAGCAGGAAGAGTTTTTCCTGACCCGGCCCCGCGACTACTGGAAGTGGATGGGCGTCTTCACCGAGGCCCACTATCGCCTGCTCAACATCGGCAAGCCGACGATCGCGCGCCTGAACGGCCTGGTGGTGGGGGGCGGCAATGAGTTCAATATCGCCTGCGATCTGGCGATCGCGGCCGACCACGTCACAATCCGCCAGGTGGGCACCGCCCGGGGGAGCGTGGCGGCGGGCGGCGCGACGCAGTGGCTGCCCCTGATCGTCGGGGATCGGCGGGCCCGGCAGCTCCTGTGGCTGTGCGAGGAGCTGGACGCCCGGCAAGCCTTGGACTGGGGGCTGGTGAACGAGGTTGTCCCATACGGCGAGCTGGACGCGGCCGTGGACGCCATGGCCCGAAAGCTGGTCGAGAAGCTCCCCGAGTGTATGCGCTACACCAAGCAGCAGACGAACTTCTGGCGGGATTTCTCGTTTCACCTGACGGTGGGACATGCCCGGGACTGGTTGAGCCTGCACTCGGGCTCGCCCGAGGTCTACGAGGGGTTCCAGGCGTTCCGCGAGAAGCGGGCCGTGGACTACCTCGGCCTGCGCCGACGCGCGGCCGAGGGCGGGTCCTCGGAATTCCTGTGGGGGCCCCCGCAGCGGGCCTGCGCCGCGTGCGGGGCCAAGGGGATTCCCGAGGGCTTCACCTTCTGCGGGAACTGCGGCGCGAAACTCTAAACACTGTGCTGCCGTGCGGAAGTGTTGCCGTGCTGCGGTTGCCGGATGTGAACTGCAACACCGCAGGACTGCAACACCGCAGCACTGAAAAGGGCGTGCTGCCGTGCGGAAGTGCTGCGGTCCTGCTGTTGGGGATGTGAACAGCAGCACTGCAGCACTGCAACACTGGGGGATAAATGGAGCACAAGCTGATCAAGGCCTGGACCGAGGACGCCATCGGGCTGATCCAGTTGAACCGGCCGGAGGTCCTCAACGCCCTGAATCAGGAGATGTTCGAGGAACTCCTGACGGCGCTGGAGGGCTTCGACGCCGACCCGGCCATCCGCTGCATGATCCTCACGGGGAGCGAGCGGGCCTTCTCCGCGGGGGCGGACATCAAGCAGATGGTGAAGCTGGGCGCCGTGGACCAGATGGGGAGCCCCGCCCCGGCGCGGTGGGGGCGGATGCGGCGCCTGAAGAAGCCCATCGTCGCGGCCGTGAACGGCTTTGCCCTGGGCGGTGGGTGCGAGCTGATGATGTGCTGCGACATCGTCGTGGCGGGGGAGACGGCCCGCTTCGGCCAGCCGGAGATCAACATCGGCATCATCCCCGGGGCCGGCGGGACCCAGCGCCTGACCCGCGTCGCTGGAAAATTCAAGGCCATGGAGCTGATCCTGACTGGCCGGCACGTCACCGCGGCCGAGGCCCAATCCCTGGGACTCGTGAACCGGGTCGTGGCCCCGGAGCTGGTCCTGGATGAGGCGCGGCGGATCGCCCGCGAGATTGCGGCGAAATCCCCGATGGCCGTCCGCTTGGCAAAGGAGTGCATCCTGAAGGCGCAGGATACTCCCCTGGAGATCGGGCTGGAGTACGAGCGGAAGCTGTTCGCCCTGCTCTTCGCGACCGAGGACAAGGCGGAGGGAATGCAGGCCTTCCTGGAGAAGCGCGAGCCCAAGTTCAAGGGCAACTAGGCAACTGGGCAATCCGGGGATCCAAGAATTGTAGGGAGGGAGCTGGTCCCCCTCGTAGGGAGGGGGCTGGTCCCCCTCCGAGTCTTACGCCGCCATGACAACCGCTCCACTGCTAAAGCGAAAGTGGGTCCGGCTTCGAGACTTCGACTACAGCCAAGCGGTTCCGTGCAGCGTAACGGTCTGCGCGATGGGACGGCGAGCAATATTCGTCCGTCCTGACGTCAATGGAGTTGTGATAGACTGCTTACAACACGAGGCAGAGCGCCTGGGATTTCGGCTAATCGCGTACTGCCTCATGCCAGATCATCTTCATCTCCTTGTGATTCCGCCAGGGGCCGGCAAGGATGTGAGTGCCTTCGTTGGCGCTTTCAAGAGTCGAAGCACGCGCCTTCTTTGGGCCAAGGGCCTGGAAGGACGCGTGTGGCAGGCAAGCTTCTACGATCATCTCCTGCCGAAGGACGAGGATATCGAGGCAGTGGCCAACTACATCGTCGCCAATCCGGTGAGGAAGAGAATTGCTTCAAGCCCAGAGGCATATCCGTTCTCAAGGACATTCCCTGAACAGATCCCGCATTGAGGAGTGTGGATGAGTGACGGAGGGCCACGAGGGCCCTCCCTACGTACGCCGATGAGTCGCAGGTTGTAGGGAGGAGGCTGCACCCCGCCTCCGGCGGGGTACCCGCCCTCCGAAGGGAGATAGAGGATGCCGACCGAGCACGAGAAACACCAGCGACTGCTGGCAAGCATCCGCGTGGGGAAAACCGTTGAGTCGCCCGAGGAGATGAGCCAGGACTACCGCACGCATCTTGTCAACCTGATGCAGATGCAGGCGGATTCCGAGCTGTCGGGCAGTTTCGGCTACGTCCCCTGGATCATCAAGGCCCCGACCGTGCCGGAGATGCTTGCCGTGGCGACCATCGTCAAGGACGAGGTGCGCCACGCCCGGGTCATGTACCGGCTGCTGGCCGACCTGGGCATCAATCCCGAGGAGAAGATCCGCGAGACGGATCTCACCCTCCGCGTCTCCGGCGACCAGGACCTGGGGACGATGCGAGCGGCAAGTGACAAGCGGGTGAACATCTTTTACTACCCCATCGAGACCTGGGCCGACTTCGTGATGTTCAACTTCTGCATGGACCGGGGAGCCGGCCATCAGCTCCTGGACGTGTACGAGTGCAGCTACGGGCCGTGGCGGCGGGTGATTGACGGCATCTTCAAGGAGGAGAAGATGCACATCGCCCACGGCGAGACCTGGATTAAACGGCTGGCCGGCGACACCGCCGCGCGCGACGAATGCCAGCAGTCCCTGCACAAGTGGTACATCCGGACCATGAACATCTTCGGCCGGCCCAAGTCCCCCAAGAACACGATCTACCGAGAGCTGCGCCTGAAGATCCGGGACAACGACGAGGTCCGGCGCGTGTTTGCCGAGGAGGTCAAGGAGATCGTCGAGCCCCTGGGGTTGACCCTGCCTGCGTGGAAGCCCAGGTGGGAGGAGTTGCCGCAGGAGGCGATGATTCCGGGCTAACGAATTCCTGACTGTTGACAAAGGCAAAGGCAGTGAGCGTAGCAATTACGACGATCGGGGTGGTGGGTGCCGGGACCATGGGTGCCGGCATTGCCCAGGTGGCGATCCTCACAGGCTTCCGGGTCCGCCTGTACGACCCCATCGAGGACGCATTGGCCGGGGGGCGGTCCCGCATCGCCCAAAGCGTGACCCGTGCCGTAGAGCGGGGACACGTCCAGGCCGAGGCGGCCGAAGAGGCCCTAGGTCGGCTGACGGCCGTCACCCGTCTGACGGAGATGCGTGACGCCCAGCTCATCCTCGAGGCGGTGCCCGAAGAGCTCTCCCTCAAGCAGCGGGTGTTCGCCGAGCTGGACGGTGTCGCCGATCCTGGCGCGATCCTGGCGACGAACACCTCGTCCCTCTCCGTCACCGCCATCGCCGGCGCGACGAAACATCCCGGGCGGGTGATCGGCATGCACTTCTTCAATCCGGTCCCGGTCATGGCCCTGGTGGAAGTCGTGGCGGGCCAGCGCACGGAGCCGGCGGTGGTCGAAGAGGCCATGCAGGTGGCGCGGCATCTGGGCAAGACGCCGGTCCGGGCCAAGGACACCCCGGGCTTCATCGTGAACCGGGTTGCGCGCCACTTCTCCCTGGAGGCCCTGCGCATCCTGGGGGAAGGCAGGATCGCCCACGACCAGATTGATCGCGTCATGAAGGGTTCCGGGCGATTCCGCATGGGCCCCTTTGAGCTGATGGACCTCATCGGGATCGACGTTAACCTCGCCGTGAGCCGGTCGGTGTACGAGGCATTCTTCTCCGATCCGCGCTTTCGTCCCCACCCCATCCAGCAGCGGATGGTGGAGTCTGGGCTGCTGGGACGGAAGACCGGCCGCGGCTTTTACGACTACTCGGACAGCGCCAAGACGTAGGAAAGCATCCCTTGCCTCCCTTCCGGGCGGCAAGAAAGCGGGAAGCGGTTGCATGACCCGGAACATCCTCATCCTCGGACAGAGCCCCCTGGCCGACGCCCTGGCAGGGCTCTTCGAGTCCGCCGGATGTGCGGTCCAGCGACCGCCCACGTGGCCCGGCACGCGGGAGGAGCTGGATGCCATCTTCACGGATCGGGACCGGCGGGAGCGGTATCTCCGGCACCTTGGCGAAGCCTATCAGGGCGCCGATGTCGTGATCGAGGCGGAGGCCTCGGAATGGATGGACCCCGAGCTTCCGGAGACCACGCTGATCCTGAGCGCCGCCCTCGGCCACAGCGCGGCCGAGGCCGCGGCCGACATCCATGCGCGGCATCGCGTCGTGGGCTTCGGAATGCTGCCTCCCTTGCAGAAGGGACAGCCTGTCGAACTGGCAGCGACCCCCTGGACCGAGCCAGCCGCGCTGGATCAGGCGGGGGACCTCTTCCGAAGTGCAGGGCTGGAGCCGATCGTGGTCCCCGATGGACCGGGCCTCGTGTTCCCCCGCATCCTCTGCATGATCATCAACGAGGCGGCCTTCGCCCTGATGGAGGGGGTGGCCTCCGCCGAGGACATCGACACGGCGATGAAGCTGGGCACGAACTACCCCCTGGGTCCCCTGGAGTGGGCGGATCGGATCGGCCTGGACCAGATCCTGGCCGTGCTGGAGGGCCTGCAGGCGGAGTACGGGGACGATCGCTATCGCCCGGCGCCGCTGCTTCGCCAGCTTGTTCGCGCCGGGCACCTTGGGCAAGCCACGGGAAAGGGGTTCTTCACGTACGCCGTCGCGTGAGGCTGACAATCTCGAATCTCGAATTTCGAATTTTGCCGGAGTGGTCAGAAAGCGCATTTCACCACAGATGAATATTCCTGATCGGACAACGCTGTAGGGAGGGCCCTTGTGGCCCTCCGCTTCCGGGGACGGAGGGCGGGTACCCGCGCGAAGCGTGGGTGCAGCCCCCTCCCTACGACCCATCGCGTCAGGGATTTTCTTGGCAGCCCTGAGGGCAGAATGGCAAGAGGCAAGGGCAGGCGATCAACTGTCAAGAATCGAGGGAGGGCTGGATCGTCGCGGCTACGGGCCGCGACGCGGCAGCCGGCATCGAGAAAGAAAAGACACCCTGGAATCACAGAGGGCATGGGAATCAAAGACGTCCTGGATCGATATCCGCATCTATACGGCGTATTCGAGGATCACGGCCTGCACTTTTGCGCGGGCTGCTACGTCATGCTGGCCACCACGATCGGGATGGGCGCCAATTACAGCGGACTCAAGCCGGCAGACCGCCGTGCTCTCCTGGAGGAGTTGAACCGGCTGGCGGCGGAAGGTGTCCATGGGACCGCGCCTGCGTCGTCCTCCGCAGCTTGATCACCGAAATGCGGGGGTGGGCAATAACCTCTTGTCAGGGAAACGGTGGGTTCATTCACACAGGGAGGGGGATCATGAGAAACGTGCTCTGCAGACGCTGGGTGGGGTTCCTGGGCCTCGGTTTCGTCTTCAGCCTGGCTCTCGGCAGCCCGGCCTTTGGCCAGCAACCCATCAAGTTGGGATTCATTCCCGACATCACCGGACCCGCATCTTCTCTGGGCATTCCCGAGCGGGACACCGCCCTGATGCTCCAGGCGGAGATTGATGCGAAGGGAGGCATCAAGGGGCGAGCGGTGAAACTCGTCATCTATGACGGCGAGAGCACCGAGACCAAGACGTTGCTGGCGGCAAAGAAGGCCATCGAGGAGGACAAGGTGGCCACCCTCATCTGCTGCTCCCAGAGCGGCACGTCGCTGGCGATCAAGAACACGGTCCAGACGGCCAAGGTGCCCATGGTCTCAATGGCGGCCAGCGTCAAGATCGTGGAGCCGGTCAAGGATAGCTTCTGGGTGTTCAAGACCCCGCAGAGCGATGTCCTGATCGCCGATGTCCTGGTGGATTATTTGGTGAGCAAGAAAATCACAAGGGTCGCGTGGATGAACGTGGACAATGCCTTCGGCGATAGTGGCCGGCTCGAGTTCGATTGGCTTGCCAAGAAGGCGGGGATCGCCATCGTGGCCAATGAGCGGTTTGGCGACAAGGACGTGGACATGACCACCCAGCTCACCAAGGTGAAGGGGAGTGACGCCCAGGCCCTGGTGGTGTGGGCCATCCCGCCCGCCGCCTCGGTCGTCACGAAGAATGCGAATGAGCTGGGCTTGAAAATCCCTCTTTTCCAGAGCCACGGCGTCGGGAACAAGCGGTTCCTTGATCTCGCAGGCCCTGCAGCCAACGGCGTGCGGTTCCCGGCCGGAAAGCTGCTCAAGGCCGAGGAACTTCCCGACAGCGATCCGGCAAAGAAGACACTGGTGGCCTACGCCAAGGCCTATGAGGCCAAGTACGGTGCCGGAAGCAGGAGCACGTTCGGGGGACACGGCTGGGATGCCATCTGGCTGACTTATAAGGCGATTGAAGCGGCCGCGGCCCGGACCAACCCGGATGACCTGCCGAGCTTCCGCGCCGCCATCCGGGACGAGTTGGAGAAGATCAAGGAGTTCGTCGGGATCAGCGGGATTTTCAAGATGTCGGTGACGGATCACAACGGCCTGGACAAGCGGGCCGTCACCATGTACGAGATCGTGAATGGCCAGTGGCAATTGGCCAAATAGGCTTCCCGCGAGCAAAGGGTAGTAGTATGAAGAAGGGGGCGGGGCTGTCCGGGCTCCGCCCCCGCATTTTCTGGGAGGCGCCCTGAGTCATGGCTTCTGCGCAACAGGTCCTGCAGTTTCTGGTCACGGGAATCACCAACGGGAGCATCTACGCCCTGATCGCCCTGGGCTTCGTGGTGATCTCCAGCGTGACCTCGGTTATCAATTTTGCCCAGGGCGAGTTCGCCATGCTGGGCGCCCTCCTCGCCGTCTGGCTCATCGCCGCGGGACTGCCCCAAGGCCTGGCCGTGGTGGTGGCGGTGGTCGGGGTCGGACTCTTTTCCGCAGTGCTGTACCAGGTAGGCCTTCGGCCGGCCCGGGATGCCTCGCCCCTCACCCTGATCATTATCACCATCGGCGCCGCGTTGGCCATCCGGGGTCTCGCTCTCGTGATCTGGGGTACGGATCCGTACCAGATGGCCCCCTTTACCGCGGGCAGCCCCCTCCAGGTCGGGGGGGCCGTCATCCGCCTGCAAAGCCTGTGGGTCCTGGGCACGACGCTCGTCCTCCAGCCCCTGCTGCATCTCTTCTTCACCCGCACCATGCTGGGACGGTCCCTGCGGGCCTGCGCGGTCAACCGGCTGGCGGCGCGCCTGATGGGGATCCGGACCGACCGGATGGCCCTTCTGGCCTTCGGTCTCAGCGGGGGCGTGGGGGCTCTGGGGGGCGTCATCATTGCGCCCATCATCTTCGCCACCTATGACATGGGCCTGATGCTCACCCTCAAGGGGTTCGTGGCCGCCGTCATGGGCGGCATGGTGAATTACCCGGCGGCTGTCGCCGGCGGCTTCCTCCTGGGAATCCTGGAATCGCTGGGGGCCGGATTCATCTCCTCGGGGTACAAGGACGCCGTGGCCTTCATCGCCCTCTTCATCATCCTGCTCTCCAAGCCGCGCTGGCTGGTGCGGGCAGAGCAGGAAACCGAGGAGGGCCCCTAGATGGCCGATGTCCGGCGCGCCATTCCCTGGGGGCCTCTGTGCCTCGTCGCGCTGATCGCTCTGCTTCCACTGGGTGTTCACAGCCGCTACTACCAGACCATCGCGGTCATCATCGGTCTGCACACCATCGCGGCCGTGGGGCTGTCCCTTCTCATGGGATATGCGGGACAGGTCTCCCTGGGCCATGCGGCGTTTTACGGCCTGGGCGCATACGTGTCCGCCATCGCGTCCACCCGATTGGGCCTGAACCCGTGGCTGGCCCTGCCCGCGGCCGCCGTGATCACCGGCGGGTTGGCGGCCGGCATCGGCATGCCTATTTTCCGGCTGCGCGGGCACTTCCTGGCCATGGCCACCCTGGGGTGGGGCATCATCGTGTATATCGTGTTCAACGAGATGCGCGAGGTGACGGGAGGACCCTCGGGACTGACTGGCATCCCGAATCTCCGGCTGCTCGGCGTGCCTCTGAATACCGACCTCCGCTACTACTATCTCGTGTGGGCCTTCGCGCTGGGGGTGATCTTCCTCTCCCGCAACATTGTGGATTCGCGGGTCGGGCGGGCGCTGCGGGCGATCCACGGCAGCGAGAGCGCCGCCGCCGCCCTGGGCGTCCATACCGCCCGCTACAAGGTCGCCGTTTTCGCCCTGAGCGCTGTGTTCGCCAGCCTGGCGGGGAGTCTCTACGCCCACTACCTGCTCTTCGTCAACCCGCCACCCTTCAGCTTCAAGTTCTCCATCGAGCTCTTGGTCATGGTCATGATCGGGGGCCTGGCCCACATCTGGGGTGCGCTGTTCGGCGCCGCCCTCATCACCATCCTGGGCGAGACCCTGCGGGCCACCATACCCCTGCTCATGGGTCACGCCTCGGGTGAATACGAGATCATTGCGTTCGGCCTCATCCTCATGGCCACGATGATCGCGTTGCCGGAAGGGCTCTGGCCCTGGTTGACGGCGACGGTTGACCGGCTCAACAGACGGAGGAACGCCGAGAACCCCGGTCACGTTCCGGGATCGGTGGGCGACAATGGTTACGCTGCACCAGCCGCTTCGGCACGGGAGGGACCCCAGGCAGGCCTGTCGATCAGTTCCCTGCGGGGCCTGGGGCGGCATGGGGAACCGCCCGACCCGATCCTCGAGGTCGAACGGCTGAGCAAGGCCTTCGCCGGCTTGCAGGCCCTGTCCCATGTCTCCTTTGTGGTCCATCCCAGGGAAATCCTGGCCATCATCGGCCCCAACGGCGCAGGGAAAACCACCCTGTTCAACGTGATCGCCGGTGCGTTGCCGCCCTCGGGGGGGACCGTGCGCTTCTTGGGTCAACCCATCCAGCACCTCGCATCCAACCGGATTGCCACGAACGGCCTGATCCGGACATTCCAAAATGTCCGCCTCTTTGCCAACATGACCGTTCGGGAAAACGTGATGGTGGGGCTCCACCACCGCACCCGGGCGGGAATGGCGGCCGCGGCCCTGCGTCTTCCGTGGGAGCGGACGGAGGATAGGGCCATCCGGTCAGAGGCTGGACGCCTCCTGGTCATGACCGAATTGGGGGAGCTGGCCGACGTTGCCGCTGCGAATCTCCCCTTCGGCCAGCAACGCGTGGTCGAGGTGACGCGAGCCCTGGCGGCGGACCCGACGATCCTGCTCCTGGATGAGCCGGGCGCCGGGCTGTCGGCCGGCGAACGGGAGCGGTTGCGGGAACTGGTTCGACGGATCCGGGCCTCCGGCGTGACGGTGCTATTGGTGGAGCATGACATGGATCTGGTCATGGATCTCGCGGATCGGATCGTGGTCCTGAATTACGGGGAGAAGATCGCTGAGGGCACGCCGGCCGAGATCCAGAACAACCCCGAGGTGGTTGCCGCGTACTTGGGCGGGGACGTGCTGGAGGTGCCGGCCGCCCGGGGGTGATGCAACCGCCCTGCATAGGCGGAACGAAACATTGGAAACCGACAACTGACAACCGGCCAATGACCGGTTGTCGGCCTGCGTCGAGCTCAGGCGAGACGTTGTCAGCTTTCCGTTTTCCATTGAAGGCGGAATCTGTGTGCATCTGTGGTTCCAGGGTTTGAGATGACGCATGACGGAACGATGCTGGCGGTCGAGGGGGTGGTGGCCGGGTACGGCCGGGTCCAGGTCCTCCACGGCGTGTCCGTCCAGGTGCGCCGGGGAGAGATCGTCACGCTGAACGGGCCGAACGGCGCGGGAAAGACCACCATCCTCAACGCCATCATGGGGGTTGTCACGCCCCGGAACGGACAGATTCGACTCCTGGACCGGGATCTGGTGGGCGTGGGACCGGAGCGGATGGTTCATCTGGGTGTGGGATACGTGCCCGAGCGGCGCCAGATCTTTGCCAGCATGACCGTGCTTGACAACCTCTGGCTCGGCGCCTACCACCGCTACGGGCGCGAGGAAAAACGCGGCATACTTCAGGACATGGAGCGGGTCTTCACCATCTTTCCCGTTCTGCGGGAGCGGGAGCGGCAGGTGGCGGGCACCTTGTCGGGAGGCCAGCAGCAAATGCTGGCGCTTGGGCGCGCCCTCATGGCCAAGCCCGACCTCTTGCTCCTCGACGAGCCCTCGTTGGGGCTTGCCCCGCTGGTGGTGGCCGAGATCATGCGGGTGATTGCCGAGCTGCGGCGCGGTGGCATGACGGTTCTCCTCGTGGAGCAGAACGCGAAGGCGGCGCTGGCCATCGCCGACCGCGGCTACGTCATGGAAGGGGGTCGGATCGCGCTGGAGGGACGGGCGCAGGAGTTACTGGCGGATGAACGGGTCCAGCGGGCCTACTTGGGTCGGCGAGGAAGCGGGGCCAGAACCGAAGGCACGTAGTTCGTGCTGCTGTGCTGCGGTGACGGTTAGGGGACGT
>CAZNWB010000051.1:0-9432 GCA_964576535.1 uncultured bacterium | reverse complement strand
GTGACGGTTAGGGGACGTTGCATTATAAGTATTATTTCCTTTGACCCTCCCGCGCCGACATTGCGCGCCTCCTCGGGGACGGGAATATATATGACTTATAATGCAACGTCCCCTTTTGTTCGTCCCAACCCTCCGGCGGGTGCCTGCGCCAAGTTGCCTCATGACGCTGCTGGCCTGGATCCACGCCGCCCAGTCTAATCTACCCACTGACTGCCAGCAGTCAAGATGTCAGGAGGCGAGGGTCAATCGCGAACAGGACTGCGGTGCCGATTCTTGATGGTTGATTTGTAACGGCTGGTTCCTACCGGGGCGCCAGCGCGGGAGTCGCCGCAGCCTGGGTGCGGAGCCCTTCGAGGAGGGACGGGACGGCGGCGAGGGCGGGGTCGAGACCGTCCGGCTGGGCGAGGAGCAGGGTGCGAGCCCGTTCGACGGCCTCGCGGGTGGCGGGGAATCCATTGCGCTGATGAACTTCGGCCTCCGCCAGCGGCGCCACGATCTCGCGCAAGACCTGGGCGAACTGCCGCAGGGTGCGGCGCCGGACGTTCCCATAGCCTTTCACGACTTGGGCCAGGCGGGCCACGGCGCAGCCGAGATCGAGATCAAGGTCTGCGTACCGATCCACGGCGTGGAGATACTCCGAGATGACCGTGTGCTCATGGGCGAACCGGACCGAGATGGGCCGCAGCGGGCGGAGGCGCGTCACCAGCCACAGACGGAGGAAGCCCGGGAAGCTCGTGCTCTCGATCGTCTGTCCGAGGGTGGGCTTGTCCTCGCCGGGCCAACGCCGCTCCGCCCATTCGGCGAGTCGGCCCACCAGGGCCTTGGGGAGGACGCCCAGGATCTCCTCGATGTCCGGCTTGAGGTACTCGGTCACCGTCACGAGTTGGTCCGGGTTCGAGCCGGACTCGCGGGCAATGCGGACGAACCGCTCCGGTCGGATTTTGTACTGGGCCACGCGAATAGCATCCTCATAGGTCATCCACACCGCCAGGGATCGCGCCACGATCTCCGTCAGGCGGTCGGAGGCCGCACCCCCAACCCGTTGCTCCACCTCCCGGACCCGTTCGAGGCAGTCCAAGTATTGCCGCGCATAGGCGGCGTCCTGGTAGTCGATGAGGCGGTGGAGGGCCTCCGCCAGCGTCCGCCACAACCGTTCCGGATAGCCTCGCTCCACCTCGGCCAACAACTCCAGAAGCTGGCTGGAAGGCTGGGAAGCCAGGAGGCTTGAAAGCCGGCGCTTGGATTGTTCCCAGGATTCCTCGACGACAGGAGGCCGTTCGGCCTTTGCCCCCTCCTGCGCGATGGCCAGCCCCACTTGGAACGCCCGCAGGTTGCTCTCCACGGCGATGCCCTGTCGCTCAATCGCAGTGACGTAGCTCTCTTCCCGGATCGGCAGGATCCCGGAGGCGGCCACGGCCCCCAGGATGATGGCATTGATCTCCTTGAGGCCGTTCCGCTGGGCGAGATCCAGGGCATCGAAGGCGATCAGTCGCCGGGAGAAGGTCCTGGCGGCGTTGGCGAGGTCTTCCTGAGAGTAGAGGCCGTCGCCCACCGGCACCTTCTCAAAGATGGAGTAGACCCGATGGGTGCTCGCGATGACCGTGGTCCGATCCGGGGAAACGAACCCTTGCTCTATCGCGCGGCCGAGTTCCAGGAACTCGGGGGCGATGAGCAGGTCCACATCGCCCGCCGTGGGGTACAGGCAGAATTCCGGACGCCTGTCCCCGAGATCCCGCCTCGTTCGCGTGGGAACCTCCAGGTAATAGTTGGTGGAACCAGTCCGCTGGGACACGCCTGGGATCGAGGTGCTGCGGACCGGATAGTCCTCCAGGAGGCACGCCTGGAACAGCCACTCGGTCAGGACGCCCCCGCCCTGACCGCCCAGGGCCATGATCAATATTTTCACCACTGTTGGGTCAGCCATAGCTACCCGCCATCATCCCCCGTCACCGGGTACCCATTGGGTGTCCTCTCCCCGTGGAGGCAAGACATTTTCAAATGTAAAACCGACAACTGACCACCGGCCAAGTCGAGCCTCGAAGGGAGATGACCGGTTGTCGGTTGTCCGTTTTCAATTGGCTCTGTCTGCGTTGCAAAGACGGCCTTCGCCGAATTACGCCCGCATTGCCACAGACCCGTTCCTGTTTCTGCCCGTCAGCATCCCGATCAGGTACCGATTGGCGCGGTGGCGCAGCCGCTCGAAGCCGCCCGGGTGCGTCACCACCTTCACCTCGTAAAAGGATGGGCAGAGGACCGCGGCATGGGCCACCTCGCCGCACAGGCCGCACCCCACGCACGAATCTTCGATGTGGGCGATGGGATCATCCCGCAGGGGATCGGGATTCGGCGCCAGGGTCAGGGAGGGACACCCATTCAGCCGCATGCAGGAGTGATCGCCGGTGCACACGTCGGGGTCCACGCCGAACCTGGGCCGCTCGACCCGCACGCCTGCCTTGAGTTTCCTGGCGATCTCTCCGCGCTCGCGCCGCCCTTTCTCCAGTTGGCATTCGGCCCGGGCGATCACGACCTTCAACCCGTCGTAGTCGGTCTGCATGGCCTCGACCAGGACCTTCTTTGTGGCGGCGACGTCGTAGGGGTTGACCGTCTTCACCCACGTGACGCCCACGCCCTTCAGGGCGGCCGCGATGCTCATGGTGGTCGGCTCGCCCCGCAAGTTCCTGCCGGTGGAGGGATTATCGTGCTGCCCGGTGGCTGCGGTATAGAAGTTCTCCAGGATCACCAGGACAGTATCCTGTTTGTTGAAGACGGCGTTGGCCACCCCGGTGGTGAGGCCGCTGTGCCAGAACCCGCCGTCGCCCATGATGCTGATGGGGCGCTTGCCGGAGACCCGGGACAGGGCGTTGGCGCTGGCCAGCCCCGACCCGTAGCCGAGGACGGTGTTCCCCACATAGAAGGGGGCCAGGGCACCAAAGGTGTGGCAGCCGATGTCCCCCACGGCGTAGATGGGGCCCGTCTCGCGCTCCATGATCTTGATGGCGCTGAAGACCGGCCGCTCCGGGCAGCCGGTGCAGAAGGCGGGAGGCCGCTTCGAGATCGGGGCCTTGAGAAAGGTCTTGATCCTGGCGAGGTGGCCGGAGAGCCGTTCCCGGCGGTCGGTAAGGGAGACGGGGGACCCCGACCGAGGCTGGTGTTTCGTCAGGAAGGCATGGAGGCCCTCGATGATCACCTCGGGCCGGTACTCTCCCGCTTGTTGCAGCAGCTCCTTCCCGTACAGGTCCACCGGCAGCCGGTGCTCCTGGGCCAGGGCGCGGATCTGGTGCTCCAAGAGGTTCGGCATCCCCTCCTCGACGATCAGGACCGCGCGCTTCCTCCGGAGAAAGCCCAGGATCTCCTCCGGCACGAGCGGATGCAGGACGTTCAGGCAGAGGACCTCGTGGGCCGTGCCCCCGTAAGCGTCCGCCTCGCCCAGCAGGTGCAGGGCGCGCATCGTCATGCTGTGGACGCCCCCGTGGCAGATGAGGCCGAGGTCGCTTTCCCCGGCGCCGAACCACTCGTTCAGGCGGCGGGTCAGGATGAATCGCTGGGCGGCCGGGACCCGTTTCACATACTTCAGCCGTTCCTGCTCGTGGGTCATGGGGGGCAGGGGCACCCGGATCAGCTCGGAGGCCGGCGCCTCGAGGCGCCGGAGCATGCTGATTGTGGGCGCGCGGTTGTCCTTGCACAGCATGGTGTCCCGCATGTGCCCAGAGCGGATCCGCACGCCGAACAGGACCGGCATGTGGCTGGCCTCGGAGAGGTCGAAGCCCGCCTCCACCAGGTGAGCCATGTGCTGGTGGTTGGCCCGCGGTTCCACCAGGCACATAGCGGACTTCATGGCAAAGGTGAGGGTCCGCTCCTGCAGGGCGCTCGCCCCGACCCCGTAGTCCTCGCCCACGATGATCAGGGTGCCCCCCATGACGCCCGAGGAGGCCAGGTGCGCGATGGCGTCCGAGGCCACGTTGGTGCCGACGGTGGACTTCCAGACCGCCGCGCCCCGGACGGGATAGTTGATGGAAACCCCCAGCAGGGCCGCGGCCGCGGCCTCGTTGCCCGAGGAGTCAAAGTAAATGCCCAGGGGCTTCAGCACGGGCTCGTTGGCGTCCGCCATGACGTCCAGAAGGTGCGCCACCGGCGCGCCGGGATACCCTCCGAGATAGCTCACGCCGGATTGCAGCAGTGCCTTGACAATGGCCAGGACGCCTTCGCCGTGGAGGGTCTCGCCCTCTCCCAGAGTGAGCTGCCGAACCGCCTCGGAAAAGGATCGTTCCCGCATGAGGAAGCCTCCCAGGGTGAGCGCGGGCAAGGGAAGTGAGACCGCATTGTCGGCGACTGGGGAATACCGGTCAAGAAGTTTCGGACTGAACTGATCCCGATTGGGAAGGCCCCTCCCGGCCTCTTGGGCTGTACTGGACAACCCCCACCATGACCGCGTATGATCCCGCCACCGTCAGGCCGACCTGTGGGGGAGAGACGTGGCCATTCAGGCGAGCGACCCGGTGTTTCAAAAGATCAGCCAGGATCCCTTCGCCAGGTGGATGGGCATCGAACTCCAGGAGCTGCGGCCGGGGTACAGCCGCCTCACCATGACGGTCACCCCGCAGATGCTGAACTTCCACAGGATCCCCCACGGGGGCGCCGTCTTCAGTTTGGCGGATGCCGCCTTCGCGGCCGCCTCGAATTCCCACGGCCAGACGGCGCTCGCCCTTTCCATGACGATCAGCTACCTGGCGGCCACCGCGGCCGGCACGCGCCTCGTGGCCGAGGCGCAGGAGCTGCGCAAGGGGCACCGGGCCGGGTTCTACCAGATCACGGTCAAGACCGAGGGCGGGGAACTCATCGCGGCGTGCCAGGCGGTGGTGCACCGCAAGAAGGACTCCTTCGTTGGGCAATGAAAAACGGACAACGGACAACTGACAACGGACCACCCGGCTCGGCGAATTGACCGGTTGTCGGTTGTCGGTTTTCAATTTGAAATTGAGGGTGGAGGGGGAACACGTCATGCGCGACGCGGTGATCGTTGATTCCGTCAGGACGCCCATCGGGAAATATGCCGGGGTGCTCAAGGACGTCCGGCCGGACGACCTTCTGGCCCACGTCATCGCCAGGCTGGTGGAGCGGACGCGGATCCCGGTCGAGGCCATCGAGGACGTGTATGCGGGATGCGCCAATCAGGCGGGGGAGGACAACCGGAACGTGGCCCGCATGGCGGTCCTGATCGCGGGGTTGCCCATCGAAATCCCGGGGGCCACGGTGAACCGCCTGTGCGGCTCCGGGCTGGAGGCCGTCAACGCCGCCGCCAGGGCGATCCAGACTGACAGTGGCGATGTCTTCATTGCGGGTGGGGTCGAGAGCATGACCCGCGCCCCCCTGGTGATGCTCAAGGCGACGGAGGGCTTCCCGCGGGGGACCGTCAGCCTGGCCGACACGACCATCGGCTGGCGCTTCACCAATCCGAGGCTGGCCGCCATGTACCCGCCGGAGAGCATGGGCGAGACGGCCGAGAACGTGGCGGAGAAATACCGGATCACCCGGGAGGAGCAGGACGCCTTCGCCTTGCAGAGCCACCAGCGGGCGGTGTCCGCCATGGCGGCCGGGCGGTTCAAGGACGAGATCGTCCCGGTCTCGATCCCGCAGAGGAAGGGAGAGGCGGTCGTCGTGGATGCCGACGAGGGGCCCCGGCCCGACACCAGCCTGGACAAGCTGGCGAAGCTCAAGCCGGCGTTCCGGGAGGGCGGGACGGTGACGGCGGGGAATGCCTCGCAGGTGAACGACGGCGCGGCCGCCCTGCTCCTGACGTCCCAGGAGAAAGCCAAGGAGCTGAGTCTCGCGCCCGTGGCCCGCATCGTGGCGACGGCCGTGGCCGGGGTCCATCCCGGCACCATGGGGATCGGCCCGGTGCCGGCCACGCAGAAGGCGCTGAAGCGGGCGGGACTTCGGATAGGGCAAATTGACCTGGTCGAGCTGAACGAGGCCTTCGCCGCGCAGAGCCTGGCGTGCATCCGGGACCTCCACATTGACCAGGACCGCTGCAACGTGAACGGGGGGGCCATCGCCCTGGGGCATCCCCTGGGGTGCAGCGGCGCCCGGATCCTGACCACGCTCTTGCACGAGATGCGTCGGCGCCAGGTGCGCTACGGCCTGGCTACCATGTGCATCGGCGTGGGGCAGGGGATCGCTACCATCGTCGAGCGACTCTGACTTATCCGCAGATGGAGCCCTGGTCCGCCAAAGGCGGACAGATTTCGCAGATTTCTACGACTGATTTTATCGGTGAACTGAAGTGAACCGCGTCGAGTTTCCCAATGCGGTTCGGCGAGTGTAGGAGGAGCACTGTGACGGTATCGGAAAAGGCCACAGTCGAGGTTTTCTGGAAAGCCATCGAGACGCTCAAGCCGGCTGAGCGAATGGCCCTCGCGGAAAAGATCCTCCATGACCGCAGGCTTCTGGACGATATGTACGACCATGTGCTGATCGAACGGGCAAAGAAAGTGAAGGGCCGACCACTGACGTTAGACGAGTATCTGGTCCGCCGGAAGAAGCGCCGTGCCTGAGGCATATGTCGTCCACATTCAACCAGCGGCCCGACGAGACCTCGACCGACTCGATCCCCACACACGCCAGCGAATTCTCGACCGACTTCTCCGCCTTGAAGGAGACCCCCGACACTCAGGGACCCAGAAACTGAAGGGATATGAACTAGAGTGGCGTCTCCGGGTGGGGGACTATCGGATCTTGTACGAGATCTATGACAGGGAACGCGAAGTGCGGATCTACAGGATCGCCCATCGCCGTGAGGCCTACCGGTAGTTGACCCATGCGGGTTGGTGAGTACCTGTTCCACCGGTTGAAGGCGCTGGGGGTCCGGCACACCTTCGGGATCCCCGGCGACTTCGTCCTCCCCCTCTACCAGGCCCTCGAACGGACCTCCATCCAGCCGATCGTCGTCACCCACGAGCCCTCGGCTGGCTTTGCCGCCGACGCCTACGCCCGCATCAAGGGACTGGGGGTGGCCCTGGTGACGTACGGGGCGGGCGCCCTGAACATGGTGAACGCCATCGCCCAGGCCTATGCCGAGCGGTCGCCCGTCCTGGTGGTGAGCGGCGCGCCCGAGATCCACGACCGGCGCCTGGATGCCCTGGTCCACCACAAGGTCCGAACCTTTGAATCACAGCTCATCGTGTACCGGGAGATCACCTGCGCCGCCGCCGCCCTGAACGACCCGCGAACCGCCCTGGAGGAAATCGACCGGGTGCTGGATGCCATTTCCCGCAAGAAGCGACCGGGATACCTCGAGATCCCGCGCGATGTCGTCTTCGCGACGGGGGCCCGGTCCCAGCGCGCCGGACCCCTGGCGCGGCGTCCCGATCCCGCCGCTCTCCGGGAGGTCATGGGTGAGGTGGTCACCCGCCTGAATCGCAGCCGGCGACCGGTCATCTACGCCGGGGTCGAGATCGAGCGGTTCGGATTGATGCGGAAGCTGGTGCGCCTGGCGGAGAAGCTGAACCTCCCCGTGGTGACCTCGATGGATGGGAAGACGGTGTTCCCCGAAACCCATCGGAATTTTGTCGGCATCTACATGGGGAGGGTGGGCTCGGCCGAGGCGCGGAAGGTGGTGGAACGATCCGACTGTGTCCTGATGCTGGGGGCCCTCCTGACGGATGTCAGCACGGGACTGTTCACCGCCCGGGTGGATCAGGCCTCCCTGATCTCGGCCTCGTCAGAGGAGGTGAGCGTCAGCTTCCACCGATACCCGGACGTGAACCTGGTGGACCTCGTGCAGTTCCTCTTGACCACGCGAGCCGTGAAGCGGCGCGCCCTGCGGACCCCACGACGACGGACAGCCGGCCTCGCGCCGCCGTCGGGGAGTCTCACCACCCGGGCCATCGTGGAGGAGCTCAACGCCTTCCTCACCCCGGGCCGGTTCACGGTGGTGTCAGACGTGGGCGACTGCATGTACGCCTGCGTGGATTTGCGAACGGATACATTTCTGGGTCCGGGGTACTACAACAGCATGGGCTTCGCCGTTCCCGCGGCCATCGCGGCCGAGCTGGCCTGGCCGGACAGGCGACCTGTGGCCCTGGTGGGGGATGGCGGCTTTCAGATGACGGGGATGGACCTGGGCACCGCCAAGGCCCACGGGCTGCGGCCCATCGTCATCCTGTTCAACAACGGCGGCTTCGCCACCATGCAGGCCATCGCCGGGAAGAAGTCGTACTTCAGGGTGGCTCCCTGGGACTACGTCGGCGTCGCCGAGTCCCTGGGCGGCCGCGGCGTGCGGGTCCAAAGCCGAGCGGCCTTCCGCGCCGCCCTTTCGGAGGCCTTGAGAAGCCGCGGTGCTTTCCTCATCGAGGCGATTCTCTCGCCCACCGACATCTCGCCTGCCTGGACGCGGATCGCCCACGAGGTCCGCTCCCGCCTGCGGCGGCCCGCAGGTGGTCGCGGAGAGTGAGTTCCTTGACATGCAGATCGGTCCGTATCGTCTCAGCAACAATCTGATCGCCGCGCCCATGGCCGGGGTGACCGACCGCCCGTTCCGTCAGCTCTGCAAGGCGATGGGGGCGGGGATGGCGGTCTCCGAGATGGTGACGAGCAACTGGCTTCTGTACGGGTCGGCCAAGACCCGGCGCCGCGCCGACCACGAGGGCGAGGCGCCACTCATCTCGGTCCAGATCGCGGGGGCGGATCCCGCCAGGCTGGCCGAGGCCGCCCGGTACAACGTGGACGCGGGGGCGCAGATCATCGACATCAACATGGGCTGTCCGGCAAAAAAGGTGTGCAACGTCATGGCGGGCTCGGCCTTGCTGCAGGACGAGTCGCTCGTGGCACGGATTCTGGATGCGGTGGTGGCAGCGGTGCCCGTGCCGGTGACCCTCAAGATTCGGACGGGGTGGGACAGGAGCTCCCGAAATGCGGTGACGGTTGCGCGCATCGCCGAGGCGGCAGGGATCCAGGCGCTGGCGATTCACGGCCGCACTCGGGCGTGCATGTTCCACGGCGAGGCGGAGTACGAAACGATTGCCGCGGTCAAGAGCGCTGCGCGGATTCCCGTGATCGCCAACGGCGACATCGACACCCCAGAGAAGGCCAAGGCGGTTTTGGACGCGACCGGGGTGGACGGTGTCATGATCGGACGGGCCGCCCTGGGCCGCCCCTGGATCTTCCGCGAGATCGCTCACTTCCTGGTGACCGGGCGCCGGCTTCCGCCGCCTGACGCGGCCGAGATGCGCCGCGTCCTCCTCGCCCACCTCGACGACATGCACGCCTTCTACGGGGAACGGACAGGGGTCGGCATCGCGCGGAAGCACATTGGCTGGTACACCAAGGGTCTCCCTGAGTCCGCCGCCTTCCTCCGCCGGGTCTTCCAAATTCCCACCGTGGCGGAGCAGCGCGCCGCCGTGGACCAGTTCCTGGCCGAGCGCGAGAGTTCGTCCC
>CAZNWB010000050.1:14082-24047 GCA_964576535.1 uncultured bacterium | reverse complement strand
CCGTCCTCAAGATCCCGCCAGGCAGCCAGACCGGAATGGAGTTCCGGATCAAAGGCAAGGGATTGCCCAACCTCCGTGGATATGGCCGCGGCGATCTGGTTGCGCGGATCTTCGTGGAGGTTCCCATCCACCTCACGGCCAAGCAGCGGGAACTCCTGGAACACTATGCCCGCCTGGAGAACGGGGCCGGGAGTCCGCTGGTCCAGGGATTCTGGGACAAAGTGAAGGCCCTCTTTGGCTGAAGGGGGCCGTGGAATTTCAAATTTCAAACCGACAACTGACAACGGGTCACCTGAAGGGGCAATTTCAATTTTTAAACTGACAACCGACAACCGGTCAAGTTCGGCAGATGACGAGTTGTCCGTTGTCGGTTGTCAGTTTTTCATTGGTATTGTCCCGTGGTAAGCGACGCACGGCTGCACCACCGACGGTTCTTCGTTCTCCCCGAACACATCCGGAACGGTTGGGTGGAGTTCGCGCCGGCGCAGGCGCGGCAGATCACCCAGGTCCTCCGGCTCCGATCGGGCGATAAAGTTGCCGTCTTCGATGGGACAGGACGGGAGATCGTTGTCGCGCTGGCGACGGCCACGCCGCGGCAGGCGCGCGCCCGCATCCTGCAGGAGGTGCCGCGGGTGGGGCCGCCCGCGCTGTCCGTCACCTTGGCCCAGGTGATTCCCCGGGGGAGCGCCATGGACCTCATCGTGGGGAAGGCCACCGAGCTTGGGGTCTCGAGGATCGTCCCCCTGGAGGCCGAGCGGAGCGTGCGTCGCGTGACCGCCCGGACTCCACGCTGGCGGCGGATCGCCCAGGAGGCGGCGGAGCAGTGCGGGCGACCGGACCTCCCCGAGCTTGCCCCGATCGCCTCGTTGGAGGCGTATCTCTGCGGGTACCCCGAGGGCGTTCCGCTGGTCGCCTGTGACCCGACCGAAGGGGGCCGTCCTCTGGTCTCCGTGTGCCAGGATCTCCGCGGCGTCACCGCGCTCACCCTCCTGGTGGGTGGCGAGGGCGGGCTGAGCCCTGGTGAGCTCGAGCGCCTTCGGTTTCCCGGGGTGCACCTCGCCTTCCTAGGGCCACGCCTCCTCCGGGCGGAGACCGCGGCCCTGGCGGCCCTGGCAGTCATCCAGGCAATCCTCGGCGACTGGGCGCTGAGGGGGACGGCTGGGCAGGGACGCGGGCCTCGCCAGGTGGCGGCGGCCGCGGCTCAGCCTGAGGATTCACAGCGGCTGCCGGAGGTGCCATGGCCTGCATCCTCATCGTAGATGACGAGGAGGGAGTCCAGGCCTCGCTGGTCAAGGCCTTTTCCCTCGAGGGCTACCAGGCCGTCGGGGCGGGATCGGGCATGCAGGCCCTGTTGCTCCTCAAGCGGCAGGCCTTCGACGTCCTCCTCACCGATCTGGTGATGCCCGACCTGGACGGCGTGGCGCTGATGGAGCGGGCGCAGGCCATCGCACCCTCCATGGTGGTCATCGTGATGACGGGTGGGGCCACGGTGGAATCTGCGGTGCGGGCACTCAAGGGGGGCGCCTACGACTATGTCCTTAAGCCCTTCACCCTGGCAGAGATCTTCCACACCGTGCGGCGGGGCCTGGAACTGCAGCACCTGAAACAACAGAATCTCCAGCTCAGCGAGATCAACCGCCGCCTCCAGGAGATCGATCAGATCAAGTCGAACCTCCTCTCGGCCATTACCCATGAGTTCCACACCCCCCTCACCCTCATGCACGGGTGGCTGGACCTCCTGTTGACAGACCAATTCGGTTCGCTGTCGGGTCAGCAGCGGGACAGCCTGTCGGTCATCCGGGGCAGCGCCGTCCGGTTGGGCCGGCTGATCGCCAACATCCTGGCTTTCGTCGAGTCCGACCGCGGGCAGGTTACCCGGGAGCGGGCGCCGGTGAGCCTGGAGGACGTGCTCCAGCGAGCGGCCGCCGACTTGGGCCCGGACTGCGAGGATCGGGGTGTACGGCTCCGGTGGGAGATGGCCCACGGGCTGCCGACCATCCTGGCGGATGGGGATCGGCTTCGCCTGGTCTTCTTCAATCTCCTGGAGAACGCCATCAAGTTCAACGAGCCCGGCGGGCAAGTCGTGGTGGAGGCGAAGGAGGACGGTTCATCGGTGGAGGTGGCCATCACCAACACGCTGGGTGACCTCCCGGCCGAAGGAACGACGCGCCTGCTGCAGCCATTCATCCAGGGGGACATGAGTGCGACCCGACCGGCCGGGGGCCTGGGGCTGGGTCTGGCCCTGGCTCGCTCCATCCTGGAGGCGCACGGCGGGCAGCTCACCTTGCGGAGCGGCGGGGGACAGGGGACCACGGTGCGCGTCCGCGTACCGCTATCGCGGTAGGCGGCATCCTCAGGCAATTTCAAATGGAAAACTGACAACGGACAACCGGGTCCCAGAGGGGGCAATTTGAAATTTCAAACTGACAACCGAGAACCGATCAATGACCGGAAATGACCGGTTGTCAGTTGTCAGTTGTCGGTTTTAAATTGGATGTGGTCCGTTGTCGGTTGTCAGTTTTGCATTGCATGAGAGGCCAGCATGGCCGAACCGCGGCGACTGATCCTGGTGGACGGAAGTTCATCCCTCTATCGAGCGTTCTTCGCGCTGCCCCCGCTGAGCAATTCCCGCGGGACCCCGACGCACGCGGTGCTGGGATTCACCACCATGCTCCTCAAGCTCCTCCGCGAGGAGGAGCCGGACGCCGTGGGCGTGGCCCTAGATGGGCCCGGCCCGACGAGACGTCACCAGGAGTTCGCCGCCTACAAGGCCCAGCGCCCCGAGATGCCCGGCGCCATGGTCCAACAGATCCCCTACGTCCACCGGGTGCTGGAGGCCATGCACATCCCGATCCTCATGCTCGCCGGGGAGGAGGCGGATGACATCCTGGGGACCCTGGCCGTCCGATCCGCCGCTGAAGGGTATACCGTGATTTTGATCACCGGCGACAAGGACCTCTTCCAGGTGGTGGGCGAGCACGTCGCCGTCCGGGACACGATGAAGGAGCGGACCTGGGGTCCCGCGGAGGTGCGGGAGCGGTATGGGATCCCCCCCGAGCGGATCCCGGATTTTCTGGCTCTCATGGGGGACAGCATCGACAACATTCCAGGTGTGCCCGGGGTAGGCGAGAAAACCGCCCGGGACCTGCTGCAGCGTTTCGGGACGCTGGAGGAGGTTCTGGATCGGGCCGCCGAGGTATCCAGACCGAAGCTGCGGGACGCCCTGCGAACGCACGCCGGGCAAGCCCGTCTGAGCAAGCGGCTGGCCAGCCTCCGGACGGACCTGGCCGTGCCTTGGGCAACGGGCGACCTTGCCAGAAAGGCTCCCGACATCCCCGCGCTGCTCGCGCTGTGTCGCGAGCTGGACTTCTCCCGGCTCGCCCAACAGCTTGGCCAGGGCCAATTTAAAAATTCAAACTGACAACCGAAGACCGGTCCCCTAGGGGGCATTTTCAAATAGCAAACCGACAACCGGTCAAGTCGGAGGAGGAGAAATGGCCGGTTGTCAGATGTCGGTTGTCAGTTTTCAATTGGAGTTGGCCGGTTGTCCGTTGTCCGTTGTCCATTTTACATTGGAGACGGTTCATGCTGGTGGTTGGCCTGACCGGGGGGATCGCGACCGGCAAGTCCACCCTTGCCGCGATGTTCGCGGCAAGGGGTGCGGCCGTGGTGGACGCGGACCGGATCGCGCATACCCTTCAGGAGCCAGGCCAGCCCTGCTACCACCGTATCGTGGAGACCTTCGGAGTCGCGATCCTGGACGCCCAGGGACGGATCGACCGTCGGCGCCTGGGGGGCCGGGTCTTCGCCGACCCGGACGCCCGGAGGCGCCTGGAGTCCATCCTGCATCCGGCGATCCGCGAGGCGTGTCAGCAAGCAGTTCGCGCCGCCGAGGCCTCTGGGCACGGGGTGTGTGTCGTGGACGCCGCCCTGATCCTGGAGACGGGCCAGCGGGGCCGGTACGACGCCCTCGTGGTGGTCACCGCCCCCGAGGAAGCTCAGGTGGCCCGGCTGGTGCGCAGCCGGGGGCTGACGGTGGCGGAGGCGCGGCAGCGGCTCACGTCCCAGTGGCCAACGGAGGCCAAGGCGGCCCAGGCCGATTTTGTCATCGACAATGGGGGGGACCTGGCGGCTGCCGAGGACCAAGTGGACCGGGTGTACATTGCCTTCAAGTCTGGCACCCCCCGGGGGGCAAAAAAGACTTGACAAAGCCCCGGGCCATCCCTACAGTACGGCCGACTTCGAGCAATCCTCACATCTGCCCGCAGAAGGCATCCACCCTCGAGGCTTCGAAGGTCGATTTCACCCGCATTTGTATCGGGTCCGAGAGTGAGCTTACCGCCATCCAGGTGTAACATCTAGGTGTAACTAAGGTACGTAACCACCCCGGGTAGTCCGTCCCGCGACGTGTGCGGGACGCCAGTGCAAACTCGTCATCAGCCTGAGGAACGACGATGTGCCCCAGTGGAACGGAGCGGCCCACCCGGACGGTTCGGGAGCGCGAACCAGATGAAGCACCCAAAGGAAACTCCATGAATCTCGCCGAGCTCAAAGACAAGACCATTGCCGAGCTGACCGCCATCGCCCGGTCGCTGAACCTCACCGGGGTGAGCGGCATGCGAAAGCAGGAGATGATCTTCAAGATCCTGGAGGGCCAGACGGAGAAGAACGGCCTTATCTTCGCCGAAGGGGTCCTGGAGATCCTGCCAGACGGCTTCGGCTTCCTGCGGGCCCCCTCCTACAACTACCTCCCGGGACCCGACGACATCTACGTCTCTCCCTCCCAGATCCGGCGGTTCGACCTCCGCACCGGGGACACGGTGTCGGGACAGGTCCGGCCGCCGAAAGAGGGCGAGCGGTATTTCGCCCTTCTCAAGGTCGAGGCGGTCAACTTCGAGAACCCCGAGCTGATCAAGGACAAGGTCCTCTTCGACAACCTGACGCCCCTGTTCCCCAACCAGCGGTTCCACCTGGAGACCACCGGCGACGAGATCTCCATGCGCGTCATTGACCTGATCACTCCCCTCGGGAAGGGGCAGCGCGGCCTCATCGTATCCCCGCCCCGAGCGGGGAAGACGGTCCTCCTCCAGAAGATCGCCAACAGCATCACGAAGAACCATCCCGAGGTCATCCTGATCGTGCTGCTGATCGACGAGCGGCCCGAGGAGGTCACGGATTTCCAGCGCTCGGTGAAGGCCGAGGTGATCAGCTCCACCTTCGACGAGCCCGCGACCCGCCACGTCCAGGTGGCGGAGATGGTCATCGAGAAGGCCAAGCGGCTGACGGAGCACAAGCGGGATGTCGTCGTCCTGCTGGACTCCATCACCCGGCTGGGGCGGGCCTACAACACCATCGTTCCGCCCAGCGGCAAGATCCTCTCCGGCGGCGTAGACAGCAATGCGCTGCAGCGGCCCAAGCGCTTCTTCGGCGCCGCGCGCAACATCGAGGAGGGTGGCAGCCTCACCATCATCGCCACGGCCCTGATCGACACCGGGAGCCGCATGGACGACGTGATCTTCGAAGAGTTCAAGGGCACGGGGAACATGGAGCTGCACCTGGACCGCCGCCTGGTGGACAAGCGGCTGTTCCCGTCCATCGACATCTTCCGTTCAGGGACCCGGCGCGAGGAGTTGTTGCTCACCCCGACAGAGCTGAACAAGATGTGGGTCCTGCGGAAGGTCCTGGGGACCATGGGGGTGGTCGAGGCCATGGAGCTTCTGCACGAGAAGATCCGGGAGACCAAGAGCAACGAGGACTTCTTGCGCTCGATGAACCAGTAGGCGACTCCCCGGGGGCCGCCGCCGGACAGGCCGCTCTGCCCTGGAGCGGCTTTTCTGCTTGTGAAACCGGTCGGAATTCGGGTAGACTACCGCGAGCTTTTCGCCAAGGACTTCCCAGAACGGAGGCGACTGAATGAAGGCCGGGATCCACCCGCAATACATGCCAGCCATCATCACCTGCGCCTGCGGCGAGGCGATCCACACCCGTTCCACGGTACCGGTGCTCAAGGTGGAGATCTGCTCCAAGTGCCACCCGCTCTTCACCGGGCGCCAGAAACTGATTGACACTGAGGGCCGGGTGGAGCGGTTCGAGCGCAAGTACGGCCGCAAGCGCAGCGAGTCCGCGCCCCCCAAGCCCGAGGCATGACCCAGAGGATGGTGCCGCCCGGACGGGGGAGGGCGAGGCCTGCCAGGCCCCGGCCGCGGTTTCCCGGGGATTGCACGCACAGGGAGGGATGACCCCGATGGGCCGGAAGACTGAGTTGCCTGCGCGACCCTCCCGGGGACGCCCGATGGCTTCCCGGGGCGGCGCCCCCGCTCGGTCCGCGCTTGCGGCCCGCGATCGCGCCGTCCGGCTGTTCCCACACCCGCCGCACGCTCACCACGCCCCGGCCGCCGACGGGCACCACCACTAGCCTGTTTCGCCCGGACCGGGTCCCCTGCTTCCCCTGTCGTGTCCCTGGCCGTTTCCATCCGGTATTCTGTGTGGGGTTTCCCGGCGCACCGCCTGGGGGCATTGCGCCTTCGAGAGGATTCGATGTCCACATTGATTGTGAAGCTCGACGCCACTCAACGTCGCCACGAGGAGATCATGGCAAAGCTCTCGGAGCCGGCTGTCCTGGCGGATCCGGGGGAGTATCAGCGTCTGGCCCGGATCCACGCGGAGCTCATGCCGGTGGTGGAGGAGTACGACCGCTACCGGAAGCTCCGGCGGGAGTTGGAGGACGCCCGCGCCCTCCTGCAGGAGACGATCGATCCCGAGATGCGGGGCCTGGCCGAGGCGGAGATGGAGGCCCTCACGGCCAAGGGGGAGGCGCTGGAGGCGTCCCTGCAGGGCCTGCTCCTGCCCAAGGACCCGGCCGACGACCGGAACACGATCCTGGAAGTCCGGGCCGGGACCGGCGGGGAGGAGGCCGGGCTGTTCGCGGCCGAACTCCTCCGGATGTACAGCCGCTACGCCGAGCAGAAGCGCTGGCGGGTGGAGATGATCTCCCTCAGCACGACAGGGATCGGGGGCGTGAAGGAAGCCATCCTCACGCTGGAGGGACGGGGTGCCTACAGCCGGCTGAAGTACGAGAGCGGCGTCCACCGGGTCCAGCGGGTCCCGGCCACCGAGGCTAGCGGCCGCATCCACACCTCCACGGTGACGGTGGCGGTGTTGCCCGAGGCCCAGGAGGTGGATATCCAGATCAACCCCAACGACCTGCGCATCGACGTCTTCCGGTCCACCGGCCCGGGCGGACAGAGCGTGAACACCACGGACTCGGCCGTGCGCATCACCCATCTGCCCTCGGGCCTCGTGGTGACGTGCCAGGATGAGAAGTCCCAGCATAAGAACAGGGCCAAGGCCATGAAGGTGCTACGGGCTCGGCTGTACGATCGGGAACTCCAGCGCCAGAAAGAGGCCATCGACCGGGACCGCAAGAACCAGGTGGGCACCGGGGAGCGGGCGGAGAAGATCCGGACCTACAACTTTGCGCAGAACCGAGTAACGGATCACCGCATCGGCGTCAGCCTGCACAACCTGAGCGGCGTCCTGGAGGGAGACATCGAGGACCTGATCCAGGCCCTGGCCGCCCACGACCAGGCCGAACGCCTGAAGGCCTTGTCGTGATTACCGTGCGGCTTTCCCAGGTGTCAGAGACCTTCCTCGGCCACTGGGCGCCGTTGCCGCCGGGCCCGGGCCCAAGCGTGGAGGAATGCCTGGCCAGCGGCACGCTCCTCCTGGAGGGGGCGGGAATCGAGAGCGCCCGCCTGGATGCCGAGTGCCTGCTCGCCCACATCCTCACCTGTCCCCGCTGGCTGGTGGTCCTGGAAAAGCGGCGACGCCTCACCCGGGAGCAGTTTGGACGGTATCTCCGGCTCCTCCAGCAGCGGGAGCGGCGGGAGCCGCTGGCCTACCTCCTGGGAACGCGGGAATTCTGGTCCCTGCCGCTCGTGGTTGCTTCGGGCGTGCTGATCCCGCGTCCGGAGACGGAGACGGTCGTGGAGGCCGCCCTGGCCGCCTGCGCCGAGCTTTTGCTTCCCTCCCCGGGGGGGCCGGTCATCATTGACCTGTGCACCGGGACGGGCGCCATCGCCATCGCGCTGGCGCGGGAACTGCCCGAGGCGCGGGTCTTTGCCACGGATAGCTCACGGCGGGCGCTCCGGGTGGCCCGGGCGAATGTCGAGGCGCACGGCGTCGCCAACCGCATCACCCTTCTGCGGGGGAACCTCTGGCGTGCGCTCGACGGTGTCCGGTCGAACGGGCAGGCGGACCTGATCGTTTCCAACCCGCCCTACATCCCGTCAGGTGCCATCGAGGCGCTCATGCCCGAGGTGCAGTGGGAGCCGCGGCGGGCCCTGGACGGGGGACCGGACGGTCTCCGCTTTCACCGGGAGATCATCGCGACGGCACCGCGGCACCTGCGACCGGGTGGGTTCCTTCTCGTCGAGATTGGAGCGGACCAGGCAGCCGCTGTGGCGGGGCTGTTTGAGGCCGGCGACGACTTCGAGGCGTGCCGGGTCCTCCAGGACCTGGCGGGCCGCGACCGCGTCATCGCGGCGCGGCGCCGCTGCCTCAAATGAAAATGGGAAACCGACAACCGAAAACCGACCAATGAACGGCGTTGACCGGTTGTCAGTTGTCAGTTGTCGGTTTTTCATTGGAGGTTGTGTGTGGATCAGCTCGTGATCCGAGGCGGCAAGCCCCTCACGGGAGAGATCCGGGTGAGCGGGGCCAAGAACGCCGCGCTCCCCCTGATGGCGGCGGCGCTCCTTACCGAAGAGCCCCTGGAGCTGGGCAATGCCCCGCGGCTCGTGGACATCCTGACCATGGCCAAGCTCCTCCGGCACATGGGAGTGGAGATCACAGGCGATCGCACGCCGACACTCCGGCTGCAGGCGCGCAGCATCCCGCGGCCCGAGGCCCCCTATGATCTGGTGAAGACGATGCGGGCCTCGGTCCTGGTGCTGGGGCCGCTCGTCGCCCGGATGGGGCGCGCCCGGGTGTCCCTGCCCGGGGGGTGCGCCATCGGGCCCCGGCCGATCAACCTGCACCTCCTGGGTCTCGAGAGGCTGGGCGCCTCCATCCGCCTCAATCAGGGCTATGTCGAGGCGGAGGCCCGGCGGCTGAGGGGCGCGCGGATCGCTTTCGACCTCCAGACCGTCACCGGGACGGAGAACCTGATGATGGCCGCCGCCCTGGGAGAGGGGACCACGGTCCTGGAGAACGCCGCCTGCGAGCCGGAGGTCGTAGACCTGGCCCGGCTGCTCAACGCCATGGGTGCCAAGGTGGAGGGGGCCGGCACGGGCACCATCACGATCCACGGCGTCTCTGCCCTGGCGGGCGCGCGACATCGGATCATCCCGGACCGGATCGAGGCCGGGACCTTCGCCGTCGCCGCGGCCATCACCGGCGGAGACGTCACGATCCGCGATTGTCAGCCCGCGCACCTGGAGGCCATCACCGCCAAGCTTGAGGAGAGCGGGTCACGGATCGAGGCCGGGGGGGATGCCCTGCGGGTGACGGGGACCGGCAACCCACGGGCGGTCAACGTCCGGACGCAGCCCTTCCCGGGGTTCGCCACGGACATGCAGGCGCAGATCATGGCCCTCATGACGATCGCCGAGGGGCGGAGCGTCATCACGGAGGCCGTGTTCGAGAATCGGTTCATGCACGTCAACGAACTGCTGCGCATGGGGGCCGACATCGCCATCACCGGGAATACGGCCGTGGTCCAGGGAGTGCCGCAGCTTCTGGGCGCGCCGGTCATGGCCACGGACCTCCGGGCCAGCGCGTCGCTGATCCTGGCAGGACTCGCGGCCAGCGGAACGACCACGGTGTCCCGCATCTACCACCTGGATCGGGGCTACGAGGCCATCGAGCAGAAGCTGTCGGCGCTGGGCGCAGACATTCAACGCGTCCGGGCCTAACGCCCGGCCGGGGCAACGCGTCCGGGATTGATCGCCGGCCGGGGGAACGGG
>CAZNWB010000050.1:0-13982 GCA_964576535.1 uncultured bacterium | reverse complement strand
CCGGCCGGGGGAACGGGGCAAGGGATGATGGTCGCCAGCCACACTGCCAGCCAGACTGCCAACCATATTGAAGGATGGCTCCTCGCATGGTGACTGACCTGATCGCGGTGGCGCTCCCGACAGGACGGCTGTTCCCTGAGGCCGTGGACCTGTTCGTGGCGCTAGGGTCCGCCGGGGTCAAGACGCTTCGGGATTCGCGGCGTCTGACGGTCGAGGACCGGGCCGCTGGCCTGCGGTTCCTGGCCCTCAAGCCCGTGGACATCCCCGTCTACGTGGAGCACGGCGCCGCGGACATGGGTATCGTGGGCAAGGACCTGCTCCTGGAGCAGGGCCGGGACGTGTATGAGCCCCTGGACCTCGGCTTCGGTACCTGCCGGCTGGTGGTGGCGGAGCCGGCGTCTTTGCGGATGCACGAGGTCCCGCAGGCGGTGTCGTGCTTGCGGGTGGCCACCAAGTATCCGAGGCTCACGGAACGACACTTCAGCCAGAAGGGTATCCAGGTGGAGATCGTGCAGCTATCCGGCTCTGTCGAACTGGCCCCCACCATGGGTCTGGCCGAGCGGGTCGTGGATCTGGTGGACACGGGTCGCACCCTTCGGGAGAACGGCCTGGTCGAGGTGGAGGAGATCCTGAGGGCGTCCGCGCGGCTCATTGTCAACCGGGCTAGCCTGAAGACAGGGTACCAGGCCATCCAGAAGGTGATCGATGGCCTACAGGAACGGGTTCTGGCCCGGCGGGGAGGCATCCGGTGAGAATCCTCCGGGCAGGTTCTCCCGATGCGGCGGCGTTCCTGGACGCCCTCCGGGATCGGGCCCGGACGCCCGCGCCGGAGGTGGAGGCGGCCGTTCGCACCATCCTGGAGGACGTCCGGCAACAGGGGGATGCCGCCCTCTTCGCCTACACCGAGAAATTCGACGGGATCCGCCTGGACGCGGAGACGCTGCGGGTGCCCGAGGCCGAGGTGGCCGCGGCCCTGGAATCCCTGGACCCGCAGGTGCGCCAGGCCCTGGCCCTCGCCGCCGGCCGGATCGAGGTCTTCCATCGCCGCCAGAGGCGGGAGTCCTGGTTCTACCACGAGGAGGGCACCGGGCTCCTGGGGCAGCTCGTCCGCCCACTCGCGCGGGTGGGTCTGTATGTGCCGGGTGGATCGGCGGCCTATCCGTCCACGGTCCTGATGAACGCCATCCCGGCCCGCGTGGCCGGTGTGGACGAGTTGGTCATCTGCACCCCGCCTGGGCGGGGGGACCACTCCGTTCCGCCCGCAGTCCTGGCGGCGGCGAGCCTCGTGGGGGTCCGGGAGATCTACCGGGCCGGCGGCGCGCAGGCGGTGGCGGCCCTCGCCTATGGAACAGAGAGCATTCGTCCCGTGGACAAGATCGTGGGCCCCGGCAATATCTATGTGGCGACCGCCAAGCGCCTGCTCTTCGGCGTGGTCGGGATCGACATGGTGGCGGGACCCAGCGAGATCCTGGTCATCACCGACGGGAGCGTGGCGGCAAGCTGGGTGGCCGCGGACCTCCTGGCCCAGGCGGAGCATGACGCGCTGGCCTCGGCCGTCTGCCTGACGCCGTCCCCGGACGTTGCCGAGGCGGTCCAGGCCGAGGTGGAACGACAGCTCGCGACGCTCCCCCGGGACGCTGTGGCACGGGAGGCCCTGGAGGCCTTCGGGGCGGTGATCGTCGTCACCGACCTGCAAGCCGCACTGACCCTGGCCAACGCCATCGCGCCGGAACACCTGGAACTCCTGGTGGCCGATCCTTGGGCGCTGGTGCCAGGGGTGAAGCATGCCGGCGCCGTCTTCCTGGGTGCCCACACGCCGGAGGTGGCCGGGGACTACCTGGCGGGTCCGAACCACGTGCTCCCCACGACCGGGACGGCGCGCTGGAGTTCGCCCCTGTCGGTCGAGGACTTCCAGAAGCGGTCCTCGCTCCTGTCCCTGACGCCGGAGGCGCTCTCCCGCTGGCGCGAGCCCATCAATCGGCTGGCGGGTCTGGAGGGGCTGGACGGCCACGCCCACTCCCTCAGGATCCGGACGGACGCGCCATGAGTTTCGACCCGGCCAAGGTGGTCCGCCCCGAGGTGCGGGCCCTGCGGGCCTACCAGCTGGATATTCCTCCCGGCGCTCCCCCGCGGGTGAAGCTGGACGCCAACGAGAGCCCCTTTGCCCTGGGGGACACCGTACGGAAGGAGGTGGCGGCGGAGCTGGCCAAGGCGCTGGCGGACGTGGAGCTGCATCGCTATCCCGATCCCGAGGCGTGGGAGCTGCGCCGTCTGCTGGCCCAGGACCTGGGGGTGGCCCCGGAGCAGATCCTGGCGAGCAACGGCTCCGACGAAGGCATTCAGATGCTGCTCATAGCCGTGGCCGGGCCGGCCGTGGCGATTGCCGCCCCAGTACCGACCTTCGTCATGTACGAGATCGGGAGCCGGGTGCTGGGCCTACGCTTCGTGGGGGTCCCACTGGATGACCGCTTCGATCTCGACGCGGAGGCCTTCTGTCGGGTCGTCACGGCGGAGAAGCCGCGCCTGATCTTCCTGGCCTGGCCCAACAACCCCACGGGCCGTCTGTACGGCTCCCCGGGGGTCGAGGAGATCCTGCGCACCTGCAACGGCCGAGGCTGCGATGCGCTGGTCGTGGTGGACGAGGCGTACTGCCACTATTCGGGTGAGACCTTCCTCTCGAGACTCGGCCAGTACCCGAACCTGGTCATCCTCCGGACCCTCTCCAAGATCGGCCTGGCCGGGATCCGCCTGGGGATGCTGATCGGGAGCCGGGCCGTGGTGCAGGAGATCAACAAGGTGCGGATGCCCTACAACGTGAACGCCCTCAGCCAGGCGGCCGCGCGGGTGGTCCTGCGGCATCCGGACGTGGTGCGGCGCCACGCGTTGGCGATCATCCAGGAACGAGAGCGGGTGCTGGCGAGGCTGCGGGAGCTCTCCGGGATCACGATCTTTTCCAGCCGGGCGAACTTCGTCCTGATCCGGACCGACCGGCCGGGGGACGAGGTGTTCCGAGGACTCTGTGAGCGGGATATCCTGGTCCGCAACTTCTCCGGAGCGCCGTATCTCGCCAATTGTCTGCGCGTGACGGTCGGGACGCCGGAGGAGAACGACACCTTCCTCTCGGCCCTCAACGCCGTTCTCAGCCACGGGGGGTGACATGGGCCGGCGGGCGACGATCCAGCGCAAGACGTCCGAGACGGACATCCGGATGACCCTGGACCTGGATGGCAGCGGGGAACACCGGATCGAGACGGGGATTCCCTTCCTGAACCACATGCTGGCCCAGGTGGCACGACACGGCCGCTTCGATCTCACGGTCCAGGCCACGGGCGACCTTCCCGTGGATCTGCATCACACCGTGGAGGACGTGGGGATCGTGCTGGGCGATGCCGTCTCGCAGGCCCTCGGGGAAAAGGTGGGGATCGTTCGGTACGGCGCGGCCCGGGTCCCCATGGACGAGGCGCTGGCCTCGGTGGTGATCGATCTTTCCGGCCGGCCGTTCTGCGTCTTTCAGGCCCCACAGCTCACGGGCAGGATCGGGGAGTTCGACGCCGACCTGGTCCGGGAGTTCTTCCAGGGTTTGACGAACCACCTCCGGGCCAACGTGCACGTCCACGTGGAGTACGGCCAGAACCTCCACCACATGGCCGAGGCGGCCTTCAAGGCGGCCGGCCGGGCGCTGGATCTGGCGACCCGCCTGGACCCGCGGCTGCAAGGGAGTGTTCCCTCCACCAAGGGAAGCCTCTGAGGCATCCTCCATGATCGCCATTATCGATTCGGGCATCGCCAACCTGCGGAGCGTGGAGAAGGGCTTCGCCCGGGTGGGGTGCGAGGCGAAGATCATCGAGGATCCACGGCTGCTCACGGAGGCGGCGGGGATCGTGCTTCCCGGGGTGGGGGCCTTCGCCGACGGCATCGCCAAGCTGACGACCCACGGTTTCATCGAGCCGCTCCGGCGGGCGATCGAGCAGGGCAAGCCGGTCCTGGGGATCTGCCTGGGCCTGCACTTCCTGTTCTCGGAGAGCGAGGAGTTCGGCCGGCACAAGGGGTTGGACCTTTTGCCCGGGCGGGTCCGGCGGTTCGCGGACGACGTGCCGGATCCCGCGGCCCCCGGTGCGCGGTTGAAGGTGCCCCACATGGGGTGGAACCGCGTCCGCGTGGAGTGCCCGGCTCCCATCCTGGCAGGCCTGCCCGAGACCCCGTACTTCTACTTCGTCCACTCCTACTACGTGGAGCCGGCCGACCCGGGTGTTGTGGCCGGGACGACCGAGTACGGGATCCGGTTCACCTCCGTGATCTGGCGCCACAACCTCTTCGCCACCCAGTTCCACCCGGAGAAGAGCCAGGCGGCTGGCCTTCAGCTCCTGAAGAACTTCGCCGCCCTCGCGCGATGAGGGCCGGATCCACCCGGTTCTCGTGCGCCATCCGAATGGCCGGTTGGGTGGCGAATCGCGGGACCTGCTGATGGAGATCATCCCCGCCATTGACCTGCGCGGCGGACGGGTCGTCCGCTGGATCCAAGGGGATCCGTCCCGCGAGACGCGGTACGGCCACGATCCCACGGCCGTGGCCCGGGAGTGGGAGCGACGCGGGGCGCCGCGCCTGCACCTCGTGGATCTCGACGGGGCCCTGGCAGGTGCGCCCGGCAACCAGCCGGCCCTCCGGGAGATCCTCCGCGCGATCCACATCCCGGCGCAGGTGGGAGGGGGGCTGCGCAGCCTGGAGGCGGTGCGGACAGTCCTGGAGCTCGGCGCCGCCGTAGCGGTTGTGGGGACGGCGGCCATCCAGGATCCGGGATTCCTGGAGGAGGCCTGCCGGGCGTTCCCCGGACGCGTGGCCCTGGGCCTGGATGCGCGGTCGGGGGTGCTCGCGACCTCCGGCTGGACCGAGGCGACGTCGGTGCGGGCGACGGACCTGGCCCGCCAGACGAGTGACCTCCCCCTGGCCGTGATCATCTACACGGACATCCAGCGGGATGGGATGCTTCAGGGACCCGACCTCGAGGGGCTGGCCGCCGTGGCGGCCTCGACCCGGATCCCGGTGATCGCCTCCGGCGGAATCGCCTCGGCGCGGGACATTCAGGCCCTCCGGGCCCTGGCCCCCGGGCGAATCGTGGGGGCGATCGTCGGCAAGGCCCTGTACGACGGCCGGCTGACCCTCGAGGCGGCCCTCGCCGCCGCGGGTGCGTGATGCTGACCAAGCGGATCATCCCCTGCCTCGACGTGACCGAGGGACGCGTCGTCAAGGGGACGCGGTTCGTCAACCTCCGGGACGCCGGCGACCCGGTGGAGGTGGCCGCCGTCTACGACCGGGAGGGCGCCGACGAGCTGGTCTTCCTGGACATCACGGCGTCCCACGAGCGGCGCCGCATCATGATCGACGTGGTGGCGCGGACGGCCGATCAGGTCTTCATGCCGTTGACGGTGGGGGGCGGCATCCGGACCCTGGAGGACATCCGGGGGCTGCTCAGGGCCGGTGCCGACAAGGTGTCCCTGAACACCGCGGCCGTGCAGGAGCCGAGCCTGATCCAGCGCGCCGCCGAGCGGTTCGGCAGCCAGTGCATCGTTCTGGCGATCGACGCCAAGCGGAGAGCCGGTCCTCCACCCTCGTCGTGGGAGGTGTACATCCACGGAGGGCGGACGCCGACCGGGAAGGACGCCGTGGCCTGGGCGGGGGAAGGGGAGAAACTCGGAGCCGGGGAGATCCTGCTCACCAGCATGGACCGGGACGGAACCAAGGATGGCTATGACCTCGAACTCACTCGGGCCATCGCGGATGCCGTGGGCATTCCCGTCATCGCGTCGGGGGGCGCTGGGACGCTGGATCACCTGTACCAGGGGCTGGTGGTGGGCAAGGCCGACGCGGTCCTGGCAGCCTCCATCTTCCACTACCGGGAGTTCACGATCCCCGAGGCCAAACGCCACCTGGCAATGCGCGGCGTCCCTGTCCGGCTCTAGGCGCACCTGACACCAGGAGGCCAGCATGGAATTCCAGGCGGTGAAGATCGAGACCCCCGAAGGCACCAATGTTGTCCTGGGGCAAAGCCACTTCATCAAGACGGTCGAGGACCTGTACGAGATCATGGTCTCCTCCGTGCCGGGCGCGAAGTTCGGGATCGCCTTCTGCGAATCCTCTGGCCCGTGCCTGATCCGGTCCGTCGGGAACGACGAGGGCCTGCGGGGCGCGGCCGTCCGGAATGCGCAGGCCGTCGCCGCCGGCCATGTCTTTGTCCTGATCCTCAAGGAGGCGTATCCCATCAACGTTCTGAACGCCGTCAAGCAGTGTCCCGAGGTCTGCACCATCTACTGTGCCTCGGCGAACCCGATCGAAGTGATCGTCGCCGTCACGCCGCAGGGGCGCGGCGTGATGGGCGTGGTGGACGGCCTGCCGCCCGCGGGGGTGGAGGCGGAGAGCGATGTGGCCGCCCGGAAGGCCTTCCTCCGCAAGATCGGGTACAAGCTATGATGTCGAGCCTCCAGGAGGGAGCCAGCGGTGGTCATCACATCCCCGGGTGATCTGCACTTCGACGCCAGCGGGCTGATCCCCGCCATCGCCCAGGACGCCGAGAACGGGCAAGTCCTCATGCTGGCCTACATGAATGCGGAGGCCGTGTCCCGCACCCTGGAGACCGGCCTCGCCCACTACTACAGTCGTTCGCGCCAGCGGCTCTGGAGGAAGGGCGAGGAATCGGGGCACGTGCAGCGCGTCCGGGCAATCCTGTACGACTGCGACGAAGACGCCCTCCTCCTCCGGGTGGACCAGATCGTGGCGGCCTGCCATACGGGGAACCGCTCCTGCTTCTACCGGGAACTCTCCGCGCGCGGCCACGTCCCAGCCGAGTCCGCGGAACGCCGGTTCGATCCAGCCACGGTGTATTCCGGCCTGGGGATCCTGGCGGACGTGTACGGCGCCATCCTGGACCGGCAGGCGCGCCGGCCGGAAGGCTCCTACGTCGCCTCCCTGTTCGCGGACGGGGTGGACCGGATCCGCAAGAAGATCGGGGAGGAGTCGGCCGAGGTCCTGACAGCCTCCAAGAACGCCGACCGGACCCAGGTCATCTACGAGACGGCCGATCTGTGGTTCCATACCCTGGTCCTCCTGGCCCACCATGGGATCCGGCCTGAGGAGATCGCCCAGGAGCTGGGCCGCCGCTTCGGGAAGCAGAAGGCAGATTACGCGTCGTGACCCCGCCTCAGCACGGGGAGGGACCCGAGCCCAATTTCGAATTGCGAATGTCGACTTTCGAATGTAAGCAATCCGAAATCGAAAATCCACAATCCCAAATCCCCGGGGGATGGGGCTCAGCGGAGAAATGCCCCTGCAAATGGTTTGACAATGATGGGTAGCGAAAATACAATAACTGTCTATGGTTCCAAGGCGTTTGGCCCATCCCGTGAGGTGCAATCGCCCAGATTGCCGCGGCACAAAGGGGGTGTGAGTGGATGCCGAGCGTCGTGGTGAAGGAGGACGAGTCCCTCGAAAGCGCGCTACGCCGCTTCAAGAAGCAGTGTGAGAAGGCCGGGGTGCTTTCCGAGTTCCGCAAGCGGGAGCACTACGAAAAGCCGAGTGTCCGCCGGAAGAAGAAGATGCTGGCAGCGCGTGAGAAGGCCCAAAAGCGGATGCGGCTGATGACGGAGTAGGTCGGTGGAACTTAAGATGCGCCTGGGCGAAGACCTCAAGGCGGCGCTCCGGTCGGGCGACAAGCTTCGTGTATCGGTTATCCGCCTGCTCACTGCTCTCATCAAGAATCGTGAGATCGAGAAGCGCGGGCCCCTGACGGATGCCGAGGTACTCCAGGCGATCATGACCTCGTGCAAGCAGCGGCAGGAGTCCATGGACCAGTACCGCCAGGGGGGGCGGCAGGATCTGGTGGACAAGGAGGCGGCGGAGCTGTCCATCCTGCAATCCTATATGCCCAAACCGCTGACGTCCGAAGAGTTGCAGGTCTTGGTCCTGGAGGCGATCCGCGAGGTCCAGGCCGCTTCCCCCAAGGAAATGGGAAAGGTGATGGCCATCCTCATGCCCAGGGTCACGGGACGGGCGGACGGCAAGGTCGTGAACACGCTGGTGCGCGAGGCGCTCTCCAAGAGTTGATGTGTTGAGGACGTGACGGAAGTTGGTGTTTCCTGCCTGGCCAGTCTGGGACCGGGAGGGGACAGGCTTCGCAAGGGACTCGGGAACGAGTCCCTTGCTTTTTTCTTGGGATAGCTCGACCGGCCGTGACCATGGCGTGAATGGGATGGACGCACACTCGCTTCGGGTCCTCGAGTACGCGGAGATCCTGGATCTTCTGGCGGCCGAAGCCTCGTCGGTGCTGGGGCGCCAGCGGATTCCAGCCCTGGCCCCTTCGTCCGATCTGCACCTGGTTTCCCGCCGGTTGGCCGAGACGCGCGAGGGCCGCGACCTGCTCCGACAGGGGCCGATACCGGCCCTGGAGCGGGCCGCGGACATCCGGGGCGCCGTTGGGCGCGCGGTCATCCCGGGGTCGCGGCTGATCCCCCAGGAGCTGGTCGCCATCGCCGACACCTTGGAGGCGGCGCACCATCTCCGCCGACACCTGCAGGCGGTCGCCCTCTCCCTTCCGGAACTCCGCCGGATCGCCACCGGCCTCACACCGCCGCTGGAACTCGTCGGAGAGATCCGCCGCTGCATCGGCCCCGACGGAGCCGTGGCGGACGCCGCCAGTCCCGCCCTCTTCCGTCTTCGGGCGGAGATCCGTCGCAGCCGGGAGGCGGCGCGCGAAAGCTTGCAGGCCATGCTGCAGTCTCCGCAACTCCAGCCGGTCCTCGCGGAGCCGGTCATTACCCTGCGGAACGATCGCTACGTGATCCCGGTCACGCCGAACTACCGGGCGGTCCTCCAGGGCATCGTCCAGGATCAATCCGCCAGCGGGCAGACCCTGTTCCTCGAACCCCTGCCGGTGGTGGAGCTGAACAACGCCATCCGACGTCTGGAGCGCGAGGCGGAAGCCGAGGTAGATCGCCTCCTGGGGGAACTGACCGCCAGGATCCGCACCGCCGGGGATGGGATCAAATCCACGGTAGAGGCGCTCGCCGATCTGGACCTGATTCTCGCCAAAGCGAGACTGGCCGAACGATGGCGCTATGCGGAGCCGCGGATCGTCGAGGGCGGGGCGCTGCATCTCCTCCAGGTGCGGCACCCGCTGCTCCTCAGCGCGCGAGGCGACCGGGGTGGGGGGACCGTCGTTCCCATTGACGTGACCGTGGCCCCTGAGGCCAGCGTCCTGGTGATCACGGGACCCAATACTGGCGGCAAGACAGTCGCCCTGAAGACGGTAGGCGTAGCCGTCCTCATGACCCAGGCTGGCCTTCACATCCCGGCCTCCCCCGACAGCCAGGTGCCGGTCTACGAGTCCGTGTACGCCGACATCGGCGACGAGCAGAGCATCACCCAGAACCTCAGTAGCTTCTCCGCCCACGTGTCCCGGTTGAGGACGATCCTGTCCCAGGCGGGCCCGAAGAGCCTGGTCCTGCTCGACGAAATCGGCGCGGGAACCGATCCCGGGGAGGGGTCCGCCCTGGGAAACGCGGTTTTGGAGGCCCTGGCGCAACGCGGGTGTCACGTCCTGGCCACGACGCATCTTGACGCCGTTAAAGTGTTTGCGGCCCAGGACCCCCGGCTGGTCAATGCCGCCGTTGAGTTCGACCTTGACAGCCTTCAGCCCCTGTATACATTACATATCGGGCTTCCTGGTCGAAGCTTTGCCATTGACATCGCCTGCCGCTTGGGCATCCCGCCGACGATTATCCAGCGCTCCCGGGAACTTCTTGGCGACACTGGCGCCGAGGTCGCAGCCCTGTTGAACCGGCTGCACGCCCAGGAACAACGCCGCATGGCAGATGCCGCCGAGGCTGCCCGCGAGCGGGAGGCTGCGGCCACGGCGCACCGGGACGCCGAGCAGCTCACCGCCACGCTTCGCGACCAGGTGGGGGCCATCCGATCGCAGGCGAGGCGGCTGGTGGCCGACATCGCGAGCGAGGCCCGGCGGCGAGCTGAGGCGGCGGTGGCCGGCATGGCCCGCGGCGGTTCCATCCGGGAGGCGCGGGAGGCCATCCGGGAGCTGTCACCTCTCGCCGAGGCACGACTGGCCGAGCTACCCGGGGCCGGTCTCGCCTCGGACAACCAGGCCGTCCTCTCATCGGTGGAGACGGGACAGCGCGTCTTTGTCCGGCACCTGGGTCAGACCGGCACCGTCATCTCCGGGGCCGTCGGTCAGGGACTCGTCGAGGTCCAGCTCCCCGTGGGAAAGACGCGCGTTCCCCTCAGCGCCCTGTCGCCCGCTGCACCCGGATTAGGCTCCCACCAGGTTGGCGGCGTCACCTGGACGGCCGGGGCCGGAGATCAGCTGGGGGCCGAGATCAACGTGATCGGCTGCACCGTGGAAGAGGCGACGGTGCGCGTGCAGCGCTACCTGGAGGATGCAACGCTGGGCGGTCTCGATCGGGTCCGGATCATCCACGGCAAGGGAACGGGGCGGCTGCGGCGGGGCCTCTCGGAGTTCTTGAAGACACATCCGCTGGTGGCGGGCTTTGACCTGGCATCCTTCGAGGAAGGCGGCGCGGGCGCCACCATCGTGGACCTGGGAACCCTTCGATCCCGCCCAGGCGGGACTCAGGGCCCCGAAGGGCCGGGGCGCCGGGAGGCGAGCACGGGATGATCCCCGAGGCGGTTCTCGCCGAGATCCTGCGGCGCACGGACATCGTGGAGCTGATCGGGGGGCACCTCCCGCTCAAGGCGGCCGGCCGGACCCACAAGGCGCTCTGCCCGTTCCACACGGAGAAGACGCCGTCCTTCATCGTGAATCCAGAGCGGCAGATCTTCCACTGCTTCGGTTGCGGGGAAGGGGGCGATGCCATCACCTTCCTCATGAAGCATGAGCGCCTGACGTTCCCTGAGGCGGCGCGATACCTGGCGGAGCGGGCGGGGGTCTCGCTTCCCACCCCGCGTTCCGCGGGGGCGGGGACGAGCGAGACGGACGGGCGCCTGGTCCTGGTCGAGGTCCATCGGCAGGCGCTGGAGCATTTCCGAGAAAACCTGCGCGGGTCGGAGGGATCGGGCGCCCGCGACTACTTGGCCGGCCGGGGCCTCACCCCGGCGCTGAACGAGCGGTTCCAGTTGGGATGCGCGCTCCCCCGCTGGGATGCGCTGTTGCGCGCCCTGAAGAGGCGGGGCCACCCGGACCGGCTGCTGGAGGCATCCGGCCTGATCGTCGCGCGACCGGATGGGAGCGGCCATTACGATCGCTTTCGGCATCGCCTCATGATCCCGATCTGGGACGTGAGCGGGAAGGTGGTCGGTTTCGGCGGCCGGGCGCTCGACCCCAGCGAGGTGAAGTACCTCAACTCGCCGGAGACGGCCCTGTACCGCAAGGGGACGCACCTGTTCGGATTGAACCTGGCGGTGCGCGCCGTCCGCGAGCGGGGCCGCGCCCTCGTGGTCGAAGGGTACTTTGACGCCATCATGCTCCATGCTCACGGATTCGAGAATGCCGTGGCGGCCCTGGGTACGGCCCTGACCACGGAGCAGGCGGGGTTGCTTTCCCGCTACGCCCGGACCGTGGTGCTCCTTTTCGACCCGGATGCGCCGGGCATCGGTGCGGCGCGGCGGAACCTGGAGCATCTGATCAACGTGGACCTGGACTGGCGCATCGTCCTCTTGCCCGAGGGGCTGGATCCGGACGCCTACGTGCGGACCCATGGGACGGCGGCCTTTGCCGCGGCCCTGGAAGGGGCGCAGGACCTGGTGGAGTTCTTCTTGGATCGCCGGGTCTCCGGCCTGGACCTCACGGATCCGGTCCAGCGCGCGCGCGCGGCGGACGCCCTGATCGAGGTGCTGGCCACGCTGGACAATCCGATTCGTCGCGAGGGGTACATCCAGCGGGTCGCCCAGCGGACGGGCATCACGGACCGCTCCTTGTTGGAGGCGGTGGCGCGACAGCGCGGACGCGGGCAGCGCCGGGACGCCACGGCGGCGGCCGCTCCACCTCCGGCGTCACCACCCAGCGCCGAGGAGCAACTGATCTACATCGGGCTCAACTACCCGGCGTGGCGGGAGCGGATCGCATCGGCCTTGACGCCGGAGGACGTGCGGGACCCGACCCTGCGGGGGATCTTCACTGAATTCATTCTGGGGGAAACCGCCGCGGGGTCACGCCCCATGAGCCTCCACCCGCCAGAGGTCCAGCGGCGCCTGTCCTCGCTGTGGGCCCGGGATCCGTGGTCCGCCGGTGCCCAGGAGGAGGGCGAGCGTCCACCCGACGAGGCGGATCACGAGGCGCTCCAGCGGACGGTGAACGATTGCCTGGCCCGGATCAACCAGGGCCGGAGCGCCGCCCTGCGCCAGACCCTGCGCCAGGCCCTGGAAGCCGCCGAGCGCGGCGGCGACCCGGACCAGGTCCTGCGTCTTTTATCTGAACATCCCTCGGTCAAACGCGGCCGAGAGCAGACCTAGAAGGAGAGGAGAGCACTGCATGGCCAAGCCAGCCACATCCAAGAAAGGGGCCACGCGGCGCCGATCGGTGGCCTCTGTTCGCGCGACTCGCCCATCCTCGTCCTCGTCGCGGAAGGGGGCGCGTCTGAGGCAAGCACGAGCGGCGAAGCGTGCCAGGGAGGAGCGGGCGAGGGCGCAGGTGGCGGCGCGAAGCCTCCCAGCCAAGGGGGCACCCGGGCGGGCACCGGTCGTTCGGCCCCGCATAAGCGGGGCGGCCAAGATGGCACCAGCGCCCGGTCCGGTTGTCCCGAAGGTGGGGAAGGGCGCCCAGCCGAAGGGGGCTGCCGCCACGGGTCCCGTGAAACCGGAGGTCACGCCGCAGGCGCGCGTCGAGGAGATCAAGACCCTCATTGCACTGGGCAAGAAGAAGGGCTACCTCACCTACGACGAGATCATGGCCCACCTGCCGGAGGACGAGACCTCTGCGGAGCGTTTCGATGAGATCTTCCGGGCCCTGGGGGAGATGGACATCGAGGTCGTGGACGCCCCCGAGCGTGCCAAGGCGGCGGAGGCAGGGGAGGCGCAGGGAGAGGAGGCCTCCCCCGAGATGGAGCTGGACCTGACGCCGGCGCCGGTCGGCCGGACCGACGACCCGGTGCGCATGTACCTCCGCGAGATGGGACGAACGCCGCTGCTCACCCGCGAGGGCGAGATCCGCATCGCCAAGCGCATCGAGGAGGGTCGGAAGGAGGTCGCGGACGCCGTCTGCCGGGCGGGGGTGGCCGTGCGCGAGGTCCTCTACCTCGGCGAGCGGCTGGAGCAGGCGCGCCTTCGGATCGGTGACCTGTTGGCGCTCAGCGAGTTCGAGGAGATCTCCGAGCAGAAGGAGCGCGAGCTCCTCACCGACATCCGTCCGGTGCTCCGGGGGCTCCGGACCGAGCAAGGGAAGCTGGACGATCTCCATCGCCGCCTGGCCAAGGCCCGTCCCCGGCTGAGCGCCCGGGGCCTGGCGCGGTTCCAGGCTGAGATCGGCCAGCGGAAGGGCAAGCAGACCGAGCTCCTTCGCCGGCTCACCCTGAACCAGCGGGTGGTGGACCGCATCGTGGCGCGCATGCGAAGCTTCCTGGAGCGGATCGAGGCCGGCGAGCGGGAGCTGCAGGAGCTGGCCAGGACCGCCCGCATGACTCAGGCGGACGCGAAGCGCCTGGCGAGCGGCGACGGCTTGAGCCCGAATGTCCTGCGGGCCATGCTGCGCCGGGCGCGTGTGGCCAAGGGTGATGGGGACATCTTGCGGCAGCGCTTCCTGACCGGGCTAGAGAAGATCCGGAAGGTGGAACAGGAAGCGGATGCCCCCGCCAAGGAACTGCGCGGCCTCCTCAGCGCCATCGCTGAGGGAGAGCGGAAGGCCCTCCAGGCCAAGAAGGAGATGGTGGAGGCGAACCTGCGCCTGGTCATCAGCATCGCCAAGAAGTACACCAATCGCGGCCTGCAGTTCCTGGACCTGATCCAGGAGGGCAACATCGGCCTGATGA
>CAZNWB010000049.1:0-24136 GCA_964576535.1 uncultured bacterium | reverse complement strand
GTGAATACCATGCCGGGAGGGCGGGCCATGACGACACAGGAAACGATCTACGACGAAGATCTTCGCTACGAGGACGAACCGACACCTCACAAGGTTCTGGATACCCGGGTCTTCAAGGAGCCGATCAAGATCCTGCAACTCCGGGCCGGCCGGGTGTCCGTTCCGCTGGGCACAACCATCGGGCAGGCGGCCCGGGTGATGAAAGAGCACCGCATCGGGTGCGTCCTGGTCGAGGATGGGTGGAAGGTGGTCGGAATCTTCACCGAGCGGGATATCTTGACCAAGCTGGTCGGCACCGGCTACGACCCGGCCAAGGTCCTGGTGGACGGCGTCATGACCCGGGATCCCGAGACCCTCACCCCGGACGACCCCATCGCCTTCGCCATGCAGATCATGAGCGTCGGTGGGTTCCGCCACGTCCCCCTGGTGGATGCCGAGCGGCGTCCCGTCGGGATCCTGTCGGTCAAGGACATCGTGGATTACCTCGTGGAGCACTTCCCCCGAGACGTTCTGAACATTCCCCCCGAGCCCGGAAAGCACTCCCGGACCCCTGAGGGGGGCTGAACCGGAAACGTCTTGGGCGTCCCGCCCACCTCGAGAACCACCCACTTGCCGCCAGCACGGTCGGCCCTCGTTTGCCTCCGCCTTTGCCCGGCTGGCCACCTCTCATCCTGTCGAGAGTGGTATGGTCGCAGAGCCCAAGAACGTTGACATCCAGGCCGCCCTCCTCGTCACCTTGCTGTCCTTCCTCTGGGGCGGGAATCCGATCGCGATCAAGGTCGGCCTTGCCGACGCCCCGCCCATCCGCCAGGCCTGGATGCGCTTCGTCCTGGGTGGCCTCACGGTCCTGGCCTGGGCCTGGGCCACCCGCACGCCGCTCCGCATCCACCGCCACGAGGTCCGGTCGCTCGCCGTCTTGGGCGTGATCTTCACCGTCCAGATCGCCCTGCTCAACCTCGGCGTGAAGTACACCACGGCTGGCCACGTTTCTATCCTTTTGAATGCCTATCCGATCTACACCGTCCTCCTGGCCCATTTCTTTGTGCCGGGAGATCGCCTGTCGGGGAAGCGTGCCGTGGGGGTGCTGATCGCCTACGCCGGCGTGGTCCTTCTCTTCACCGGCAAGTTCAGCCTGGCCTCAGGCCTTTTGCTGGGGGACCTCCTCACCTCGGGCAGCGCCTTCCTCCTCGGCGTGCGGACCGTCTATCTCAACCGTGCCGTGCAACGCATCAACCCGGTCAAGCTGCTGCTGGCACAGGTCGCCTTCGGTGTTCCGTGCTACCTGGTGTGGAGCGGCCTGTTCGAGGCGACGCATCCCTATCGGTGGACCTGGGACCTGATCCTGGCCATCGGCTTCCAGGGATTCATCGTCGCAGGCTTCAACTTCATCCTAAGCCTGCACCTGCTGAAGACGTACAAGCCCAGCGGCCTGGCCGCATATTTCCTCACGACGCCACTCTTTGGCGTCTTTCTGAGCTGGCTGATCCTGGGCGAGACCATCACGCTCCGCTTGCTGGCCTCGGCCGCCCTCGTGGTGGGCGGAATCGCATTGGCCAGCCGTCCGTCGGCCGCGCCGTCAAAGCCGGCCCGGAATTTTCAATGGCAAACCGACAACTGACAACCGGTCAAATCGGCGAGCGGAACATTGGCCATTGCCAGTTGTCCGTTGTCGGTTTTTCATCGTCTGCCTTTAATACTCCGTCCTGACCTTCACCCGCCCCTGGTCATCGTAGACGTACACCCCATCCGCCTCCTCGTCCCGCGTCTTCTTGTGGGAGCTATCGCAGAACGGCTTGTTCTTCGACAACCCGCACGCGCAGATCCAGATGGGGTACTTGGCCTGGCCCTCGTCAATCTTGTACGGCGCGTTCTTCTCATGCTTCACGAGTCTGGGCATGTTCGCCGCCTCCCTTCCGTGATTCCTCTCCGAACGCTCTCCCGCCTATCACTTCTTACGTCTTACGCTTTACGTTTTCCGCCTCCCGTCCGCCCCTTCGCCTCCCGGATCTCCGCCAGCACCTCGAAGGCGTGGCGCACCGACTTGGCCGCGAGGGTCCCCCCCATCAGCGAGCCGACGTCCAGGGCCTCCGCCAGCTCCGCGTCCGTCCCACCCAAGTCGAGGACCTCCTCGACGCGGTGATCGATTCAGTCGAAGCAGTTCTGCGAGACGGCCACCGCCAGCGCCATGAGCTCCTTGTGCTTCCGGCTGATGGCCCCGTCCGTGAAGACCTGCCTCCCCAGCTCCTGAAAGCCGGGGAACACCCGCATCCGGCTCTTCAGGATGTCCGCGTTCAGCCGCTTCTTCCGCGCCACCCGCTCCGCCCAGCCACTCATGGGGCTCCTCCCGTTCCGCCGGCCTGAAATGTTTTCTGGCCCCTCTGCACTTTTTTCTTGCGTCCCGAAACCGTTACAGTTAGCTTCACGCTACACCAGAAAGGAGGTGATCCAGTGGGCATATTACACTGGACAGGTGAGGTGATTGTAACGTAGGCGTTTCCCCGTCCAGGCGAACGCCTGGGGTTTCGTCTGCGGAATCCCAGCAATCGCCGGGCCTCGAAGTCCCCGGCCTTGTCCACCGGGGCGGCCAGCACGCCGTGAAAACTTCGAGGCCTTTTTCTTTCTCTCCAGCCGTCACTCCGTCAGCGTTCAGCCGTCGGCTCCCCCGCTCCGCTCCGTGTAGCGGGGCGAAGTCGGCTCCAGCCTCTCGGCTCTCCCCTTGAGCCAGCCCAGGGCGTGGCACTTGACCAGCACGGCCATTCCAAAGCCGATCCAGAGCACTTCCCGTCCCCGGCGCAACAGGCTGAACGTCACGGCCAGGGACGCCGGGAGGCCAAAGGCCGCGAAGATCACCACCTGCCCGCCCTCCTGCACGCCCAGGCTGCCGGGCACGATGACCGCGGCCAGCTTGGCCACGCTGGAGAGCGCCTCGATGGAGAGCGCGCTCAGGAAGTCCACCGGCTGTCCCAGCAGCCACAGGGTCAGGAACACCTCCCACGTGCCCAGGACCCACCCCAGGAAGTGAAAGCCGCAGCAGATAAGGAAGTCGCGAATCCGGCTCTTGTAAAAGCCGCGAAGGTGCTCGTCCAGCGCTAGGAGATCCGCCTCCCACGAGGCCAGGAGCGCTTCCCGGCCGCTCCACCGCCGGGAGACCCCCAGGAGAATTCCGAACAGGCCGCGGCGTTGCACACCGATGAGGAGCCCGAACGTCAGGGCCCCCAGCAGAAGGCCGAGGACAGCCGCGGCGGGCAGCGGGATCTCCGATCGCCAGCGGTGCAGGGCGACCAGCGCCCCCAGGAAGACAAAGCCGCCCTGGGTGAGCATCAGCGCCGTCTTGGAAACCAGGACCGATGCCAGGCCCGGCACCAGGGGCACCCCGTGTTGCTGGAGAAGCCAGGCCTTGAGTGGCTCGCCACCCAGGTAGGCGGTGGGCGTGATGCCGTTGACCGCCTCGCCGGCCGCGCGGATCGCGAAGACCTGCAGCAGGCCGGGTGCGGGCCCGGGGTTGCCGGCCGCGGGGGCGAAGCCTCGCCGGAGGACCCACAACCATCCGATGCTGTCCACGAAGTAGGAGGTGAAGTAGGGAATCACGACCAGCGGCGTGAGCCATCCCAGGCGTTGCAGCGCCTCCAGGACCGCCGTGAGGCCAACCCGGTAGATCAGGCCGGCGAACAGGAGCAGTCCCAGCGCCAGGAGAACGACCTGCCAGGCGGCCTTGCGACGCACCATGTGATCACCCCGTGCGCTCGCGGGTGTCAGCCCTGATCCGAAATTTTTACCCGCCAAGCCCGCCACGGGCGGGACAAGAACACCAAGGGAAGGCAACCAGGCGACCTGGCGCACCCAGGGGGTACCCGGCAATCAGGGGTTCCAAGTTGCCTGATTGCCTAGTTGCCCAATTGCCACGCAATCATGGCGACCCGCTCGATTTTACACTTGCCTCTTTTTTCGGATCGGGGCTAGAGTACCGCCGCCTAACCGTCGCATCCCAGGAGGAGATCATGGCATCTATCTCGATCCAATTGCTGCAGGCCCTGACGCAGGAACTGACGCGGCTTCCGGCGACTCCCGGCGATCTGGCCATCGCCGCCTCCCAACTGGCCGTGCAGCTCGATGGACTGGCTCGCCTGGACGCCCTCGACCTTCTGGCGGTGGAGCCGGCGACCGTCCTCGTGCCCCCGGCGGAGGCACCGGAGGGGCCGCATGCCGCCTGACAACCTGACCCGACTCAGCATCGCCGAGGCCGGCGACCTGCTCCGCCGCCGCGCGCTCTCCCCGGTGGAACTGACGCGAGCCTACCTGGATCGGATCCGGCGGCTGGACGGCGACCTCCTGGCCTACATCACCGTCCTGCAGGACGAGGCGCTGGCCGCCGCGGCCGCGGTCGAACGGGAGATCGCGCGGGGAGTAGACCGTGGGCCGCTGCACGGCATTCCCATCGCCCTGAAGGATCTGGTCATGACCCGCGGGGTGCGGACGACCTGCGGCTCCCGCATCCTCCGGGATTGGGTCCCGGATGTCGACGCGACCGTGGCGAGGCGTCTGGCCGACGCGGGCGCCCTCCTCCTGGGCAAGCTGAACATGCACGAGTTCGCCTACGGCCCCACGGGCGTGAACCCGCACTACGGCACCTCGCGGAACCCCTGGGACCGCCACCGGATCCCCGGCGGGTCCAGCAGCGGCTCCGGCGTGGCAGTGGCGGCGGGTCTCTGCGCCGGGGCCCTGGGAACGGACACCGGCGGCTCCGTGCGGATCCCGGCCGCGCTGTGTGGCATCGTCGGTCTCAAGCCCACCTACGGCCGGGTGAGCCGCGCCGGGGTCATCCCCCTGGCGTGGTCGCTGGACCACGTGGGACCCATGACGCGGACGGTGACGGATGCGGCCCTGCTGCTCCAGGTCCTGGCCGGACGCGATCCCGCCGACCCGTCGACGCCCGCGGTGCCGGTCCCGGACTATCGCCGCGCCCTGCAGGGTGGGGTGCGCGGCTTCCGCCTGGGCGTCCCCAAGGATCTCTTCTTCGAGCGGTTGGACCCCGAGGTGCGGGCGGCCGTGGCCGCGGCGGCGCGGTCCCTGGAGGGCCTGGGTGCCGTCGTGGAGGAGATCCCCCTGCCGACGATCCAGCATGCCGGCCCCGCCTCCTTCGCCATCATCGCGTCGGAGGCGATGGCCTATCACGAGCCATACCTTCGGACCCGCGCCGGAGACTACGGGGAAGACGTCCGCGCGCGCCTCACCACCGGGCAGTTCGTCCTGGCACATCAGTACCTCAAGGCGCAGCGGGCCCGTCAGGTCATCCGCGCCGAGGTGGATGCCGTCCTGACGCGCGTGGACGCCCTGCTGCTCCCCACGACGCCCATTCCCGCCCCGCGTCTGGACGAGCGCGAGATCACGGTGGATGGCGTCACGGAGGACGCGCGCTGGTGGCTCATCCGCTGCACCCGGCCGATCAACGTGACCGGGCACCCGGCCTTGTCCGTGCCGTGCGGCTTGACCGCCGCGGGCCTGCCCATCGGCCTGCAGTTGGTGGGACGCGCCTTCGACGAGGCGACCCTGCTTCGCATCGGCCACGCCTTCGAAGCCGTGAGCCCCGTGCGGGACCGCTGGCCCCCCTTGGAGCCATGAGGCCCCAGCAGCAATGCAAAATGGAGAACTGACAACCGACAACTGACAATTGAAAACCGGTGACACCCATTGGCCGGTTGTCCATTGTCGGTTTGAAATTTTCCATTCGCGACGGGCGCCGAAGGAGATTCGAGGTCCAGTGGATGCAGGGCATGACGTCTTCTGAACACGTTCCCGGTCAGGACGATGAGAGCCCCGTCGCGGTGCCCATCGAGGACTCGCTGGACCTGCACGCCTTCGCACCCAAGGACGTCCCGGCCGTCCTCGCCGACTACCTGGAGGAGTGCGCCCGGCGCGGGCTCCGCGAGGTCCGGTTGATCCACGGCCGCGGCACGGGAACCCAGCGGGCCATCGTCCGCAGGCTCCTGGCCACCCATCCCCTCGTCGCGGGCTTCGCCGACGCCTCGCCGGATCGGGGCGGTTGGGGCGCCACCGTGGCCTACCTGCGCGCAGTTGGTCCGGCGTCCTGATCAGGAGGGCCCGAGCGGGAGCGCAGGATCCTTCGCCAGGATGGCAGCCATTCGCGTGATCACCTCACGCAGCTCGTGCCGGAACACGCGGGCCTGATCCAGCGCCAGAAACTCGAGGGTGTATGTATTCGGCTTGGGCATCCCGGCCATTGGCCGCCCGGGACCATGCTGGAGCACCCGCTCGTACCGGAGCCTTCCGGAGCCCGCCTCAACTAGCTGCGCGCGAACACGGACGAAGATCCCGTAGGAATCCGAGTCCTCGCCCATCGCCAGACCAAAGGCCTCCACCGTGAGGTCCAGCACCCCGTCGGCGCCTGCCTTTTGGGCCTCAGCCAGTGGATCCGTTCCAAGGGTATCCGGACCCTGCGTTGGCTGCCAGGGAACGGAGAGGGAAGGTCGGCCCGTCCGAACCGCCAGCTCGGCTGCCACCGACTCCCGAAACAGACGATCGGGCTGAAGGGTGGCGGCGGCCTCCCGGAGTGCCTCCCGGTCACCGACGTCCAGTTTGGCGACTTTGCCCGGTTCCAAATCTTCCCCGAACAGTCCCATGGCGACCGACCCGGCGATCACTCCCGCGGCGATAGGCCAGGCTATCAGGGAGGCCGGAATCATCTGGACGAATCCCAACCCGGTCATCAAACCGGAGAGGGCTCCCTTGCCTGTGATGCCTTTCTTGTCGCTTTCCAGCCATTGAGCGTGCCAGGCAGTGTCCGGGGTGGGAATCAGGAAGGCCACCTGTTGGATCGCCAGCCCGGGGACGACCACGGCATCGGGGGGGCTGGATGCGGCGCCTCCCGCCTGGAAGATCGCTCGCCCTTCCTGTGGAGGTGGAGGTGTCTGCTGGGTCGTGGCGCAGCCCACCAGCAAGAGCGCGGCGAGAGCGGAAGCCAGGACGTTCCCGAACCCTCGGTCCATCCCGTGGCGGTCCTCAGCGCTTCTGGCCATAATTACGGTGACGTATTCCCTCGACGCAAACTTTCGACTCCCTCTCCCGGGGACCCGTTGCTCTTCCCAATGCAACGGGTGATGGGAGAGGGAGCACAAATGAGTGTCACCGTACTTGTGTTCCGCAGTGCTTAGCCGATTGGCGCCAGCGTCAGGAAGTCGCGGATGACCTGTGACGTGCTGGGAAAAGCCAGCTCGTCCCAGGGAATCTCGGCCGGGGCAAAGACCCGGGCGTCCAGGCCTTCCTCGTCCACTTGGATGGATCCCCCCGTGACCTCGCCCGCGTACGCGATCAGGATCACCGGATAGCCGGGAGACGAATACACCCCGAGCAGCCGGGTCAATCGGACATCCAGTCCCGATTCCTCTTTGACCTCGCGGATGGCGGCGGCCTCCAGGGACTCCCCCCGGTCCACGTACCCGCCGGGAAAGACCCACTTGCCGTAGCTCGGCTCGATACCGCGCTGGACGAGGAGGACGCCCCCGTCGAGGGAGAAGACGGCGCCGGTCGCCACCTTGGGATCCAGGAAAAACACGAACCCGCACGCCTGGCAGACCAGCCGGGCAGGCTCGCCGGCCTTGAGGGTGCGCAACTCCAGGGATCCCCCGCAGCGGGGACAGAACCGGTAGCCGGATTCGGGTGGGCGAATCATCCCTCTTCCCCCCGGGGAGCCCAGTAGCGGGCGTATTCCTCCAGGTAGGTCAGCGTGTCGAAGCTCTTCATCCGGTCCAGGAACACGGTGCCGTTCAGGTGATCGAGCTCGTGCTGGATGACCCGGGCGAAGAAATTGCCGGCCGTGAACGTCTGCAGTCGCCCTTGGCGGTCGTGCGCCTGGACCTCGATCTCCTTGTAGCGCGGCACCTTCCCTCGCAGGTCGGGGATGCTGAGGCAGCCCTCCCAATCCTCTTCCATCCGCTCCGTCACGGGGACGATCCGGGGATTGATCAGCACGCTGGGCGGGGCCGGCGATTGGCTGGCGTCTTCCGTCCGCTCCTCCGCCTCGATGAGGGCGAGCTGCAGCGACCGGTGGACCTGCGACGCCGCCAGCCCCACGCCGTGGTTTTCGCGCATGGTCTCGATCATGTCGTCAATGAGGCGCTGGATCTCCGGCGCCTGGATGTTCTTCACCGGCTCGGTCGGGATCCGGAGGACCGGATTCCCCAGGACGGCAATCTTCAGGATCGCCATGAGCCCATTCGTTCCTTTTCGAGGATTACTGTGCTACGCTGACCTCGGCTGCAAATTCGAAATTCGAATTTCGAAATTCGAGATGTTCCGGAGGCAGCATGATCCATGAAGTCCTGGTTGTCGGCGCCTTGCAGTGCAACTGCTCCATCCTGGGCGACGAGGAGACCCGCGAGGCCATCGTCATCGATCCCGGCGACGAGGTGGAGCAGATCCTGGCCGTCCTGAAGACACACAAGCTGAAGGCCAAGTACATCCTCAACACCCACGCCCATTTCGATCACGTGGGCAACTGCCGGGAACTGAAGGAAGCAACGGGGGCCGAGATCTGGCTCCACAAGGCCGACCTGCCGATCTACGAGTCGGCGCCACGCCAGGCCGCCCTGTTCGCCATGTACGGTGTGAAGCCGATCCGCATGACCGCCGTGGACCAGTTCATGCGAGACGCCGATGGCGTGCAGGTCGGGAAGATCGCGGCCCGGGTCATTCACACCCCGGGCCATACCCCGGGCAGCCTCAGCCTCCACGTCCCGCGAAGCAACTGCGACGTCCTCTTCGCCGGGGACACCTTGTTCAACGGAAGTATCGGACGAACCGATCTGCCCGGGGGCGACTTCCACCAGATCCTGAAATCCATCAAGGACCGGCTATTCGCCTTCGACGACGAGACAGAGGTCTGGCCCGGTCACGGGCCCAAGACCACCATCGGCTGGGAGCGCCGGACGAACCCGTTCCTCCAGGACTTGTAACGGACAGGCAACCGCGCCGAATCGGGCGGACTCTAGCATAATAGGCTCTTGACTGACAAGGTATGGTAGCCAGTCCACCAGCGTTGACAGGGGCCCGGCGGCGAGCCTAGAATCCGCCATCGTGAGCTGCCGGGCCCCGTCCCGTTAAAAGGAGTAGCCCCATGCGGAACCTCAAAGCCAACCTCCTGGAGTTGATCCGGCGTACCTCGGCCGAGCTGCCCGACGATGTGGTCCACACCATCGCCAGCTCTGCCAAGCAAGAGCAGCAGGGCAGCAACGCCCAGTACGCCATGAATATCATCGTGAACAACATTGACATGGCCAAGCTGAAGTCTGCCCCCCTCTGCCAGGACACGGGCAGCATCCTCTTCTTCGTGAAGACGCCCAAGGGGTTCGATCAGCTCGCCTTCGAGAAGGCCGCCCGGGACGCCGTGGCCGAGGCGACGGCCAAAGGGTACCTCCGCCAGAACTCCGTGGATTCCCTCACCGGGAAGAACACCGGGAACAACCTGGGGCCGGGCAGCCCCAGCCTCCACTTCCACCAGCATCGCGGCTCGCGGGTGGATGTTCGCCTGATCCTGAAGGGCGGGGGGTGCGAGAACGTGGGGGCGCAGTACTCGCTCCCCGACACGCGCATCAATGCGAACCGGGACATGGACGGCGTACGCAAGGCCATCCTGGACGCCGTGATCCAGGCTCAGGGGAAGGGCTGTGGCCCGGGGATCCTGGGAGTCTGCATCGGCGGGGACCGGGCGACGGGCTATGTCCATTCCAAGGAGCAGCTCCTCCGCACGATGGAGGATGCGAGTCCCGACCGCACCCTGGGTGCATTGGAGAAGGACATCGTGGTGAGCGCCAACAAGCTGGGCATCGGCCCCATGGGATTCGGCGGGGCGACCACGCTCTTGGGGTGCAAGGTCGGCGCCCTGAACCGGCTGCCGGCCAGCTACTTCGTGTCCATCTCCTACATGTGCTGGGCGTACCGGCGCCAGGGCTTCGTCCTGAACAGCAGCGGCAAGATCGTGGAGTGGCTCTACTGATATCTCCCCCCTCTCCCCATAGTGGGAGAGGGTAGGGTGAGGGGGCCTGAACGGCCAACGGGGGCAACCATGATCCAGCTCGTCGAACCCTTTACCGAGGAAAAGATCCGCGCCCTGAAGCAGGGGGACATGGTGCGCCTGACCGGCATGGTCTTTACCGGTCGCGATGCGGTCCACAAGTTCCTCCATGAGGGGGGCAAGCCCCCCGTGAACCTGGAGAACCAGATCATCTACCACTGCGGTCCGGTGGTGATCAAAGAGAAGGGCAAGTGGGTGGTGAAGGCCGCCGGCCCCACCACCTCGGCCCGGGAAGAGCCGTACCAGAGCCACATCATCGAGAAGTTCAAAATCCGGGCGGTGATCGGCAAGGGGGGCATGGGGCCCAAGACCCTCGAGGCGTGCAAGAAGGTCGGCTGCGTGTACCTGCACGCCATCGGCGGCGCGGCCCAGGTTCTCGCCGAGTGCGTGACCGAGGTCTCCGGCGTGTACCTGGAAGAGTTCGGCAGCCCCGAGGCCATCTGGGCCTTCCGGGTGAAGGATTTCCCCGCGGTGGTCACCATGGACGCCCACGGCAACAGTTTGCACGCCACAGTACTGGAGCAGTCCAAGGAGCGGTTGAAGCAGCTCGTATGAGGCCCGTGCGTTTCATTCTTCCAACGGGGGGCGACACCTTCGCCCCCCTTTAATTTTGCTGGAAGGCTAGGATGCTCGGAAGCTAGAAAGCGCAACGGATTCGAGCCTTCCAGCCTCCCAGCGTTCCAGCCTCCTAGCCGAGAGCTGAAGTGAGTCGCTTCTTCCTCTTCGCCCTGCTGACCTGGATCACGGGCAATCCGATCCTGGCGATCCTCGTCATCATCGTCCTGTCCCTGCCGGGCTGGTGGGCCGGCTCGCGCTATGCCTGGAGATTCAGCCGACGGATGCGCTCCTGGGGAGAGGCGGGACGGCTCCGCCGCCTTCTGGGCGTCAATCCGCACGACGTGAAGGCCCGGACAGAGCTGGGGGCGATCCTGACACGGCAGGGACACTTCCGCGAGGCACGGGCTGAGCTGGAACAAGCCATGCCGAGGGCCGACGATCTGCCCGAGGCGAACTATTCTCTCGGCCTGTGCCTGTTGCATGATGGCGAGACGGAGAAGGGAAGGGAATTCGTGGAGAAAGCCCTGGCCCTGAATCCGAAGTTCGGCTACGGCGAGCCGTATCTACGGCTGGGCGATTTCCGCGCGGACCGTCGCGAGTGGCAGCAGGCGGCAGAGCGCTACCGGCAAGCCACGAGCATCCACAGTTCCACCGTAGAGGGCTGGTTCAAGCTCGGACAGACACTGAACCACCTCGGCCAGCAGGATGAAGCGCGGACGGCGCTCCGGGAGGCCATCTCTTCCTACCGCACCGCCCCGTGGTATCGGCGGGCCGAGGACCGCCCCTGGTACCGCCGCGCCCGCCGCCTCCTCCGCTCCCTCGCCTGACCAAATCAGGTAACCGCCAAGACGCCAAGAGCGCCAGGAACGAAATTGAGATCGCACGACGTCGCATGAAGGAGGTCCTCGGATGAGCAGAAAGGCGCGTCGCATCGGAGGGGATGTGCTGGCAAATCTGGGCCGTCTCCGGCGAAGGATGTCTCCAGAGGAGCGGGCCGCCTATGACGAGCGGGTTCTGGCAATCCGCACGGTTCTGGAGCTGGCCGAGCACCGTCGGAAGCGCCGGCTTTCGCAGAAGATGATCGCTGGGCGCATGGGGGTCACACAGCCGGTCATCGCTCGCCTGGAAAACCCATTCGATGCCGCCTGGCGCCAAGCCTCACTCAGCGTGCTTTCCCGCTATGCCGCCGCTCTCGGGCTCGTGCTGGAGGTGCGCCTCCGCCGGGCAGCGTGAATGAGTCCTCTAGCCGACACCCGGGAGCCGAGGACCGCCCCTGGTACCGCATAGCAAACCGCCAACGCGCCAAGGTCGGCAACTCGTCCAGATCCGGAATCAGGCCAGGCTTGGGTCTTGCCAAGGAAACCAATCAATCATCCTCCGACAGGGTACTGTCCGGTACCATTCTTACGCGCCAGTCAACGATTGCACCTGGTCAGTAAGGCGGTTCTGCGGGACCTTCGTAGCCACACATCCCTAGCCGGGGGGAATTCACCAGGCGTATGGGTTCACCGTAATTGTCATGTGGATGCGTTTTCCCGTGTGCGTCACACAATGTCCCCCATACGTCTTCTTCAATCAGGCACTCGATACACAGCCATGCTGCTGGCTGCTCGCACTCTATACACTTAGCATCTGGCATAATATTGCGTGCCATGAGGGCGACAGGACGAGCGGTGGTCGGTTTGCCTCCTCGCGTTCCTACTGCCTTGATCAATGTTTCGGATGAAGTTCCGAAATCGTAGATATGGGTGAGCTTGATCCCAGGCTTGAAGACCTCGTCAACTCTTCGTCTCTTGGATATTTCTTTCCCTCGCCAGCCCCCAACCGAGAACCGGCTCAGATGACCACAGCATTCCAACCAAATGCCGCGCAGATAGAAGTCGAGGTCCTTCAGGGTGCTGGAGCCGCGCATTTCCAAATCCAACCAGAACTCGCTTCGCCACATATCGAGCGCGCGGAGATGATAGAGTGTTTCACTTCCGGTTTTCTTGCGCTCGGCCTTGTCAATGACGGTTTCGCGTTCTGGGCAGGCAGTTAGGTGTTTTGCTGTCCCGCCCATGGTCAACTCTTGTCCGCAGTAAGCGCAAGTTCCTTTTGATTGTTTCCCGGCAGGCACCAGTGTCTCCCTTCTCAAATGCGATGCAGGAACGTTCAGTGCGCCTAACAGGGCGGCAGCCGAGCCGTCCCGCTCCGGCCAGGTGAATATGACCCTCTCAGATGACCGGAGCGGGATCGGCTCCAGTCGCGGGTTAGACCGCGCCAGAATCTCGCCGTCCGACTCGATAAAGCAGATTTTCGTGCCGGGCTTGATCCCGTATTTCCGCCTCAGTCGCGAAGGCACAGCCAGTCGGCCCTGGCTCGTAACGTATGCTATCTCCATCTTCTGGGTCCTCTGCTACAGACAAGGTACTAGCCAGAAGGACGATGCGAACATACCACTGGTGTTCACTGCCAGGCTAGCTCCACGCCGGATCGTGGTGCCACATGGCGATGTAGGTGTTGGCGCCGCGGCCGATGTCGGGGTCCTTGCCGGCGATGCGGACCTTCTGGGCCAGAGAATCGTCCAGCTCGCGGTGGGTGATGGCCATGTGGGGGCCATAGCGAGAAAGGTTTGCCTGCAGGTGCGCGATCGCCCGAGGGATGTAGCGGTGCGGCGAGAGGGCGCCGGAGAAGCGCTGGTTGGCGAACACGACCTCGAATGCCGCCACGTCGAGCCCCGGGATCCCGCCGTGCGCCGTGGTGATGTAGGTCCCGTTCCGGTCGAGGACCTTCTCCCGGAACATCCGGTTGGTCGCCGCCGCGCCCACGTACTTGTGCCCCGCGGCGTCCAGGATGAGGTTGAACGAGCGCCCCTTCTCCAGGTTCGGCAGGCCTCCCCGGATCGCGGCGGCGGAAAAGGCGTCTGGATCGTCCGGGTCCACGAGGTAGGTATTGCCGCGTGGAATGTCTAGCCGCTCGGCCGTGAGCACCAGCCGGTCCGCATCCACGTCCGCCAGGAAGAGATCCACCCCACCCGGCCCGAGTTCCGCCAGGGCCGCCTCGGCCAGCCAGTAGGCGATCCGGCCCCCGCCACCGATCAGGAAGAGGGCGGGGCGGTACCCCTCTTCCCAGGCATGGAGCTTTGCGACCCCCCGGATCGCCATGAACGCGCAGGCCAGTCCGTCCGCCTGGGTAAGAACGGCGAGGTCCGCCTCTCCCCGGAGGCGCGACCGATCCACGGGATGCAGTTGGGTGTGCCGGCCCACCATGATCCCCCCCCGCCGTCCCACGGGATCGTACACATACGAGCCGGGCACGTGCCGCAGGCCGGTCTGTCGGAGGACCCAGGCTTCATTGGCCGCGCCGATTCCCTGGAACAGCGTCCCCTTGGAGCAGTCAATCCCCGGCCGCTTCTGGACGGTGCATGGATAGCAGTCCGGCTCGCCGCATCCGATATTGATGTCGTACACGTACCAGGCACCCACCTGGATCCCGGCCCGCCGGGCCGCCTCGGACGCGGCCACAATCTCCACCACCTGTTCGTGGCCCGGGACAACCGGCTGGTGCGCGGATGGGAGCCGGAATCCGGGTGGGAACTCCTCGTCGCAACAGGCCGTGTCGCTGGGGCAGCGACCCACCGCTAACGGGCGCATCACGACGTTCCAGGGGCCTCGCTCGTCAAAGAATCCCGGTACCTCGATCTCCCGGGCCTCTGCCTTCCCGCGCGCCGGGAACACGATCGCCCGCTGGGTTCTTGGTAGCTCCAAACCTTTCAGGCCCATCTTCCTGTCTCCATCAGCCCCGAAGGGGACGTTGCATTACAAGTCATATTTCGCCCCGCCGTACGGGACGGAGATGGGGTGTGCGCTCTGCCCAGTCGGTGGAAGCACGAGGGCCTGCATCTGCTCGACGCACAGCTTCCAGTACGGTCCCCCTGTTTCTCTGAGCAGGGCCTCGTGCGTTCCTTGCTGAACCAGGCGGCCGCCATCCAGCACGAAGATCCAGTCGGCATTGGCCACCGTGGACAGCCGATGGGCAATGATGATGGTGGTCCTGCCCCGAGCAAGAAGATCCAGGGCCTCATGCACGAGCCTTTCCGAGGGGAGGTCCAGGCTCGACGTAGATTCATCGAGGACCAGGATAGGTGCATTTTTCAAGAACGCCCGCGCAATGGCGATCCGTTGCTTCTGTCCCCCGGAAAGCCTGACGCCCCGCTCGCCGATCTCCGTCTGAAAGGCGTTCGGCAGTTGCCGGATGAACTCGAGGGCGTTCGCCAGGTCCGCCGCCCGCACCACCTCGCCCTGGGCCGCGCCGGGCTTCCCCACCCGGATATTGTCCTCGACGGTCCCACTGAAGAGCACCGGATCCTGCTGGACATACCCCACCTGAGACCGGAGTGACTGAAGGTTCACGCCCCGGATATCCTGACTGTCAATGGTGATGGCCCCCTCCCAGGAATCGTGAAACCGGACGAGGAGTTTGACCAGCGTGGATTTTCCCGCGCCGCTCGCGCCGACCAGCGCCACGCGGCTGGCGGGCTTGACCTCGAGCGTGATCCCTTTCAGGACCGGCTGGCCGGGAAGGTAGCCAAAGGCCACTCCCTGGAAACGGATTCCGCCGGCGCGAACCGTGAGCGGCGGGCCTTGCCCGTCCGTCCCGGTCTCGGTCGCCAGGTCGAAGAACTCGAACAGGCGGTCAATGGCAGCCTGCGAGTTGGCCAACTGGATGTTCAGCTCGCTCAGGCGCGTCAACGGGTTGTAGACCATCTCCAGGTAGGCATAGAACGCCATCAGGGCACCCAGGCTGAGTTCGCCCCGGAGCACGAAATGCCCGCCGATCCAGATGACGAGGACGGCCGGAACCCTGGTGAGGAGGGCGGTGATCCCCAGGGAGATGGCATTGATGCGGACGTTTTCGAATGCGGACTGCAGGTAGGACCAGCACCGATCGGCGAAGCGCCGTGACTGCTCCCCTTCGTGGGTGAAGCTCTTGATCTCGGAGATCCCGGCGATGGACTCGTGGATCCCGCCCTCCAGGATCTCCATGCGCCGCCGGGCCTCCCGGGAGTTGAGGCGCATCCGCCGGCGGAGGCGTCTCTGCAGGAAGAGGTAAAGGGGCAGGGTGGAGTACGTGACGAGCGCGAGCTTCCAATTCAGGTAAGACACCACGCCCGTAATGGTCACCAGGCTCGTAAAGTCCATGAAGAAGTTCGTGCCCGCCAGGCCGAAGAAGTTTTGGGCCTGGGAAACATCCGAGACCAGGCGCGAGGAGATCGCACCCGTCTGTTTGGCGTGATAGAACTCCAGGGGCAGTTTCTGAATGTGCTGAAACAGATCCCTGCGGATGTCGAAGATCATGCGATGCGCCAGCCGATCGGCAAGATGGGTGCGCAGCGCCGTAATGAGGGCATAGGCAAGGAAGATCAGCACGGCCGCGCCCATGAGCTGATCGAAGGAAAATCGCACGCCGCTGCCGTTGCCGGTGACCAGGATGTCTATGACGTCCTTGAGGATCCACGGAAAGGCGACAGGCAGGTTGTACTTGACGACCCCAACCACCGTGGAGAGAACCAGCCATCCCCGGTACGGCTTGAGGTAGGCCAGAAATCGCCTCAGGTTGGTTGACTGTTTCCGAGCGTCCATGGGAAGGACCCGCACGGGTTCAGGCGCGGCCGTACACCGGGATGGCGGCGCCGGAGATCTGGCGTGAGGCCTCGGAGCAGAGGAAGAGCAGCACGCGGGCGATCTCCTCGGGCTTCACCCAGGCGGAGTAATCCGCGCCCGGCATCGCCTGCCGGTTGGCGGGCGTGTCAATGACGCTGGGGAGAATGGTGTTGACCGTGATGTTGTCCTTCAGGACCTCGCCGGCCAGGGTCTCGGTGAACGCGATGAGCCCTGCCTTGGCGGCGGCGTAGGCGGAGATGCCCGGGAAGACCTTGATGGCGGCTCGCGAGGACACGGTGACGATGCGTCCCCCTCCCTGCCGTTGCATGACGGGCACCACGTGCTTGCAGCCGAGGAACGCGGACTTCAAGTTGACGTTCAGCATGCGGTCCCACGTCGCCTCGGACAGCCCTGCCACGGGCTGCTCTCCGACATAGCCGCCCACCAGATGGAGTAGGATATCGATCCGGCCCAGGCGCCCCACGATCTTCTTCACCAGTTCCTGAACCTGATTCTCGACCGTCACATCCGCCTTCAAAAAGACGGGTGAATCCGCCCGGGCGCCGAGGCATGCCTTGCACTCCGGGACCTCTCTATCGAGGAGATACGTGACGGCCGCCGAGGCCCCGGCCTGAACAAAGGCCGCAGTCACCGCCCGGCCCAGGGCCCCGGTCCCCCCGGTGATCAGCGCGACCTTTCCAGCCAGCGACATCTCCGCTCCAGTCTCGGCCATCAGCTGTCAGCGGTCAGCTTTCAGCTTGATCTTTGTCTGTATCGCGCCTTCTGGCCCCGCCCATCTGTGTAATCTGCGAAATCTGCGGATAAATTCATCCTGTGCTTTCCCGACCGAGGGCGATGACCCGCTCCCGCAGGCGCATGACGATGGTCTCGTACTCATCCCCGCCGCGGGGGCCTTCCCCGGCGAGCAGCTCCTCGGGCGTGACCACGGGGCCAAACCGTACCCGGATACGATGGATCTTCGGCAGCGATTGCCCACGGGGCCAGGACTCGAAGGCGCCGGAGATGTGGGCGGGCAGGACCGGGACTTTCAATTCGCGGGCCAGGATCCCAACTCCTTTGCGGAAGGGGCGAACCCGGCCATCCACCGACCGCTCTCCCTCGGGGAACACGCAGAGACCCTTCCCCTGTTTCAGGACGAGGGCCGAGGCCTGAAGGGCCCGCATCAGGTACGTGTCCATGTCCACCGGGATCACGCGGACGCCGCGCCCCCACCAGGCCAGGATGGGATGACGGAAGAACCACTCGAACCCCATGTAGAAGATCTGCTGGCTGATGCGGAGAGGCAGCGAGGCTGCCAGGAGGAAGGCATCGAGGTAGCTGCAGTGATTCGACACGAGGATCACGGGACCGTGCGCTGGGACGTGCCGGAGGCCCTGCACCCGCAGGCGGTAGGCGGTCCGGAACACGGCGACACAGATCGCCCGGGTGACCGCGGTGACGACGGATGCCGAGGGGCGACTGCTGGCCTCGACCATGGCCTGCACCTCGGCCGGTGCAGATCCCGTCAGGATCTTGCCCCACCCCGGCCGCCTGACCGCCGCGGCCGCCCCCAGCGGCGTCCCGCGCAGCGCCTGCAGGTGCTCGACCACCTCGCGCACGGTGAAGCACTCCGCCGCCGCCTCGTCGGGTATCTCCACCCCGAACATCTCCTCCAGGGCCACCAGCATCTCCACCCGCGCCAGGGAATCCATCCCGAGATCCAGCTCCAGGCTGTCGTCGAACCGCACCACCGGCTTCTTGACCGCTTCGCGGAGGTACTCCAGAATCCGGCGACCCGCCTCGTCCTCCAGGAGGGCCACATCCGCATCCGAGGGCGGCGCCTCCGGCACTCCCGCCGCCTGAGCGCGCTCATCCCGGAAGCGCTGCGCCACCAAGTGCCGCTGGATCTTGCCGAGGCGCGTCCTGGGGAACCCCTCCTTGACGATCACCAGGCCCGTCGGTCGCTTGTACGCCGGAAGATTGCGGCCGATATTCTCCATGTCCCAGCGGATGGTCTCGAAGACGTTGGTCATGCCCTCGGCCCGGAAGGAGTCCAGGTCCGGCAACACCAGGGCCAGGAGCCCCTCCACCTCGGCCCCACCCCGCTCCGCCGTCTGGGAGACCAGGCAGACCTCTTTGATGTAGGGGCTCTTCAGGTACGGTTCCTCCACCTCTTCCGGGTAGATGTTCTTGCCCGAACTCAGCACGATCACTTCTTTGACCCGACCCGTGATGGTCAGGTACCCGTCGGCATCCAGGAAGCCCAGGTCGCCCGACAGAAACCAGCCGGTCTGCATCACCTCGGCGGTGGCCGCAGGATTCTTGTAGTAGCCCTTCATCACGTTCGGGCCGCGGATGGCGATCTCTCCCACCCCGTCCGCATCCGGGTTGGCGACCTTCACCTCGACGCCGGGCAGCGGGATCCCCACGGATCCCGGCCGCATCCGATCCAGAGGATTGAAGCAGGCCACCGGTGATGTCTCGGTCAGGCCGTACCCCTCGGTCAGGGTGAAGCCCAGCGCCAGGAAGTCTCCCGCTATAGCGGGATCCAGGCGGGCGCCGCCGCTGGCCAGAATCCGCAGGCGCCCCCCGAACTTTCGATGCACGGGCGCGAAAACGATCCGGCCAAGGTTGATCCCGCGAGGGCGGAGCGCCCCGGAGAGACGCAGCAAGCTCCGAAGCAACCATCGGCGCGCCACTGGGCGTCGTTCTATCTCGTCGAAGATCCCCTTGTGCAGCATGTAGAAGAGCTGCGGAACGCCCACCAGCAGCGTGACCCCCGTCTCCTGCATGCAGGCGATGAGATCGGGTCCCTTGAGCGAGGCAGGGAACGTGAGACGGGCGCCGGTGAACAGCAGGATGAGCTGCACCGTGAACGCAAAGGCGTGGTGGAGGGGAAGGAGGGCCAACAGGTTATCGTCGGCATTCACCAGCCCGAAATCCAGGATGCTCCGGGTATTCGCCAGGAAGTTCGCGTGGGTGAGCATCACCCCCTTGGGCGTGCCGGTGGTGCCCGAGGTGTAGAGGATCGAGGCCAGCGCGTCCTCGGTCACGGTCGGGAGTGACACCGCGTGGGCGCCGGCTGCATCCTGCAGGACCGCCCGGAAGGCGAGGAGCCGACCCTCCGAGGCCCCGGCGTCCAGGTCCACCACGCGGAAGGTTGCCCGTTCCCTGGTGAGAGCCAGCAGGCGCGCCGCCTGCTTCCCGCAGGCGATGCCGATCCGGCAACCCGCGTGCTCCAGGACGGTGGCAATCTCGCCGTCGCTCAACTGGACGTCCAGGGGCACGGCGGTCCCGCCGGCCGCCGTCACGGCGAAGTAGGCCACGATCCACTCGGGGCGATTCTCGCTGACCAGGGCCACGCGGTCGCCCGGACGGAGCCCCACGCGGACGATCGCGGCCGCCAATGCCCGGACCTGCCGGGCCACCTCGCCGTAGACGAGGTGCCGATAGCCGGCATCCTCTTTGATCTGGAGGGCCAGCCGATCCGGCTGCCGGGCGGCCACCGCTTCGAAGGCGGCAAACAGGTTCACCACTGGCTCCTGAAAGGCCTTCAGCGGTCAGCCATCAACTTCGAATGCCGGGACCCATGGGACCGTGCTGGATGCCCCACATGCAGTGATCCCCAATTCGCGCCTACGGTATCCCTTCCGGCCGACTGGGGCTGAACGCTGACGGCTGAGGGCTTCACAAGTATCGGCCGATCCAGTCGAGACTCAACCGGACCGCCTGCTCCCGATGCGAGGCATCCGTAAACTGGTGGTTCGCGCCGGGGACGATCTCCAGGCGGCGGGGATTCAGGGCCGTCCCGGCCAGCCGCCGCGCGTGGTCCGCGGGCACCAGCTCATCCTGCTCACCATGGACGAAGAGGCAATACCGCGTGCCCACCGGGGCGCGGAGGTAGCGTCCCTCCTTCACTTCGGCGATGAAGGCGTCTCCCAGACCCTGTGCACGGACCTTTTCCGGATGCTCGGCAAGTTCGTCCAGGTTCGCCGGGGTGGCCCAGGCCGCCACCGCCTTGACCTTGAAATCCGTGCTGGCGGCGAAGAGGGCCACATAGCCGCCCAGACTGCTCCCCAGGAGGGCCACCCGTCCACTCAGGGCGGGGTGGGCCCGCATCATCTCCACCACGGCGCGAAGGTCGGCCACCCGCTGCGCCACGGTCGTCTCCGCCAGATTCCCCTGGCTTTCGCCGCACCCCCGGAAGTCGAATCGGCACACGGCGATCCCCGCCTGGGTGAACACCTCACCGATCTGCACGTACTTGTCGCTGTCCTTGGAACTCAAGAGTCCATGCGCCGTCACCACGCAGGGCCAGGGCCGTTGGCCGGCCTCCGGCAAGTGGAGCGCTGCGGCGAGACGCCCGCCGCCCGTTGGGATCGTCAAGCGGTGCACTGCCATCATCCCCTCCCTGGGATCCCGTCGGCCGGGGCGACGTTGACCAGATTCTCGTGCAAGGTGCTGCACTCGCCCAGGTCGGTCACACGCTGCGAGGTGAGCTGGTTGATCCCCTTGCCGCCCGGGTGATGCTTCGCCCACCAGATGGATTCGGCGACCAGGACGCCGGGCGGCACGTCCTCTGTCACCTCGGCGAAGAGGCAACAGTCGCCCCGCCGGTTGTACACCCGGACCAGCGCGTCATGGCGGATCCCCCGCGGCGCCGCGTCGGCCGGATGGATCTTGAGACGGGGCTTCCCCTCGGATGCGCGCATCCGCTCCACGGCGCCGAAGCTGGTGTTGAGGAAGTCCTTGGCGGGCGGGGTCATGAGCTGGAGGGGGAACTCGGGCGTTTTCCGCTCGTGCCCCTCCACCGCCGGGATGTAGGTCGGCACTGCCGGCAGGCCGTGGGTCGCCAGCCGCTGGGAGGTGAACTCCAGCTTTCCCGATGGCGTGCCGAAGCCGGCGGCAAACGGATCGCCAACCCGCGGGAGGTTCACCCGGATGGGCTCGCCCGATGCCAGGCGATCCCACGTGATCCCGGCGAGGTAGGGGGAATCCACGGCCAGAAGGTCTCGGATCATCTCCTCCGTCGTCCTCCGGAAGATCGGCTCCATGAATCCCAGGCGCGCCGCCAGCGCCTGGAAGACATCCAGGTTGTGCCGGGCCTCGCCCAGAGGCGGAATCACGGGCCGCGCAAGCTGGAGGTGGTAATGACCATAGCTCCGGTACAGGTCCAGATACTCAAAGCTGGTCGGGGCCGGCAACACGATGTCGGCGAAATCCACCGTGTCCGTGTGCATCTGCTCGTGGACGACGGTGAACAGGTCCGCCCGCATGAGCCCGGCGTGGACCGCGCGCTGATTCGGGATGTTCGCGGCCGGATTGGCCTGGTACACGAAGAGGGCCTTGACGGGTGGCGTATCCAGTCGGAGCAGGGCGTCGCCCAACTGGACCATGTTGACCTCGCGCGTGGGGTGCGGCTGCAGGTGCTCTCCCTCGATGGCGGCGAAGTTCATCGGGAACGCCCCGAAGGTTTCCCACAGGGCGCCGCCCCCCGCCCGCGCATAGGCCCCGGTGAGACCGGGCAGGCATGCAATCGCCCGGATAGCCTGCCCGCCGTTGCTGTGCCGCTGGAGGCCGTTGCCCACCCGGATGAAGGGTGCCCGCGCCCGGCCATAGATCTGCGCGAACTCCTGAATGGCCGCCGGTGGAACCCCGGTAATTTCGCCGGCGCGCTCCGGCGGGTACTTGGCGGCCTCCTGAGCATAGGCCTCGAAGCCCAGGGTATGTTTCTCGATGTAGGCCCGATCAACCAACCCGTCCCGGATCAGCACGTGGGCCACGCCCAAGGCCAGGGCGGCATCGGTGCTGGGTCGCGGCATCAGGTGAACATCGGCGAGCTTGGCTGTCCGGTTCCGGTAGGGATCGATCACGACGAGTCGAGCGCCGTTATGCCGCGCCTGCTTGACGAAATGCATGCCATGGATATTGGTGTGGACGGCATTGATGCCCCAGAGGATCACGAGGTCCGAGGCCTCGATCCCCTCCATGTCGGTGCCGACGCAGAGCCCGTAGGTCGCGAGCCACGCCTCTTCGGCCGCCGTGTCGCAGATATTTCGTTTCAGCCGGGAGGCCCCCAGCCGATGGAAGAAGGCATGGCCGGCCTTCCGCTGGACGAGTCCCATGCTCCCCGCGTACGAGAAGGGCAGGATGGCCTCGCCCCCGTCTTCGGCGGCAATCGCCTTGAGGCGGCCCGCCACCTCGTCCAAGGCCTCGTCCCAGGTGATGCGGGCGAACCTCCCCTCGCCCTTGGCGCCCACACGCCGCATGGGAGACAGGACCCGCAGCGGGGAGTAGATCCGCTCTGCATACCGGTGCACCTTGTGGCACAGGCCCCCCTGCGTGAAGGGATGATCGGAGTCCCCGTCGCAGGCGGTCACCCGCCCGTCCTCGATGGTGGCGAGGATGCTGCACGTGTCCGGGCAGTCATGCGGGCAGACCGTCTTGCGGATCTCAGTCGCCATGCAAATCCTTCCGCGCTCGCGATCCCGGAGGGGTGGGTGCGGTGGTCACTTCGCGATATGAATCCGGAGGTATAGATCGCCCGGAACGCCGGTCTGACCGACCAGCCCTTTCCCGCGCAGGCGAAGGCGGATCCCCGGCCGGACTCCTGAGGGGACGGTAACGACGATCTCTTCGATCTCGGTCCCGCGCGCGAGCCGGACGTGCTTCCGGGCTCCGGACCGGGCCTCCTCCGGCGTGATCGGGAGGTCGCGGGTGAGGTCTGTCCCCTGCCCCCCGGCGCCCAGCGCGAGCTGGGCGACCCGTCCAATCCCGCTCACGACTCCCCGGAAGGTGCGGCCCAGGCGGGCGAGGAGCCCCTCCGAGCGGGTCTTCTGATCGGTCTCGGCGACCCGGCGTGCCTCCCGCCAGGGCCCCCAGGGCTCGATCCGCCGCCGGAATCCGCCGGACCGCTCGCCTCCTGCGGTCCGACCCCACCTGAATGGCCCGCCGAAGAAGACTCCGCCAAAGACGAAGCCCCGACCCCCGAAGAACACGTGGCGGACAAAGCTGTCGTCGAAGCGAAATCCCATGCGCTGGAATTCGCGCGTGAGTTCCTCGAAGATGGCGGCGGCGTCCCGGTTGTAGAGGAGGTCTCGCAGGATATCCTCCTGGCTGGAATAGGCCCCGGGCTCGGCACGAGTCCCCGCCCTCGTCCCCGCGCCGGCGCCGACCCCGGCCTGTCGCGAGAGATCGTACAGCCGGCGCTTCTCCGGGTCGAGCAGGACCGCGTAGGCCTCGCTGATGGCCTTGAACCGCTCTTCGGCGCCGGCATCGCCGCGGTTCCGGTCGGGATGATAGTGCAGGGCGAGCTTGCGGTACGCCTTGCGGATTTCTTCGGATGCGGCGCCCTCTTTCAGGCCGAGGATCGCGTAGTATTCCTTTTCCGGATCGGCACGAAACGGCATGACAGAACCTCGGTTCGGGACAATACGTCAGCGGCCCCTCGCTGGGGAATCCGAGTCTACCGCCCTGACTCCCTACCGGCAAGGCCTTTCGGGCCCCCCGGTGGGCTACCTCCGCCGCGCCTTGGCCCGTCCTTTCCGTCCCAGGATATCGTCCACCCAGGTGAGTGCCGCCATGGCCACGGGGAAGCCGAGGGTGGTGATGGCCAAGATCGCCGCATGCCGGATCTCTGCGGCCGTCGCCCCCGCTTCGAGCGCCCGGCGTGTGTGGGCGTGGACCGCGCCCTCCATCCTGGCCCCGATGGCCATGCCCAGCTTGACCAGCTCGCGGGTCTTGGCCGGAAGCGGCCCGACCCCGTGGGCCGCCGCCCCCAGCTCATCGTACGCCTGCCAGACCATCTTGTACGTCTTGGTGAAACGAGTGTACGGCGTCGGCAGCTTGG